>NZ_CP032050.1:2506785-2825357 GCF_003687485.1 Euzebyella marina | reverse complement strand
GTCCACTTACATTTTTGATATCCGGTCTCCAATTCGGTAATTTACTTTCTTTAAACGCATCGAATGAACCCTCGAAAGTGGGAATGGCCGTCCAATGAAGTACAATCATTTTCGGTTCAATGGTCGGCTCTTCCTTGTCAATACCATATCTGTTCAATAGATATTCAGATGTCAATTGCAATCGTTCTTCATCAAAAACTATCGGCTTGTCTACAATTCGCTTGGGTGTCGCACAGCTGATGAAAAACAGCAAGAAAAATAAAGAAGGTAAAAAATATTTGTTCATATTATTTGGTATTTGGCAGACTGTCTTTTTTAACTCGATAGTGAACTTTTAGTTTTTTGCGACCCCATTCGCGGGCTTTTTCAACATCTAGCCCCATATACACGTCAATCTTATTTCTCCATCGGTAGTGCATTTTATCTTTGACCAAGTAAATGCCTTCAAACCCTGTAATCTTAACTTGAGTGTTGTATTCAAAACCAATGGGTATCAAATCTCTCGATACGGCTATTGATTTAATACCTGGTTTCAAAGTATCGCCCCAAGCCGCAATATTTGGCTGGCCATCGGTTTGAGCTCTTGTTGAATTATAGGCCGAAACCGTAACTTCTCTGGTTTTCCAAATATAATTCTTGTCCGCAGTTCCACAAGATATAAAGGTAAGGACCAGCAAGATTGACGATATGTTTTTAAGTTTTATCAAATCAATTCAACATATTTTCTAAAATCAATAAATCGACGTTTTCATTTTTCCATCGTTCCTGAAGTTCTTTGGGGATGGGACTATAGACATAAGTCAACGAGCCTAAGACAATATCAATATCACCATCATGGTCAATATCGCCGCTATCCAATAAAAACCATCGGCCTAGATTGGGATCCGCCAATCTATAACTTTTAAAATCAAATGTCTTGGTATTTCTATTTTCAAGATAGATAAAAGTTTCATGTGGATGATTTTCATAATCGGGGAAGGTAGACAACAGCGCCAAATCTTCATCGCCGTCTTGGTCAAAATCGCCACTCAAGAACCTGGTGCAGCCGTTCAAGGGGTAGAAAAAGGATTCTTCAAAATGATTGAGCCCATCATTTAAATGAATTCTTAACCCGTGATACGGTTTCATGGTGTAGGTTTCATCGGCATTATCGCCATGAGCGGTTATAATATCTAGGTCGCCATCTTTGTCAAAATCCAACGTTTCAAACCAGCTAGTACCATAATTGGGAGGAAATCTTAAAACCTGCTCTGGTCTAAATTTCATTTCTTCCGTTTGATATAAAATAGTAATTCCTTCTTCCCCTTGTGAGGTAACTGCAATTAAATCATCTTTACCGTCATTGTTTATATCTCTTGCCTCTGTTTTTATAACGCCTGGCTGATTTAGCAGCACTTGTTCAATAAAGTGGCCATCAGCATTTTTTTTCCAAAGTGCCAATTGTCCTTTTAAATCGCCAAATTCACTCACAACAATTTCATCAATACCATCTTTATCAAAATCATGTATTAACGTATGAACGGGTCTATGAAGCTTTTGGGGCAGTGATTTGATGATTTCCCCATTTTTTATTCCCAAGGCTCCGGAGGCTATCTCGGAAGGTAACAGAAAGCCAATAGTGGTCAGGTAGGTATTATCAGATTTTTGAGTGTAGTCTGTGATGGTACTAGCTGCTTTAATGACAGGTTCTAGTTCTGAAAGGGCATAATCATACCTTAACAGTTGACCCTGAAGGCTTCCCGCTAAGATTTTCTGGTTATTTTGATCAATCTTCAGATAGGAAATATTGCTTCCTTCTATACTGTCTATCGCTAAAGTCTTGGTCTGAAATTGTTTAACTTCCGCTAGAGGCCTTGTAGGATAAGAGCTTAATGAATCTGGTGCATTATTCAGAATGTATTCTTCAAGAATTTTCCAATCTTCCATAGCAATAATGGGATTTGACGGATATACACCTGTTTTCAATATTTCGCCTTGTTCTACCAGAGACACTCCTTTAAATGGATTATTGGTAGAATCTCGTATGCCCATTCTTGCGGCCATTTCAGGCAGTACTTTGTTTTTCCATAAATGTTTTGGCAATGAATTAATATCAGGTGCCATGTGGCAAGAAGCGCAATACGAGTCGAAAAGCGCTACCTGTCTATCCTTTTTATTAGGCGCGCATCCTATGAAAAGAGTGATTCCTATAACTAAAAACGATCTTATGAATACATTTAAAAGCATACGTGCTACTAAAAATGAACTTGACTAATTTCAACTATCGACAAAAAGATACTTTAGGCCTTATTTCACCTCTTTGTTAATTAAATAAGGAATTTTTTCCCCTTTGTACTTGGCTATAATATTTTCTGCTGCGTAAATCGACATTCTGTTTCTGGCTTCTTGCGTAGCAGATCCTATGTGAGGTGAAATTGAGACGTTTTCCATATTCAATAAGGGGTTAGAGGGGTTCATTGGTTCGGGGTCGGTCACATCAAGTCCGGCTCCCCATATATGTCCGTTTTTTAATGCATCGGTCAAATCGGATTCCTGGTGTACTGCTCCGCGAGATGTGTTAATGAAAATGGCCGTACTTTTCATTTTTTCGAATGCAGACTTATTGAAGGTATGGCGTGTCTCATCAGTAAGGGCACAATGCGCAGAGATAACATCACTAGCGGTCAATAGTTCTTCAAAACTAACTTTCTTGGCACCCAATAGTTCTTCCGCTCCTTGATTATGGCTTCGGTTAAAGTAAATGATATTCATATTGTAAGCGCCTTGGCATCGTTTGGCAAACTCTAGACCAATTCGGCCAAGGCCAAAAATGCCCAATGTTTTGTTCTTAAGTTCTATACCCAAATTTGATTTTGGTTGAAAATGCTTCCAATCTCCTTTGGCGATTCGTTTGTGATGAAAAAGAAATTTACGAGAAGTTGCGAGCATCAATAAAAATGCAGTATCCGCAGTGGCATCGGTCATTGAGTCGGGGGCATTACCTACTGGAATACCTAAATCGGTCGCAGCCTTTATGTCGATATTATCATAACCGACGGCGTATTGTGAAATTATTTGAAGGTGTTGGTTCTTTTTTAAAAATTCTGCATCGATTTTAAAATTTGATGTACTCAAAAGGGCATCAAACTGTGACATGTGGTCGACAAACTGTTCTTGACTCATGGGCATGTCCTCAGTCCACTTGGTTACTTTGATACCCTGCTCTTTCATTAAATCAATACCCGAATCGGGAATATTCAAACTGACAAATACATGCATTTATTTAATTTTAGGTTTGTGAAAGTACGGCAATCTAAATTCTTTTATTTTTACTTTCAGAGAAAGACCCTCACCATTACTTTGATTCAATGAAAATAGCAAAAAGAGTTCTTTTGGCCGTATTAATTATTTTGGCCATTGTCATCTATACCCAATACCCCAAACTAAATATTATATCGGGCTATGCCGCCAAGAACATGGCCTCCACCGTTTTCTTGGCCCATCGCAGTGCAGAATCGGTCAACGCTAATGACAATAACGTTCCTTTGATCAAATTGGCAGAGGTTAGCTCAAATGAAACCAGTGCCGAAGCATCCGTATTCGGATTAATGCAACGTACATCTGTTTGCTTCGAAGGTATCGGTTGCATTTTGGTCAATGATGATTTTGATGAGAAAGCCTCTTATAGAATTCCCTCTAGAAGTAAATCTACCGCTCAACTCCCATTTCCTTACGGTAATAAAGAACCAAAAGATACCATTTTCCCCGAGGTAGATTATCAATTATTAAACAAGGCTTTAGACAGTGCATTTTCTAGACCAGAGGTTCAAAAAACACGAACAGTATTGGTAAACTACAAAAATCAGATGGTGGCAGAACGTTATGTGGATGGATTTAATGCGGAAACCCCGGTGCTGGGTTGGAGTATGACCAAAAGTGTTTTGGCCACGCTATACGGTATTTTAGAATATCAAGATAAAATAGATTTGAACCTACCAGCGCCAATAGAAGATTGGAAAACCGATGAGCGAAAAGAAATTACCATCAACCATCTGCTGCGAATGCAAAGTGGGTTGGAATGGGAAGAAGATTATTCATCAATTTCAGATGTGACACGTATGCTGTTCTTAGATACGGATATGACTTTGGGCCAAGCGCAGAAACCTGCCATTGCCAAGCCCACAGAAATATGGAATTATTCTTCAGGTACCTCGAACTTACTTTCAGGTATTCTTCGGGACCATTTTGAAACCCAACAGGCTTATCTCGACTTTCCCTATTCCGCTTTAATAGACAAGATAGGCATGAACTCAATGATTATAGAAACTGATCAGGCCGGCAATTACGTAGGGTCTTCATATGCATGGGCCAATACCAGGGACTGGGCAAAATTTGGTATTCTGTACCTAAATGAGGGGGAATGGAATGGCCAGCATCTCTTCGATAGACAATGGGTCGACTACATAACCACCCCTACCGCCCATTCCGACGGCACTTATGGGGGGCACTTTTGGCTGAATGCAGAAGGTAAATACCCTGATGTGCCAAAGGACATGTATTCAGCAAATGGATATCAAGGGCAGCGAGTTTTTATTATTCCATCTAAAGATTTGGTCATAGTCAGAACCGGATTGGCTGAAGAGCCTGATTTCAATATTAACACCTTTCTTAAAGACGTATTGGCTGCCTTTCCTTCAACTGATAATTCTGGCTTAAAATAGCTAAAAAGAGAAATTGACAACAACTGTGCCTTGACTGACAACAAAGATTTCATGTTAAGGCCAAACGGCTGTATGTTTATATCATAATTCAGCAGGAGTTAATTTTTTCATATAGTGTGTTCTCAATTAAAAAGCCTTCCCGGCAGGAAGGCTTTTTTTATTTCTACTCGTGAGCAACCCTTTTTAAGGGATCCATTTATTTTTACCGAAATCCGGTTTTCTTTTTTCCAAGAAGGCATTTCTTCCCTCTTTCGCTTCTTCGGTGCCATATGCCAAACGGGTTGCTTCACCGGCAAATACTTGCTGCCCTACCATGCCGTCATCGGTGAGGTTCATAGCAAATTTGAGCATTTTAATACTTGTCGGTGATTTTTGCAATATCTCTTGGGCCCATTCATAAGCAGTTGCCTCTAAATCTTCGTGGGGTACCACGGCATTGACCATTCCCATTTCATAAGCTTCCTGTGCCGAATAATTTCTGCCTAAGAAAAAGATTTCACGGGCTTTTTTCTGACCTACCATCTTCGCCAAATAGGCAGAGCCATATCCTGCATCAAAACTGGTTACATCAGCATCCGTTTGCTTAAAAATGGCGTGTTCCTTACTGGCTAAGGTCATATCGCAAACCACATGAAGACTATGGCCGCCACCCACTGCCCATCCTGGTACGACGGCGATTACAACTTTGGGCATAAAACGAATTTGACGCTGTACTTCAAGAATGTTCAAACGGTGCATACCATCGTCGCCGACATAACCTTGTTCTCCCCTAGCCTTTTGGTCACCACCACTACAGAAAGAATAAATGCCATCTTTTGTAGAAGGCCCCTCAGCGGATAAGAGAACAACACCGATGGAGGTATCTTCCTGAGCGTCATAAAAAGCCTTATAAAGTTCACTGGTCGTTTTCGGCCTAAAAGCATTTCTAACATTCGGCCGGTTAAACGCTATTCTTGCTACCCCATTACACTTTTTATAAGTGATATCTTCGAATTCTATAGCTGTTTCCCAATTTATTACGGACATATTTTTTTATTTAATCAATTGCAAAATAAACTATTTTAAAGTGAATATGTCCTAAAGTAACAAGTTGAACTCTAACGTTTGAAATATAACGTTCTGTATTTTTAATTAAAATTAATATTATTATTCTTACATTTTAAGTAGGTATAAATTCTTAATAAGATTTATACTGTTAAAAAAATATTTTTGTTAAATTGCCTAATATTACTGATATTTAAGGTGTAAAGTACTAACTTTGTGCAAGTTTTCTTTTTGAATGTTAAATATTTTTGTAGGAACATCTAACCCATCTTTCAAGAACAGTTAAACGTGAAAGAAAATCAGAAAAGCCCATATCTGACAGAGAACGATCCTTATTCCGTCGCCAAAATTGGTCATTGGTATTTAGATTTTGAATCTATGACCTCTACTTTGGATGATGTGACCTGTAACATTCTTGAAATTCCTGAAAATTCTCGACTTTCTTTAGATAAGACAGATATTTTCTATGTCAATGAATCCGATAAGGATACCATTAATGATGAATTAAGCAGGATAATTGAAGACGGAGGTTCATTTTGCGAGATTGTCCCCCTAAAAACCCCAAAAAACAACTACATCTGGGTTATTTTGGCGGCTTCTGCTGTCTTTGAAGACGACCGCTGCCTTCAAGTCAAAGGTCTTACGCTTGATATCACCCATCAGAAAAAACTGGAACGTGATTTACTTCAAAAAAATCAGTTGTTCAATGTTGCCCAGAGAAAAGCACAATTGGGACATTGGTTATGGGATCGAAAGACAAATTTGGCCACTTGTTCCGACAATATGTGTGAACTTTTAGGAATTAAAAAAGGATCAAAAGTTACCCTTGACACGCTTCTCAAAGATGTACACCCTGAAGATATGGTCGATGTTCAGGCAAGCTTGGCTATCACCATGCAAACCAAGAGCTACCGAAGTTTTACACATCGGGTGATTATTGATGACGAGATTAGATTTATCAAGGTTATAGGTGAAGTTAATACCGATTCGGAAGGTAGAGTAGTTAATGTTCTCGGAATATCTCAAGATGTTACCGAACAGAAGAAATTTGAAAACGAAATACTTCGAAAAAACCACTTACTTAATGTTGCAGAGCAGAAAGCCAATATGGGGCATTGGTTTTGGCAAAATGGAACCAATTATATTTTGGGTTCGTGGAATCTTTTTAGACTATTCGGTATTGAATTTGAAGATGAAAAAGCTCCCATACAGACTCTTCTTCAATTTGTTCACCCTAAAGATGCCGAGAGGGTTGAGAAATACCGAATTCGAGCACTGAAAGAAAAGAAATTAGACCAATTGGTCTTTCGTATCATATTGGGTAATAATGATGTTAGAACTCTCATGGTTACGGGTGAAGTCTATGAAGATGATTCAAATGAAATCAAGGAAATCTTGGGCATCTTTCAAGACATTACGGAACAAAAGAACTTTGAGAATCAGATAATAAAGAACAATGATTTGCTAAGTCTTGCCGAAAGGGAGGCGCAAATGGGACACTGGCATCTAAAACCAGGTGATAAATACGCCACTTGGTCAAAAAACCTTTTGGCCATGTATGGTATGAAACCTGAAGATGGTAAGGTTACTTTTGAAGAAATGCTAAGTTATGTGCACCCCGATGATCGAGGAATTTTAAATGACCATAAGAAGAAGATAGAATCAAATGGAACATATGGCGACTTTATTCATCGAATAATATTGGCCGATGGTACCGTCAAAACCATTAAAATAAATGAGACGGTATACAAAAATGAGCAAGGCGAAGTTGAGGAAATAGTGGGCGTTTGCCAAGACATAACCAAACAGTATAAAGAAGAGGCCAGAATTAGAAATATTATCGACTCGGCCCCCTACCCCAATTTTATTTTGAATCAAGACTCTACCATTGAGATGGTAAATAACGAGGCGCAACGGCTATTTGGATACTCAAGCCAAGAGTTGATAGGTAATAGTATAAAAATGCTGATACCGACCAGGTTTCATGACAAGGGCAAAATGATAAGGCAGGCATTTTTCAATACTCCCAAGGTGCAGCATATCGATATCGGCGAAGACCTGTTCATGACATCGAAAAAAGGCAAAGAAATACCGGTAAAAGTAACCGTAGGCCCAATTAATAATGAAGATAGCATTCTTTGTTCTTGGATTGCCCGCGATGTTACCAAAGAAAAACAGGCCGAAGAAAAAATACTTGCTTCTAATGAGAAGCTAGAAGCCTTGGCCAATGAGCTGAAATCGCAGAACAATCAGCTAGAAGATTTTTCCCATATAACAACCCACAATTTACGTTCTCCCGTAAATAACCTTAATGGTCTTCTGAGTGTTTATAAAATGGTTAAGACGGATGACGAAAAAAAGATGCTTTTTGAAAAGTTTGAGAAAGTAACCGAGCACTTGACACAAACCTTAGATACATTGGTCGACACATTGAAAGTGCAGACAGGTGAGCCGGTAAAAAGGGAGAAACTGAAGCTGAGCGAAACTTTGCATAAGATCAAAGAGATATTGACAGCCGAAATCGAAGATAGTCAAGCAGAGATTATCATGGATTTTTCTGCGGTAGATACCATTGTTTATAACCAAATCTATCTTGATAGCCTTTTTCAGAACATGATCAGTAATGCCATAAAATATAGAAGTCCTGACCGTAAGCCAAAAATAAAGGTAAGTTCTAAGTTGGTCGGAGATAAGATTAAACTGTCTTTCAAGGATAATGGTTTAGGCATTGATATGGATAAGTATGGAAAACAGCTGTTTAGAATGAACAAAGTTTTTCATAACCATCCGCAGGCAAAAGGCGTCGGACTATTTATGACCAAATCTCAAATAGAGGCCTTAGGTGGTACTATTAAAGCCATAAGTCAGGTCGACAGGGGCACCACATTTGATGTATATCTCAAAAAGCTAAAAGTTTTCGATAACGAAAATTAAACCTTCACCCTCTAAAAGGTGATATTCACAAAGGGGATTACGGGGCTTGTATATACACTTTCATCATCTTTGTATAGTACATTATACTTGACACCAAGAGCGATTTTGTCCGTTATATTGAGTCCTGCGCCAATAAATAGAATAGACTCCCAAAAACTGTCTTTAATCTCGCCAGTGACCTCTTCTTTCTTTGTATTTACATTCAACTCGGCAAATTCTATCAAGGTAGTCAAGCGCTGAATAGGATTATATTGAGTGATGACATTTGCACCGAATGTGGTCGTGCTCTGTACATCTTTTATTGAAGTGTAATTTCCTTGCAGGCCTGCACCAACACTTACCTTTTCACTTACAGCATACATTAAATTTGGGGCTAACCCTATGTTGGTACCGCCGACAAAACTTAATCCGAACCCGCATCCAAATTTTAAGCGTTTATCGACTACGGAGGCACTATCGATAACACCAATATCTGTTGTTTGAGCTAAAGAGCTTTGGCTAGTTATTAAAAAAAAGAGGGCAATCGTAAATAAATTTAAGTTTTTCATTTTCAAGGGTGTTAATGGTTATTTAGTGTTTACCACCCAAGATATAGTTTTTCGACCAAAAATTTGAACACAATTAGTTTTTAAGGTTCAACTACTTATGGGATTGATTGCGAGAAGACTTTTCTTCAATCCATTTCGACATATATTTAGTTGCCTGCATGGTCTGATAATTTAACATGGCCCCAATAAAATTTTGTGAACGGTGCTCCTTAAGATTTTTTGATAAATGGGTTAAGCAATTTCGAAGTCTATTCTGTAGCATTTCTTTATCATACCATGCTTTTAAAATAGTAAATCCGTTTTTCTGACTTTCCTGCCAGCAGGTACTATCAAGAAAATGCCTTATAGACTCGTTGGCTATGTCATTTGCCGTGTTTGCAACAGATCCGCCCCAAGCCAATTGGCCGTGCATACCTTCGGCACCAATCGTGGTAGTAACGCTTGGTGTGCCGGCCTGCATGCTTAAAAGCAATTTGCCCTTAATACCTGCGCCAAATCTTAACGGCGCCAAACACACTTTATAGCGCTGCATGGTTTCTTGGGCATTTTGGGCCCAGCCCTTAATTAAGAATCCCAGCTTTTCATTATGCATTTCTTGAATCTGTTGTTTTAAATAGGCCCCATATATGTGAAGTTCAGCTTTTGGCAATTCTTTTTTTAGAAGAGGCCAGATTTCCTTCTTAAGCCAAATAAGGGCGTCAACATTTGGTTGGTGCTGACCGTTGCCCATACAGATAAAATGATTTCTGTTTTCAAAAGGAAGCTTAATGGCATTTAAATTCTTTTTCATGTCGACCATAAAAGGCAGGTGTAGTAAAAGTTCTGGCGGTATTTTAAGCTTATTTACCAAAAGATCCATTTCAAAAGAACTGATTATAAGGGAAAGGTCGCATCGAAAAATACTTGCTATTTCTCTCTTCGTCATATCGTGGGTAAGCCAATCATCTAAAGCAAAAGGCCGTTGTTTTTTATGGCTTGATTGTCTAACTGTACGAAGGGAATGAAGGTCTTCAGTATCAAGAATACGTAGGGCATTGGGCACCTGCTCTTGCACTCGCCAACCAAATTGTTCTTCGGTCAAATAACGATCAAAAAGCACAATATCAGGGTTTAGTTTCTTGACGAAAAGGTCGAAGCTAGAATCGTTGAGAATGATTTGTTGTTCATCAATGCCGAATTTTTCCAAATTAAGGGAGAAATCGGTTTTATTGGCGGTACTTGCGAAGGTAATGTGATGCTGTTCTTCTAAAAAGAAGTTCAACAACTCATACATGCGATTACCTGCCGCAGTAGTGGCGGGCTCAGGCCAGGTAAAACCAATAATCAGTATTTTGGTCTTTTGCATTACCTCGTTTTAAGTCAACCTAATACTTCGATGAAGGGGCCACTACATTTTTTCTGCAAACATTCTAGAAATGGCCGATCGTAGCTTACGCTCATAATCTTCTTCTAACCACTCTTTGTAGTTCTTGGTGTTATTCATGATGCAGTATGAATATTGCCTTACACGATAGGCAATCTCGTCTTTCAACTCTTTGGCCAGGATTCGGGCGTCAAACACATCTTCTGCATTTTCGACACAAATCTTGGCATGTTGGTCAATGCTTCGCTGAATAACAATTTTTGATTTGAGACCTTGAGCAAAAACGCTTTTATATTCCGCTTTTATATCGAAGGTAATATCTTCAGATTTACTGAACTTATCTCTAAGCTCTGGAGGCATTTCATAAACGAAATCGCGTTCGATTTCCTCATCGTTCTTGATGTTTTCCAAATAAAAATCAGGAAAATGAAATATTTCTTGCCAATCAATTGGGGCATCCCACAGGCCAAACCTGGCCACATTGTTACCTAAATCTACAACAGTAAACTCATCCTTATTGGAAAGAATACGACTGCCCCGCCCTATCATCTGAAAATAAAGGGTTAACGAACGTGTAGCCCTGTTCAAAATGATAGTTTCTACCGAAGGTTCGTCAAAACCGGTGGTCAAGATACTTACCGAGGTAAGAATGGCATCAGGTGTGTTCGAGAACCAGTCTAAAATTTCTTTCCGTTCGCTTGCCGTGTTTTTGTTGTCTAAGTGACGAATATTATACCCGGCTTTTTTGAAGGTTTCATAGACATAATGCGAAGTATTGATACCGTTGTTGAATATCAGGGTTTTGGTTCCTTCGGCGATATCCTTATAAGCGGAAATAAGCTTAGTAAGCATGTTGTGGTTACTGTACAGCTCATCTGAAGATTTGACCGTATAGTCACCACTGATACCTAGTTTTAAACTTTGAAGACCGACATCATAATTGTAAACATTGGCCTTTGCCAAAAAATTCTTTTTGATCAAAGAAGAAATCGACTCCCCTACAATTAACTTTTGATAATTGTCTTTCATAGGAAGTTTGATATTCGAGCTCAAAGGTGTTGCCGTTACCCCTAAAATCGTCGATTTTCTGAAGTATTTAAACAACTTTCGAAATGAATTGTAATGCGCTTCATCGATGATAACCAGGCCGATATTCTTTATTTCAACCTTTTCTTCTTGCAGCCTGTTGTTCAATGTCTCGACCATTGCAACGAAACACATAAAATTATCTTGGTCGGTCAGTTCTTTGACCTCACTATTGATAATTTTATTTTTCACCCCAAAACCCTCTAGCATTCTAGAGGTTTGTGAACTTAGTTCTATTCTGTGGGTCAGAACAACTACTTTCTTTCCGGTCTTTTCAATATACCTTCTGGCAATTTCTGAAAAGACTACAGTCTTACCGCCGCCAGTGGGCAGTTGATAAAGTAGGTTGCCTTTTTCATTATCACTTTCAAGATGTTCAAAAATCTTATGAAGATCCTGAATCTGATAGTCATAGAGCTTTTTCTCGGTTTTGTCTGATTGTACTTCCAAGTAGGTGGCCGTATTAAAATTTATAGGTCGTTTTTCTCAAGATTTCGCTCAAACCTCAATTTGCAAAACTAAAGGAAAATTGCGCTAGGATGAAATTTATCTTTCGGAAAGCCCCAAATGCAAAGCGTTATAAAAGAAAAACAGGACTGCTTGAAGAATGAATTTTGGGGTGGTAAAGATATATACTGCCTTAATAATCAATCACATCCAAAGCACGGGAAAACCCCTCGGCAAAAGGCCAGTTACTTTCTTGAGTCTCTTGATAAATTTTTAAGATACGCTCTTTTAAATCGGGTAATAACGCATTGATTGATATAAAATGAAGACTTTCTTCAAACGATTTGAGCATACTTTTATAAAATGCCTCGTTTACATTTTTTTCTTTGGCGAACAATTGGGCAATTTCAATGTTGTACAACATCACATCTGCCAACAAAACTGGCTCAACGCCTAATTTGAGAAAGTGTTTTATGAATTTGTGGGCGACCGAACGACGGGCTTTTGGCTTTCTTCGTTTAATAGGAAAATATTCATTCCCAATTTTAGTTTTTGCCTCTTGTACAAGTTTGTCCTCTTTAGGGTTGAATATGAAATCGTAGTAGGTTTTGACCTCGGGAAATCTTACATATAAATCGAGCAATTGCTCTTCTAAAGCCGGTTTTGGTAATTCTCGAAGGTACTTTTTAAGGTCTCTTTTACTCATATTTTACGGGTTCTCGGCAAAAATAAGGTATTACTGCTGTTCTAATAGCGTGCGGAATTCAAATCTTAAACTTCTCATAAATATTGTATAATAATACTGACAAACTTTTGGAAAAGAACAAATAAAAGTGTATACTGAGAACTTGTAGTATTAATAAATATAAGCGAAATATATGAGGCAATTAAAGATTATCAAGCAGGTAACCAACCGGGAATCAAAATCATTGGACAAATACTTGCAGGATATCAGTAAAATAGACCTGATCAATGCGGCCGAAGAGGTTGAACTAGCACAGAGAATACGTGCAGGGGATCAAGTTGCTCTTGAACGTTTGACCACTGCAAACCTAAGATTTGTTGTGTCGGTAGCCAAACAATATCAAAATCAAGGTCTAAAATTGCCCGATTTGATCAACGAGGGTAACCTAGGTTTGGTGAAGGCAGCCAAACGTTTTGATGAAACTAGAGGTTTTAAGTTTATTTCGTACGCCGTTTGGTGGATTAGACAGAGTATTCTACAGGCATTGGCAGAGCAATCAAGGGTTGTAAGATTGCCTTTGAACAAGATTGGGTCGATTAATAAAATCAAAAAGACCTTTTCATATCTAGAGCAAGCTCACGAACGCCCACCATCAGCTGAGGAAATTGCCAAAGAATTGGAAATGACAGTGAGCGAGGTGAAGCAGTCTATGAAAAACTCAGGTAGGCATGTGTCTATGGATGCTCCTCTACGCGAAGGTGAAGACTCGAATTTATACGATGTTTTGCGATCGGGAGAGTCTCCGAAACCGGATAAGACCTTAATGCAACAGTCTTTGAATACTGAGATTAATCGTGCATTAGAAACATTATCGCCTAGAGAGGCCGATGTCGTTAAGCTTTATTATGGCATAGGTGATCAACAATCAATGACCTTGGCCGAAATTGGTCAGACTTTTGATCTTACTAGGGAAAGGGTTCGGCAGATACGTGAAAAGGCAATACGTAAGTTACGCCATAACTCAAGAAGTAAGCTATTAAAGGCGTATTTAGGCTAACAAACTCTACTTTTTTATAAAAATATAAGGCCCCATCTCTGGGGCCTTTTCTGTACAACTAACTAATTAACTAAAAATACTAAGAATAATTTAATTTGCTTATCTGTTGACTTTTAAGAATTTCATTGAGGCTTTCAATAAAGTTCATGTAAGCGGCATTGTCTGGGTTTTGGTTTGCCATAGTAGTAGGTTTTAAATTAAGAATTAGGACTTGATTGGGGGGATTACATATAATCCAATTCTACCAATTCGTTTACGCTTAAGATTTCATTTAGTTCTTGTAAGAATGAAAGGTATTCTTCTCCGTATGTATCGTAAAGCATGATGTATATAGGTTAAGTTAGACTTTTTATGTTTTAGCAATTTGGGTTGCTTGATTACATAGTAAAACTATTTATATGTTCTTGGGTTTACAATTAATTGTGGTGTAACACTTCTATTTTGTTGTAAAATGAGAATTTTCTGTAAAACTCAATTATTAATCAACTTTTTAAGTGCTCAAATCATATAGTTTTAAGCTCTATATCGTAGCGAATGTTTTTTACCGTATTAAATATCTTTATTGAAGAATGTTCTTAACCCCTCAAAAATATAGTGGTCGCAACAGTTTTGAGGTTCATGATTTTATATTTTTTTGAACAATAAGGTTCAAACAAGAATCGTTTTAATTAAAGTCTAATTACCCCGCGAGCGGGCATTTTTCTTACAACTATGATCAATTCGATTCAATTAAGTAGAATTCACCTTAGCTGCTTTATTTTCTTGGGCATTCAGATATTTATCTCGAATTCACTTTTTGCCATAACAACTAATGAGATTTTTGAAGATGAGAATAATTCATCTATAACATTAATGAGCCATAGTTTTAATGCCAAACAAAGAAGTCGTTTTGTTTATAACGGGGTAGCAGAACATGTAGAAAGAGGCTTGACCATTATTCATTTTATGGGCGAGGGAACATATGAATTCAAATCGTTTGACACTTATGGAAGCGTAGATGCCTGCGACGAATTTGATAAAACTCTTGAGAGTATGATGGGCAACGGTTCTAAACTTGCCATTCTGGCCCATGACTCTGCCGCTAATGACAATCTGAAAAATTCATCCGTACTAAAAAAATGGGGCCTTCATCAACTTATAGGCCTTAAAAGTAGGCAAGCTTATATAATGCATAACCTGACGGATGCTCAGATAACCGAGCAAGTCGATGATAATTCTATCGAACAAACTTTTTCGATACCTCTGACTATTGATGATACTAAAATTTATTTTCCAAAAATCAAATATGAATTTGAGCCTAACGACAACAGATATATAGCCCATGCCGGTGGCGAAATTGATGGTATTAAATCGACCAACTCAAAAGAAGCTTTGGATTATAGTTATAGTAGAGGATTTCGATTGTTTGAACTTGATATTATAGAGACATCGGATGGTCATTTGGTAGCGGCCCATGACTGGAAGATGTGGTCTCGTTTCACCGATTATCAAGGTGACCTGCCCCCTAGCCTTTCCGAATTCAAAAAACATACTATTTACGGAGATTATCATACCATGGATATGGAGGCAATCAATAAGTGGTTTAAAACGCATCCCGATGCTATTTTGATTACTGATAAAATAAACGACCCTGTCGCTTTTGCCGATAAATTTGTTGACAAGAAGCGCCTTATGATGGAGCTTTTTAGTCAATTGGCCATTGAGGAAGCTTCTCAGCATGGTATTAAGACGATTATATCTCAAGATCCCTTAATGAGGTTAAAGGGCAACAAAACCGATTATTTGTCCATTAACGGCATTGAATATGCTGCAGTATCGAGAAGAATAATTTCTAGCCAAAAGAAACTAATGCTGCAGTTAAAAGAACAAGGGGTCAAGGTTTATGTCTACAATGTCAATTTTGACCCTGGTAAAGACGAACAATATGTTTATGATAATGAATTAGGCCTCGTTTACGGCATGTATGCCGATAAATGGGTATTTGATACTATGTCAAAAGAAAAGTCAGCTAAATAAGCTCTCTAAGCTTTCTTCCTTATTAGAATTTTACTTGATAAGTGATACCTGCGGAAATTCCGTAGAAAAATTTACCTGCAGCAAAGGCAAGTTCTTGACGGGTAGCCCCTAGATTGGCCCTATAAGCGTTTTGGTTGTTCTTTCCTGTAAACTGATATTCCAGACTCAATCGTTGAGATTCTACATAGAGTAAGGTTTCTGCCAAAAGCTCATCTCCCGAAATAATTTGTCTCAATTCTGGGGAGTAACCCATTCCGACATTCAATCCGAAATAGTTTTCCGCATCTTTCAGGTACTTCCTGACCAATAAATTCCCCGAAAATTTGGTCAAGTTATTTGGTTTGGGAGTGATATAGGAACGCAAAGAAAAATAATAATTGCCTCTGTAATGCCCTAATGAATTGGTTATAACACCAACATTTCCGGAAGCAAAGGTAATATGTCGTCCTCCAGCCGAGAATTCTATGGCCCCGGGTAGGTTAACATAGAGGTCACCACCGAACTTATGCTTGGGGTAAATAGATGAATTGGAATAACCGTAATTCAAATAGGCATAAAATCTTTTCGAAAATTTCGGATAAAAATCCAAATCGTACTGAAGTCCATTTTTACCTAGTCGATTGCTATAATTCAATCGTGGAATGATACTACCGGCCATAGTTTGTCGCCTGTATGAGATACTGGTATATATCATTGGGTCGTAGCGTTGGTCAAAGACAGTTACCGCATTTCGAATATCAAACCTATTATTAAAGACGTCGTTTTGGGCTTCATTACTATTCTTAATAAGCTCTTTTTCAGCCGTTTCATCCTCAGGTTCTGTCATTTCTTCCTCACCTTTTTTATTTGATTTCTTGACCGAGCTTATCGAAGAGTCAACATTGTACCAACCCTTCTCGGGATATTCTGTTTGATTGATTCTCTGTTCGGCTATCTTTTTCAATCGGTCCAGTTCTGAATCATTATTAATAAAGCTTAGCGCTTTGTTGGCCAGGCCTAGAGCAATTAGTTCGTTCTTGGCGTAAAGTTCGTTTTTAATGGCCCCTGACCAGGCGGCCTTATCGTATTTATCTGATGATGTTACTTTGTTGAATTCAATTCTTGCTTGATCATATTCGCCATCCCAACTGTATGTGTTTCCCAATAAAACACGGGCTTTACTATCATCGGGTTTTTCTGCTATTACCTTGATAAGGATGTCTTTGGCACTCTTATGGTTGCCTTCATAGGCCAAACCATAGGCATTCTCATATGAGGGTGTAGTTTGGTCATTAAGAGCCAAATCTTGTGCACTGCCAATGGATATGAACAGTAGTAAAAGTGATGCTATGTAACTTTTAGACAAATACACTACAATGTTGAAACTTTAGAACGACTCGCTAATTTGGTTTGGTGCGCCATTCCCTTTTTTCGAGCCTCTCTTTTTGCTCGTTCTATTTTATCGGCTATTTCATGGGCACTTGAACTATTCTGTTCAACTAAATCGATTAGCTCCAGAGCTTCTTTAGTTCGCTCTGACCAGTAATAGACATCAAAAAGTGCCGAATAAGAATCGATATAATTAGGATTCATTTTAATACACTCTTTCAATATCTTGATGGATGAGGGATAATCGCCGCTCCAAACACTTACTCGACCCATCAAAACCTTGGTATCGATGTGGCTTGGTGATTCCGATAAAATGTACCTACAAAGCAACAATGCCTTATCGTACTCTTTTTCAAACGCCAAAGCTCTCGCTTTCATATATACCTTGTCAAAATTCTCCCCATTGTATACACTATTGATCCAAATGATTTCGCTATCGCTGAATTTTTCTTTCTGTACGCTGAAAATGGCCAAGCTATCGGGAATAATTTTATTGTTGTTGGTTACATAGGCATTCATAGATTTGAAAGCCTTCAGTTTTCCTTCGACTTTTGAACCGCCAAAGCTTGAAGAAAGGTTCATTTCTTTATCCAAGCTATAGACATTTCCATCTGAGAATAATTTCTCGCCGCTGATGTATTCTTTAAGTTCATTTTTGTTCCTCATTAAGGGGATATCCTTATTTCCCCTAAATTCTTCGTTCATATCCAAGGCATCTCCCATCCAAGCCACCTTTTTGGGCATTTTCATTTCAAAATTACCATCTAGAAGCGCCAATAGGCTTGGAGTTACGTCAAAGTGCGAAGTAAGTGCGCTCATCTTTCTAGGGCTTTTGAGCATGGGACTGAACATAATCAATGGTACATGAAAACGACTTAGATTGTTTCGCTGTGGTATGGGTATCAATCGATGGTCACCGGTTATAATAAATATGGTATTCTCGTATCCAGGCTTCTTTTTATATTCTTCGAAGACATATTCCAGAGCCTCATCGGTATACATAAGAGTGGCAAAAACATTGCTGTTCTTCTCGATTACTTTTCTTGTTTTTCCTTCATGGGAACTCGATGACAGTATGTTCTTTACCTTTTGCTCATACTTATCTTGCTGTGGCGGTATAAAGGGCTCATGGGTACTGATGGTCATATAGACCTCCATTCTCGGATTTTCATTATCCCTCGGTAAACTCATACTTTTCTTGAACAACTCCTTGTCCGGATAACCCCAAGAAGAACCTGCAGCATCTTCCGCTTGAAGGGTATATTTATTTCCGAAACCAGATTTGTCGAGAATAAAATCGATATTCTCGCTATTCAAAAATCTATCGACATTATCAAAAGCACTATTAGTGCCTTGATAAAATGAAGTATGGTAACCATTGTTTTTTAATATACCGTAAAGGGTTAGTTTATTGGGGTATTTCTCCAATTCCATAAATCCACTTTTGCCGAAAGGCAATGAACCCATAAGAGATGGCAGAACACCAAAAGTACGACCCGTGTTGCTAAGGCAATTCTCCCAGTAGAGTGACTGTTTGGTCAACTTGTCAAGAAAAGGTGTGAAACCGCCGAATTCTGCCCCCTCACCCACAAAATCACGGCCTAGACCTTCCACCATTATGAAAACAATATTGGGTTTTTCGTTTTTTAAATTGAAATAAGGCCTCAAAACATTTTGAGTTCTTTTTGACTTAATTAACGGGTATTCGACATCAGAATCATAGGAGGCATCCTCTGTTGACGAATCGTATATGTTAAGAGCTAAATACTGGGTTTTGTTGTGGTTGATAGGTTTGCCTTCGATAAAAGAAGTCATAACGAACATACTGATGAGAATGATGGTAAAAGGATACATTCTACTGATATGATGGTAGTGTTTGCTCGTTATCTTGTATAACCAAAAAAAGAGCCCAATTATAATTACCACACCTACCACAAGTGAAATCGAAAGCCCCCCAGAGTTGGCTATGGTAGTTTTTATATCGGCAAAGCTATACCCCAAAAGATCAGACCCTAGAGGCACTAAAGCCGTACAGAAATAGCTGATCAGCATTGCTTCTACAATCAGCAAAAGTATCAACAAGACAAAAATGAGATTGAAACCGTATCTTGGCCTTAGATTTTCCCAAAAATTAAAAGGAAATACTAGTATCACACCCACCAAAGACGCAAAACCCAATTGGTGCACCGTGGCGATAAAAAAACTGGTGCTCAGTATAATATCGACCACACCCTTGAAATAGAGGCTGACATATTGGTAAACCGTAAGCACAACAAGACTACCAAAAAATGAGATAATCATTCTGGTATAATGTTTTAAACTATATCTGTCGCGCTGACTTGTGTTCATATGCTAATTAGGTGGCTTTGGCAAAACCTTTTCTTACCTGAGATCCCCAACCTGATTTTATTTTAAACAGTTTTTTATAATTACCACGCACCGCTGACCATACGACAATGGGGTGAAAAGCAATTGGTTCTACAATGGCGCAGAACATGAGTATCAAAATATCTTTTGTTTTCTTGTATTCGTTATAGCTGTAAACGTCCCAAAGAATGGCGTAAAAAGAGAACATAATCGAGAACACATAAACCATTGCGGTAATTGCGATAAAGAAATCCCAATTAAGAATGCCCAAATACATGAAAAGTATGATGGTAAAAAAGCCAAAAAACTCCATTAAGGGAGCTAGCCATTCATAAAAAAACCAATAGGGATAACTTAGAAGCCCCAAACGACCGTATTTCGAGTTAAAGAACATGTCTTTATGCTTGAAAAGGGTTTCTAGATTGCCCCTCGCCCAACGGTCTCGTTGGTTGACCAATATCTTAACATCTTCTGGAACCTCTGTCCAACAAAGAGGGTCAGGAATATATTCTATGGTATAAGGTTCACGCCGGTCGTGCATATGCCTTCGCATCTTGAATACGATTTCCATATCCTCGCCAACTGTACCGGTGTCGTATCCCCCTACTTCCAATGCGATTTCACGGTCAAAAAAACCGAATGCCCCAGAAATAATCAAAAGGCTGTCAATTCTACCCCAGGCCATCCTTCCTAAAATGAATGAACGGGTGTATTCCAATAATTGAAACCTGGCCAACCAATTTTTTGGCAGTCTAATTTCTTCTAATTGGCCACCCTCGATAATACAGGAATTGGCCACACGGATGACACCGCCAACGGCAATAACCCTTTTTTCAGATCGTTGATAGAATGATTTAACAACATGCAAAAGCGCATCTGGCAGAAGAAGACAGTCAACATCGATACACCCGACATATCGGCTTGTAGAAAGAGCCATTCCAGTGTTCAAGGCGTCTGATTTGCCACCGTTTTCCTTATCAATGACCGTCAATTTTGAAAATGCCCGATGTGGCGACTTATACACCCCTCTTATAGGTTTGTTTTTCCAATTGGGGTCAATCTTAAAGTCGATCTTTTCAAGATCGTAGGCATCGATCATTTTCTGTAACGTATCGTCTTTACTGCCATCATTGACAACCATTACCTCATAATTGACATAGCGTAGTGACATCAGGGAACGGATGTTCTCTACAATGGTCAAACCTTCATTATAGGCAGGTGCAATGATTGTAATGCTTGGGGATAATGGCGAAGCCATTATTTTAGAGAGGTCACCGAAACTATTTTTTTTTCTGTAATGGATGGAATTTCTGGTGGATAGATATCCCATAATGGTGAATAGTGTAAACAATATCACCGTAAACATTAGAAAGACAATGTTTATGTATTCTAAGGTGATATCGAAGAACGTACTATCCATAAAATTTACCTATAATAAGTTTAGGTAGTTCATAAATTTAAACATGAGCGAAGCCCCATTTGGTGTTATTTCGGTAGCCACAACAGGTAGCTCTAGTACTTGTTGGGTATGAGTTTTTTGCAAAACTTCTGAGAGTTCGAAATCAATGTCAAATAGCTCTGGATCCACAATAGTTTCTACTTCTACGTCGGCCTCGATTTCTTCGAGTACTTCATTGTATTCCGATTCGGTATAGGTCACTCCAGGATTCTCTTTGGCCATTTGGTTGTCGAAAAGCTCTTTGGTGAGTTGCTCATCCTCGTCTTTTTTTTTACTCTCTTCTTGATTTTCTTTTTCCGAAACCTTGCTGATCAACAGTTTTAATGCTTTTCGAGCTTTTTTGCGCAATCGACGGTCTGGATCCTCTAAAAGAGTATCTAAAAATTCAATTTCTTTTTCATCGCCCACAGCAACAATTTCATCTAATAGAATTAGTTTGGCCTCACGGTCGATATTCTTGAACAAGTCGGCAAATACGCTGAAATTAGGGAGGTTCAAATTCTCTAACTGTAGTTTTGGCATGGAGATATGACCATCTTTCTCTTTTGAAAAGACAGCTATCATTCGAACTATACGCTCTTTAATGAATTCTTGCTTTTCATCTTCAAGAAGTTCTTCGAGCAGAGCAATTTCCCGGTGGTCTCCTAACTCTTCTAAATCATCTAGTAACCCCATCATATAAGCTTCATGCTCATCGTAATAAATGGGTTCGGGTATGGCGTTGGTAATTTGAGAATCTTCGTTTTCAACTATTTCTTCATACTCTACTTCAATGTCATCTATCTCATTTTGACTCATCAGCCAACTGATGACATCATCGGCATTAGAGGTATTGGAATCGACATTGATTAATGATTCGCCACTTAGCTCAAAATCAAACTCTTTAGTTTCTTCTTTAATATCTTGTGGTTCAAAATCAATTTCGAAATCCGAAAGTTTAAAACCATCCAATTCTTCTACCGCACTCTCTTCTTCAGGTTTTGTTTGAGCCTCAGATTCAGTTACAATTGGTAGAAAATCAAGGTTATGAACTTCTTCTAATAAGCTTTCATCTTTTAGATGGACGCTGTCTTTATTGGTTTTGTCGTTTTCTACTACAATGGGCAAAAAGCTTATTTCTTCTATATCAAACGTTTCTTCATTTACTTTTTCAGTTATTTCTTCAGCCCCATTTAGCTGTTCAAAATTGACCTCAATCTGGCGAATTTTCTTGTGCGGATATTCGGAATCGTTTTTGTCTGTCATTTGCTTCTCATTGTTTTGAACTGGGGGCTGTTCAGATATTACGATTGGTAAAAAGTTTATATCAAGTAGAGGCTGGTGGGTTATTTCTTCTTCTGTAATCTCTATATCATTTACCTCTTCAATTGGTGTAAGATTTCCGGTTTCTACTTCCGCTTCGGGGACCATGGATTCTTCAGTTTCAGAAACTATAAGCTCAAAATCAACTTCTAAATTTTCTATCTGAATCTCGGTGGGCTCATTAACATCCTCTTCATTGGTAGAAAAATTAGGAACTTCCTCATTTTCCTCCATTGCTTCAGAGGATTTCACTTCTACGGTTTCTTGATCGGTTGATTCTTCTGATTCACTTAAAATCACATCTACGGGAACTGTTTCTGAATGAGGAATTACCGGAGCTTCAACGGTAGAATTTGGTTGAATTTTCTCAGCCGCTTCCTCTAAAATGGTTTCAGAATGATTTTCATCTTCTGTAATGGTTGGCTGAATATTATCTTCGCCGTTAACGTTTTCCTTGGCATCCTGGGTAATATCGATTCCCCTGTTATCTAAACCTTCTGTAGGCATAACTGTGTCGGGGGCAATCATATTAATGGCTGATAAAGCCTTGCTCTTAACGGCAAAGTTTCCTTCGCTCTGGGCAGTTTTGTTCAAAAATGCGATATCGGATTCGTCGCCCAGTTCGCCTAAAGCTCCTAATATGGCTATCTTGACATCAACACTACACTTAGGGAACACTTGTTTAAGCATAGGTTTGGCATCAAGTACAAAAAATTCTTTTATGCAGCCAATGGCCTCCATCTTGATTTGGTTGTTTTTGTGCTTTACCAGTTCGATCAAAGCTGCGTTTGCATCATTCTGGTTATAAAACTTGATAAGGCGCAACGCAAAGAATACCACATATCTGTTGGTACTGGTTAGCCAATATTTAAAACGAGGTGGTTCAAAATCTTCACGATTTCTAAGTACATCCAATAATTTTAACTGCTGCCATTCAGAAATTTTATATCTGGTGGTGTCCAAGAAATAATTGATTCCTTCCGGTTTCAAGGTAACGGCAGCGATTTCAGCTTGCTTACGCACGGTAGAGCGCCGGTCATTGATGAATTTTGTAATGAAGGTATAAGCGCTCTCGACCTGCATTTGGGTCAGATGTGAAATACCTTTAGAGATGACTTCCCACCGCCAACTCTTCAGTTTTTCGTAGGCATCTTGGTCCAACCCTAAATCTTGATAGAGCTTAAAAAGTCTTTTTTTGGTATCTCCAGAAACGTCTTTTCTTAAATCTAACAGAACTTCGGTAAGCACTTTTCTGTTGAAGTCATTCTTAAGTAACTCCCTTATCTGAATCTTTAGGTCTAGGTAGTGAGACTTTTCGGCTTTGTCAGCATCCTCTTCGTAGAAAAGAAACTCACTGACCATCGGAGATAATTCTTTTTTCTGTTTTTTGGTTCTTGAGGAAGTAGAAGAAATCTTGTTTCTAAAAATGAAAACAGAAATGAAGTAAAGTAAGGCAAGGCCAACAAATACCAAGGTTAGTATCCACAATGTTTCGGTATCGATTTTTGGTGCGGATACTAATGGAATATTTGAATATGTTGTTTTGGCCCCGAACAAATTAGTTTTTATTGAGTTCTCTTTCGACCCTTACCAAAAGTTCTGAAGGGCTTACTGGTTTTGATATAAAATCGTTGGCGCCCAACTCAAAAGCGTTGAGCACATTTTCTTCATTTCCTGCAGAGGATATGATGATTATCGGAATATTCGATTTCAGTTCGTTTCGTACATAGTCGATAAGTTCCATACCCGAGAAATAGGGCATCATGATGTCGCTGACTATGATATCGGGCATTTTTTGGGCAAGAAATTCTTTGACCTGCTTGCCATCGCCACTATGCGTCACATCGTAACCTCCTTTTTTCAATCTAAAATTGAGTAAAGAGGCCAGTAGCTCATCATCTTCGGCTAGTAGTAAGCTCTTCTTCATCATTCTATTGATTTAACTTTTTTAAATCTTCGTATGCGTTATGCAAGGCTTTCTGTACTGCCGGGAATTCCGTAACAAAACAATTGTACAAAAACTGCAAGTGCTTGGGATCGTTATCGGTCTTACAGGTCTGCTCTATTTGGTTGATGATGGTGTAAAGGTCATTCGTGTTCAACATTGCCAAACCGGCCTTAATTTTATGTGCCGCTAGCTTTAAACGGTCGTAGTCGGTATTTTGAATGTGAATTTTGGCTTGGCCGATGAATTCTAGGGCATTCTTTTCGTAGAGGTGCAAAAGTTCATCTAAAAGTTCCATCTCGCCCATACAATCGTCCAATATGGGTTGAAGGTCAATATAGAGCCTGTTGGTGGTTTGGGTTGGAGTGCTTCCAGAGAAAATAGAACTATAAATTTCGCTTTTCATGGGGGCATCGATTTTTAAAGATTTGAGTACTGAATTGTATGATTCGTAATGCCGAACAACGGCGTCGTAGGTTTGCATATCAAAATCGCCCGACTGGTTCTCGGGCAACGGCGAGGTCTTCAAATATTCTTTATGCTCAAGATTTTCAGAGGGATTGATTGTTTTGTAAAGGGTGTTTTTGAACAATAGAAAAGATTTTCTCACCCTTTCGGCTTCCTCGGCAGTGAAATTTTCATAAGAAAAATCCACTAATTGAGCTTCCATATCACATAAATGGTCAAGTAGGTTCTTAGGTTTCAAACTGTATTTTTAATTTGAGTTGTTAGACTTGGGATTTCTAAACCGCTCGGTCACATGAAAAACTTTGACAATTTCACAGAATAAGCTGTTTATATTGCTAAAATTCCCTATTTCTATAAGGCAGGGCAACTAAATGTTACCTATGCTATTATATATGTTGTCAAAATGCTTTATTTGTAGGTATAAATTCTTACAGTATGCGGCAAATAGTCTATTTATTAGGTCTTTTAACGATTTTTTCATGTAACGAAAAACCTCATAAAAAAGAGGAATCATTTGAAGAAACCGCACGACGAATACATAATGCAGTTATTACGATAGACACCCATAACGATATTAATGTCAGTAACTTTACTTCAGAAAAAAATTATACTCAACGCCTCTCAACACAAGTGAACCTGCCCAAAATGGAAGAAGGTGGGTTAGACGTCACTTGGTTGATTGTCTATACCGGGCAAGATTCTTTAACCGATAAGGGGTTCAAAGACGCCGAGGAAAATGCCATGAGCAAGTTTGAGGCCATTCACCGCTTATGTGAAGAGTATGCCCCGGATAAAATTGAATTGGCGACCACTTCAGAAGAGGTCAGAAGAATTCATTCGGAGGGCAAAAAGGTGGCTATGATAGGTGTTGAGAATGCCTACCCGATGGCCCGAAACATCAAGAACATTGAGAAGTACCATGAGATGGGCGCACTTTATGTTTCGCTTGCACATAACGGCCATAACCAATTTAGTGATTCGCACACGGGTGAAGAAGATGATGTATGGTTAAACAATGGTTTAAGTGATTTAGGTAAAGAAGCTGTAAAAGAGATGAATAGGGTCGGAATTATGATTGATATATCGCACCCTTCCAAGGAAGCTATCATGCAAATGATAGAACTAAGTGAAGCACCCATTATTGCTTCACATTCTTCTGCCAGAGCTTTATGTGACAATAGCCGGAATCTTGACGATGAGCAACTTAAATTGATTGCCAAGAACGGTGGCGTAGTTCAAACGGTTGCTTTTAGTTCATACGTCGACCAAGAAAAGGACACCCTACGCCAGGCATTTATGGGTGAAATCTATAAAAAAGTAGCCGATTCGCTGCAATTGCCGTGGTACGACCGTTCAGAGTTATCTACTCTTGATGCCGATAAAAGAAAGACCTTTTTTGGAAATTATCAAACAGTGGTCGGTATAGCCACCGAAAAGGCTAAAAGCTTGAAAGATGCCCCGCCTGCGGTAAATGTATCCGATTTTGTAAACCATATCGATTATATGGTAGAATTGATTGGAATCGACCATGTCGGCATCAGCTCTGATTTTGATGGTGGCGGAGGTATCGAGGGTTGGTCAGATGCATCCGAAACCTTCAATGTAACACTAGAACTTGTCAAGCGAGGCTACAGTGAAGAAGAAATCAGAAAATTGTGGGGCGATAACCTTCTTCGCGTACTTGATGAAGTTCAAAAAGTAGCTGCAAGCTACTAATCGTCGGTAGATCCCAATCGATCTCTAACGTATTCTACTTTCTTTTTGCCATGAGGTTTTGGCTTGCCGTTATCCCCAAGGTTGACCATAATAATATTATCAACGGTTACAATCGTTTCACGGGTCATTTTGTTTCTTACTTCGCAGTTAAGTGTCAATGACGATTTGCCGAACTTGACCACTTCAATACCGATTTCAACAATATCACCTTTCTTGGCCGTACTGGTGAAGTTGATTTCTGACATGTATTTGGTGACGACCTTTTTATTCTCTAACTGAATAATACTGTACAGGGCTGCTTCTTCATCTATCCATGCCAGAACACGACCTCCGAACAAAGTTTCGTTGGCATTTAAATCTTCAGGTTTTACCCATTTTCTAGTATGAAATCTCATAAATCTATTTATTAAGGGGAAATTTACGATGCAAAATTACATAAGATAACGCCCTTAAAATAGTGTGTCATTTGTTTTATGAAGCGTTTTCGGAATTTTAAGATTTGTACCTAATTTTTTGTTCAACCTTTCAATAAACTTAGCTGATATTAATGGAGATTCCAATTCCATATTTTGGTGAACAAAGAAATGAATGTTGTTCAACCCTTGAGAATGCCATTCGCTCAATCGGTTGATCCAATCATCTATTCGGTCGTAATCACTTTGATGGTTAGCACCTACATATCTAACGAATGCTTCATTATTCGTCAATCGCATGTGAAGCATATCTCTTCTACCCGCCGTATCAACTAAAACATTGGCAATTCCATTTGATTCCAATAAATGATAAAGTTCTTCCGATACTTTTTCATCATTGAACCAATCGGTGTGTCTAAACTCGATTGCCAAAGGAAATTCTTTAGGCCAATATTCTACGAAGCGAACTACCCTATCCCAGTTTTTAGGTCCGAAATTATTGTGCATCTGTAAGAAAATAGTACCTAGCTTTTCTTTCAGATTCGACGTTGCTTCTAAATATCTATCAACAATGGGGTAAACCGCATCATTTAAGCGTCTTAGATGACTTATATCATTTGATACTTTAGGGAAAAATTTGAATTTTTCAGGGGTTTTATCGTACCATTTGGTATACTGTTCCCCTGGAAAAATTCGATAAAAGGTAGCATTCAATTCAATGCAATTGAATTGACTCGAATAGTACTCCAATTCATCTTTGGTGCCCCTCGGGTAAAAGTTTTTTAAATCTTGACGGTTCCATTTGGCACATCCGACATAAACGTTCAAAGGACTTTTTTTTCCATCTCTGTTCAATACTACTTGTGTATCAGGATGGTCTTTGGGTAATGTAAAATCTATAAGTTCAGGATTCTCTACTTTTCCGAATTTCATTGCTGTCAGTTATCTGTTGAGGATTTTAAAAATAAAGGCTTTCTTTTAATTTTTAAGATAAACCGTCTTTTTATTCACAAACTCCCTAATACCATGTGATGAAAGTTCTCTACCATATCCTGAAATTTTGATGCCGCCGAAAGGAAGCCTAGGGTCGCTTTTGACCAATTCGTTTATGAAGACAGCACCTTCTTCAAAACAAGGGGCCAATTTTAAAGCTTTTTCGGTGTCTTTTGTAAAGAGACTTACTCCAAGACCGAATTCTGAATTATTGGAAAATCTAATAGCTTCTTCATCAGATTGAAACGCAGTAATACCGATAGCCGGCCCGAAAGTTTCTTCTTTGAATATGGGCATTTTTTCGGTAACATTGGTGAGTACCGTAGGCTCGTAATAGGAACCATTGCGTTTTCCGCCAAGAAGCAGTTTTGCCCCCATTTCGATGGATTTTAATACCTGTTTTTCCAAATCTTCGGCTAAATCTTCACGTGCCAAAGTCCCGATATAGGTGTTTTCATCCATAGGATCACCGCTTTTTAGCTCTCTCACCTGTTTAATGAAAAGGTCAACAAATTCTTCCATTATATTCTGGTGCACCAACAGCCTCTTTCCTGCTATACAGCTTTGACCTGTATTTTGAAATCGAGCCTGAACACAGGTTTTTACCGTTGAATCTAGGTCGGCATCTTCAAAAACAATCAGCGCGTTACTTCCACCAAGCTCCAATACCGTTTTCTTGATATGTTTTCCGGCAATAGCGGCTACTGAGCCTCCAGCGGGCTTGCTGCCAGTTAGAGTTGCAGCCTTGACCCATTCATTTTCCAAAACAGTTTCTACCAAGTCACTACCAATGATTAGGTTTTGAAAACAGCCTTCAGGAAAACCGGCCTCTGTGAAAACCTCCGCTATGAGTTCTGCAGATTTCATTACGTTTGAGGCGTGTTTTAAAACACCCACATTACCAGCCATTAAATTGGGGGCGGCAAATCGGAATACCTGCCAAAATGGATAGTTCCAGGGCATTACGGCCAAAATAATCCCAAGAGGTTCGTAGCTTACATAGCTCTTTTGCGCATCCGTTTCAATAATTTCATCCTTAAGTTGGTCCTTTGCTTTATCGGCATAATACTCACACACCCAAGCACATTTTTCAATTTCTGCCACTGCCTGAGAAATAGGCTTTCCCATTTCTTTACTTATGGTCTCGGCATACAGAGTTTTGTTTTCAACAAGTACCTTGGCGGCCCTATTCATGAGGTCAGACCGCTGCTCAAAAGTGGTCTCTTGCCACTCAAGAAAACATTCATGCGATTGTTGAAGCTTTTCTTTTAATTGTTTAGTGGTCAATTCTTTAAAGCTGTAGAGTTTTTCTTGAGTATAAGGATTTATCGAGGACTTCATGTTTAACTGGATAGAATTTTAATAAAGCTACATATATACTTGTACTTCAAAAAATTGCTCTACTAGTTTTTACTGAAAGAACTAATATTTGATGGATTAGAACTCAGGCCTGATTTAGATTAAAAGGTGTTTATAACCCGGTTAAAAAGTAATATATGTATGGCCAAAGCCAGGTTAGTAATTGATTACCTTTATAAAAACCAGTAAAATGAGCGATCGAACCCAGAGTCTTCTGCGCATTCGCCCAGAAATACCTTCAGCTATAGTTCACGATGGAATGAGTGCTGATGAACAGTTTCAGAACGGCACTTTAAGGCCTGTCATCAAATTACAGAACGAGTTATTTATTGCTGTCTTCAAAAATTATATCGCAAAGCACAAGAACTCATTTTATGAGCTTTCATTGAACAAGCGCTTTCTTTATATTGAAAATGCGATTCAAAAAGACATTAAATTTCGCAATTCCCTCAAAGGAATTGTTATTGGGCAATTCACCGCCGAGGAGTATGAGATTTATATTAAAAATTCGTCATCATTGAACAAGCGAATGATGAACATGGTCATTAATAGGCTCAAGGATCAAATTCAGCTTTTTGAAGAACCGGCGTTAGTTTAATAGTGACTCACCGTTCAAATTAGTGGTAAGAACGTCGCTCATATAGTCAAAGTAAGGGCGTATGGCCTTGAACGATTCGCATACCTTATCCTTAAACTGATTAGAAAGTACTTCTTTATCCGTAAAATTTCTGATGAAAATGTACTGCTTGTATTTTATAAGGTCTATATTTTCATGATTCTTATCAAATCCCTTCGGTGCCGTTTTTACGGTATCGCCTTTTAAGGTACCCCAGATATCTTTAAAAGACTTATCATTCATTAAATCTCTCATTTCAGAAGCATCCTGCTCAAATTCTTTTCGAATTCGTAAGAGATCATCTTTGTTCGGATTCCAAAAACCTGTTGCAATAAATGATTCGCCCGGTTGAATATGAATATAGTACCCGCCCCGTAACTGGGCACCTAGACGTGAAAATGAACCAGCGAAATGTGTTTTGTATGGGGTTTTATCATGCGAAAACCTTATGTCTCTATAAATACGGAACATCTTCATCTTTTCAATGTCGTCTTGAGTCTCTAGGTGTTCCTTTATTCCTGAAAAAAAGCTTTTGACCTGTTTTTCGTGAGATTTGAATTCTGTTTTATGTTCGGTAAACCATTCCCGATTGTTATTCTCTTTTAAGAGCTTTAGAAAATTTAGTGTTTCTTTCGTAATAGTTGATTGTAACATACGACCAAAAGGTTGTTATTTATGCTAAAGTTAACCTTATTTCGGAAATCGGCTTTGGCAATAATCCCTATTTTTGGACTACAATAGATTCTTATGAACAAGAAGTCGATTATCGATCAAATCAAAAAACACAAAAAACAACCCAACCTACGGTACAAACTAAAAGAAAAGGTAGAAGTATTTACCAATCTTCTCTTCTATACCTTATTTGACATTGATACTGCCGTTGAAAAGAACTTAGATAAATTGGAAGACCAGTTTGATGGGCTAGTCGATTTAGCATGTTGGGATGTTGATAAGACCTGTAAAGCTGTTTGGTATAGTTATGTGGCCAAATTGCCCAATATTTTGAAGCGTTTGAATTTAGATGCCGAAGCCACGGTCAATTGCGATCCGGCGTCTCTTTCCATTGAAGAAGTATACATGGCTTACCCTGGATTTTATGCCATAGCCATTTATAGGCTGGCCCATGAGCTCTATCTAGAAGGTTTTCCTTTGGTGCCTAGGTTGATGACCGAGTATGCCCATCGTCAAACCGGTGTAGATATCAACCCTGGAGCACAAATCGGCGACTCATTTCATATCGACCACGGTACCGGAATTGTAATTGGTGAGACCGCTATTATTAAAGACCATGTGAAAATATATCAAGGTGTTACTTTGGGTGGACTTTATGTCGCTAAGCATTTACAAAAAACCAAAAGGCACCCTACCATCGAAAACAATGTGACCATTTACGCAAATGCCACCATTTTAGGCGGAGATACCATAATTGGTGAGAACTCGGTGATTGGTGGTAACGCTTGGTTAACGGCTTCTGTACCGCCCAATTCAACAGTTTTTCACACTCCCGAAATAAAAATTAAAACTTTACCGCATGTCTCATAACCTTCTCGATTTGGTAGGCAATACGCCTTTGGTCGAATCAAGAGTTCTCAATACCAACCCCAACGTTAAGTTGTATTTTAAGATGGAAGGGCACAACCCGGGCGGTAGCGTTAAAGACCGGGCCGCACTCAATATGATCAAAAGCGCTTTAGAGCGTGGTGATTTCGACTCCAATTCAAAGTTGATTGAGGCCACCAGCGGAAATACGGGAATAGCACTTGCCATGATTGCCGGAATTTATGGTTTGGATATAGAATTGGTTATGCCTGAAAATGCCACGAAAGAAAGGGTGCAAACGATGAAAGCCTATGGGGCAAAAGTTACCCTTACTTCTTCTGATGTGGGAATAGAAGGCGCCAGGGATTATGCGGAAGCAAAAGTGGCCAACGATGGGTATATCATGATCAATCAGTTTGCCAATGATGATAACTGGAAGGCCCATTATAAGACTACCGGCCCGGAAATTTGGAAGGATACCGAAGGTAAAATAACCCATTTTGTTTCCGCTATGGGCACCACGGGAACTATTATGGGTACTTCTACCTTTTTAAAAGAAAAAAATACCAATATTCAAATCGTAGGTGTTCAACCTACGGACGATTCAAGCATACCCGGCATTCGAAAATGGCCACAAGAATACCTTCCTAAAATATTCGATGCCTCTAAAGTTGACCGAACTATGGAAGTTAGTGAAGAAGAAGCCAAACAAATGGCCATAAGGCTCGCCAAAGAAGAAGGTATTTTTTCAGGAATGAGCAGTGGCGGAGCGGCAACAGCTGCCCTGAGGTTGGCGGAAGAATTGGAAAGCGGTATTATCGTTTCTATTGTTTGTGATCGAGGTGACCGCTATTTATCTTCCGACCTTTTTGGTTGATCAATTTAAGGCCTGTTTCATACCATTTTTAAATGCTTCATAATCTTGAAGGTAGTTATGGCCACCCTTCTCGATGGTAATCAAGTGCTTATTAGTACCGGGAATGGCCTTAAACAAGCGTTTAGATGAATCATAGGGAATTACGAAATCTTCTTTTCCGTGAAAGATATAAATCTCCCCTTCTACGTCTTTGATATATTTGTACGTAGGAAACCTGAAATTAGATAGCAGGCTTACTGCCAGAAAAGGAAAGCGATGCTGACCTAAATCAACAGCACTGTAAAATGGTGATTCTAAAATTAGCTTTTTGGGTTTGTTCATAGAAGCTAGGTAGGTAGCGATGCTGGTACCAAAAGAGCGGCCGTATACCAATATGTTTTTTTCGTCATATCTGTTCTTGGCGTAATCGTAAAAAAGTTGAGCATCTTCATATAGGGCCGACTCACTCAACTCACCTGTGCTTTTTCCGTAGGTTCGGTAGTCAATTAGAATAGACTCATATCCGTTTCGAGAAAACATGTTCGCTACATGTATCAAATGTGAAACGTTTCCGGAATTTCCATGGAAATAAATTATTACTCCCTTTGACTCTGGCTGCTTAATGTGTACTCCATTCAATCGAGCTCCATCCTCTGTATCAATAAAAATTTCTTCGAAAGACTGACAGAAATCGTATTCGTGGTTTAAGGGCATTTTGGATGGAAAGAAAATCAACCTTTCCTGAAAATTGTAGGCCAGCAGGGTTACAAGGGCATAAATAGCTATCAAGACCAAGCCCCATTTTTTTAATCGTCTCATTCAAAACGGAAATTCAATGGAAAGAAAAATACTAATTTAATTAGGTATGTGACAAAAAAAGAAGCGCCCAAAAGCGCTTCTCTTCAAGTATAAGTGTATTGCAGAATTACATTTCTTCGTGTTTTTCAAGTACCAGTTCAACTACTTGTCCATTATCGTCTGTTATAACAATTAAAGAATTAAGACTTTTTTCAGTCATATTCTCTTTATTGCCCACATTTAAGTACTTACTATTTTCTAAGGCCTTGAAAATCTCATTGTCATTGGTTCCGAATAGAAAATCTTTGTTGGCTTCAGAAGTGTAGCTAAATTTAAGTACCTCGTCATAATCTTCATCGGTATCATTATCGATACTCACCGTTTTGAAGATTTTTTTGGGAGTTATAACCCTTCTGGCGTCGATTTTATCTTCGTCTTCTTCGGCAAATTTGATATCCTGTTTCACCACTGTATGAATCTTTACTGATTTCTTGACCAATTTGCCTTCTTCATACATTTCATATTTCTTTTCAGTGGTCTCCTCTGAAATTTCCCTGTCTATTCCTTGGGCGCACATAACGCCTGTTACCATCAACAAACAAGAAAATAATATTTGCTTTGTATACTTCATATTTTCTCTTTTATGATTAAAGCTGCAATTTACGGTCGGTGAAGTACCTTGCTTAGCTCATTGCAACAAAATTTGAAACCATTCAAGAAGGGAAATATGGGCTTAAAGCCAATTTTTACGCTTAAAGTAAATCATCATACCGATAAACAAAACTATCATAATGCCCCAAACCATTGGGTAGCCGTGTTCCCAGTGTAATTCGGGCATATGGTCGAAATTCATACCATAAATACCAGCTATAAAAGTCAAGGGTATGAATATAGATGCCATAATGGTCAGTACCTTCATTACCTCGTTCATCTTGTTACTCATATTACTCATGTACATCTCCATCAAGCTCATCGACATTTCACGATAGATTTGTAGGCTTTCATTGATTTCAAGGGAATGATCCAACACATCTCTTAAGAATACTTTGGTATCTTTCGTAATCAATGGGTTTTCAGAATCGATAAGTCTACCGACCAATTCGCGTACGGGCGAGATCCACCTTCTCACCTTTAATACCTGCTTTTTTAGGTCTTGAATTTCATGGGCAATTTCTTGGGTGGGGTTTTGATAGACCAATTCTTCAAGGGTTTCGATTTTGTCGTTCAAAAATTCTAAAATGACAAAGTAGTTATCGACAATGGCATCTAAGAGTGCAAAAAATAAATAATCTGCCCCCCTACTTCTTATACGTCCCGATTTGTTTCTGACCCTACTTCGAACCCCGGCAAATACATCATCTTCCAACTCTTGAAATACCAAAACACAATTTTCCAATAAGATTAATGCCACATGCTCATATACAAGTTCATTGGTATCATCATCAATATAGAGCATTTTAAAGACCCCAAAAATGTACTCTTCATATTCATCTATCTTAGGCCTTTGATGCGGATTGACCGTATCTTCCATTACCAATGAATTCAGACCAAAACGTTTGCCCACCTGTTCTATGAACTGTTCATCACTAATACCTATGATATCGATCCATGAGGTCATCGGAGGGTCACGATGGGCTACGATGGTCTCTATATCACCAGGGCTGGTAATATTCAGGTCATCGTTATTATATTCCATGATATTGACCACACTGGGTTTTCCCTCTCGTTTGCCCATATACGTGATGGTACCAGGGGCCTTGCCCATTTTTTTGTCAAATTTTGACTGTTTACGGGGCCTTAACTTTGAAAGCAATTTTCTTTTCTTTGGCTTTGCCATAGCTACAGGTATTTTTATAAAGATAGCAAGATGCGATTTTAATGGCTTTATCGATAATCCAATCGATTTAATAAAAGGCCGGAACCCGGCGCCACAAAAGTATGCTCTATACCACTGTTCGGTTGAAGCGAATCTGTAATATTTTCAAGTGATAGCTCTCCCCTGCCCAACTGTATTAGAGCTCCCATTATCATTCTAATCTGATACCGCATAAAACCAGCACCTTTGATATGTAATGCGTAACTATTCTCAGGAAAAAAGCTGGCTTGAATAAGGTCGTTTTTTTTGATAAAACATGATTCGATGGTTCTAACGGTCTTTGTTCCTTCTCGTAACCGTGCAGTATAAACAGAAAAATCGTGGGTGCCACAAAAATGTGTAGCGCCTTCTTTCATTAAATCAATATCTAAAGGTTCAATGATATTGGCTAAAAAAGGAGCACAGAAAGGATGGTTCTTTTCACCGAAAGAGAATAGATAAACGTATTCCTTATCCTTTGCATCTTGTATGATATTGAAGTCCGCAGTTGTCTTTTCAATGTTCGTCGCTCGAATGTCTGGCGGTAAATTTCGGTTGAACGTCTCCTTAAACTCATTTAGATTCTTCAACTCCTCCCCTTCTAAAAAAAGTTCAAATTTCATGGCCAATGCAGAAACTTTTGCATCGGTTCTGCCAGCCCCTAATATTTTATAGCTTCTGTTGGGTAAAACGAATTTCAACGTTTTGAGTAGCATTGATTCCAGCGTTTTTTGCCCCGGTTGATTCTGCCAACCACTATACCTAAACCCTAAATATTGTACATCTATCAAGTAATAATGTCGGGTACTGTACATGCTTTTTATTTGAGACCAAACTAGCCATTTTTTTGTATTTTGTAAAGACAACCTTTTAAAACCACCATTATGACAACCCATCTGAACAAACCCGGCACAGTTTTCTGGGTAGTGGCCATTCTTGCCTTGATATGGAATGTTATCGGGGCCATGGCATATCTCGTCGATGCCTTTATGTCAACTGAGGCACTGGCTCAATTACCAGAAGAGCAAAGACTTCTTTATGAGACAAGACCAGCTTGGGTAACCGCTTCTTTTGCTATAGCGGTATGGTCTGGCGTGTTAGGGGCTATTGCATTATTACTACGCAAGAAATGGGCAATCACCGCGTTTATCATTTCGTTGATTGGAGTACTGGCCCAAAACGTATATCAGTTTTTCTTGAGCAATACTTTTGAAGTAATGGGAACATCGGCTATGATATTTCCTATCATCATCATAATTATCAGCGTATTACTTATATTGTTTTCAAAAAATGCACTAAAGAAGGGATATTTAGGGTAGTCAACGATTTTTTTAAATTTCTCTTTATAATAATTCTATCTTTCCATTTAAATCGACTAAGTAAGTTCCCCCGCATGGGTAGTCAAGACTACAAAAAGTGCGGTTTATCGAATTAATCCAATAAACCAATTTTAAGATTCGTTGTTATTTTTTGTCAATCGAATCTTGATTACTTTACTATGAAACTAGTTGAGAAGCTTTTCACATGGAGGATAACCATTCAACTATCTATTGTAACGTTGGTGGCATTATCAGTACTTAATTTTTACGGACTCTATACCCAGACTTTTCCCGTTTTTAGGCCTGAGAACTTTGCATTTCCCATTATCGCTTTGGTACACTTGGTATTTCTCTATGTTCTCTGGTTTAAAATCACTGAATATGAAGATACCGACCCTCAAATGCGTACTATAGAATATATACTGTATGCAGTGGTTTTGGTATATCTATTTTATTTAGCCAAAACAGTTTACACACTTTTGAGCTACACCGATTTTGAAAACCACGTCATTCCAGTGTCATTTTTACCAATGGCACTAGTTATTCTAGTCTTACAGACGTTTCTAATATTCATGACCGTCTTGGCCATTGGATATAGGAAAAAATTGGTTGGGGATTATAATTTTGATGATATCAGCAGACATATAGATTCTTGGGAACAATAAAAAAAGGCCAGGTTTTAAACCCCAGCCTTTTAATTTTAAACTCATTGCCTACTCTGATTCGATAGTAATTTTTATAACATGTGAGGTTGCAGGTATATTATCAAACTCATCTCCATTGACTATTCTCACCGTATAATTAGGGTCTTCCGGTCCTGTATTCGGATTTCCTTGGCGAATAACTTGGGTCAAACCTGCCCCTGGGTGCTCATCTGCCTCGGTGCCTGCATCAAAGAGGTAAACATATCCGGTCATATCACCATACATCGCTTCCCCATCTTTAAACAAGGGTAAACCTTCAGGTTTAAATCCATAGAACCAATCGTTACTTTGGGCAAACATACTTGCAATCGATAAGTTATAACCTTCTTCTGCCGTAAAAGAGAATTGGTAACTATTCCCCGGACCGATGGGTCCTGCTTCGGATGCTCCAACAGGTGTATTAAAAATGCCATATTGCATCAATTCTTCTTTATTCATTAAAGACTCTGAAAGCATGGCAATCGAACCATCTTCGGCAATTCCCTCCAATCCTTCACCAAAATCGGCCATACCTTTTTCATATAATGGCATATCGCCATCTTTGTGTATAGCCCAAACCCCAGGTGAAAGTGGCACAATCAAACCTGTTGCAGCTTTCGTATCCATAAGTAAATCATCAAGAAAGCCGTCTTCCGCGACATCTTCGACGCCTGAAGTACTACCTATCAATCCGGCGCCAGAAGCAACCTCTCCCTCTACAAAGAATGGTGCTGGTATTGTATGAACGGCATACACTCCGGGCGAGATGGGTACTGCGGCCCTAGCATCTTTTCCCATAGCGGGCACAGCAATAGTGTTTGAATCGGATACATTTTTAATTCTCACCTTGAACCTGGCAGGAGCAATTAACTCAATAGTAACTTTTATAACGTCATTATTTTCAGGAAGCACATTGCCGAAAGAACAGCTATTATCGGTTATTCGGGTAACCACACCATTTTCTTCTTCCCCTTGGTCCATCGCTTCTGGTGCCTGTTGCGGCTTTTGATTAGGTCCCCCGGTTTTTTCATTCACTTCAGTACCGGCATCCCAAAGATAAATTTGGTCAGTTATATCAACAGGGCCGTCACCACAAATAGGTAAGTCGTTTTCATCGTACAGAGCGATACCTTCTTCATTAGGAGCATAAAATAGGTCATTCGACTGTACAAACATGGTAACGAATGACAGTCTGGTGCCCCCATCGCCCGGCAATACATGAGGGCCCGCGTTTATCTCAAACTCATACGCTTCACCAGGAAATAATGGTGCAGGTTCTGATTTACCCATAGGTACGGCAAACACGCCGCTCTCAAAAATGGGTTTTGGAGTTACCACATTTTCTATTGTTACGGTAAAATCAGCAGAATTCAATTCCATTTCCTCTTCTACGTTTTCTTCAGAATCTACCGATGAAGTTTCTGTACCCTCTGTTACAGATTGTACGTTTTCATCAATTTCAGTGCTTGTAATTTCTTCTTCACATGCTGTAAAGGCAACCATTGCGGCCCCCAAGAATACTGGTAATAGTCTTTTTGTTTTCATAATAATGTCGTTTTATGTTGAAAACAAACTAAGCCATACTATATCATCACAAAATCACATAAAAATCAACTTTTATCGAATTTCTGTGAATTTTCTGTGAGCTTTCAACTATTTGAACGACTGACTCTTAGACAGAAGGTTATTGTATTAAAGATTTAGTAAGTGTTTTGATTGTACAATTATCGCCGTGATAATTGTGTGATACTTTTTGTTTTCATTCGTATTTGAGATGATGAAAGAAATTTTAATTATAGAAGACGATCCGGAAATCATCAAGTTGTTGGAGATTCATCTAACGGATTTAATCTACAAGACCGACAAGGCCGTTGATGGTGCCCAAGGGCTAAAAATGGCCATAGAACATTCGTATGATTTGGTTCTACTTGATTTAACACTGCCTACAATGGATGGTGTTGAAATATGTAAACGAATAAGAGCACAGAAAAGCACCCCTATTATAATGCTAACGGCCAAATCAGAAGAAATAGACCGCGTACTAGGGCTTGAAATAGGTGCGGACGATTACATAACCAAGCCTTTTAGTATAAGGGAGCTTCTGGCTAGAATCAAGGCTGTTTTGAGAAGAACCAATCAACAGGGCAAAGCAAAAGGGAATTCAAGCGATATGTCGTTTGAGGGTATGCATATCGATGTCGACAAGCGAAAGGTTCTAATCGAAGGGAACAAAGTTGATCTTTCACCAAAAGAATTCGAGCTATTGGTATTAATGGCCTCGAACCCTGGCCGAAATTATACAAGAACCGAACTTCTAAATATCATCTGGGGATACAATTTTGATGGTTATGAACACACCGTAAACTCGCACATCAATCGGTTAAGGGCTAAGATTGAATCAGATATGGCCAATCCTTCCTACATTCTAACTACTTGGGGAGTTGGTTACAAATTCAATGAAGATATATCGTTATGAGCACAAGAGAAAAAACCTTAACACCCAAATTGGTCAAAAAATTGTGGCTGGCGTTCGTTCTTTTAGTGCTTTTGATGGGGGCATCCTATATTTTCATTACGGGGTATTTTGCGAATAAATACAGTCAAGAAACCACTCAACGGTTAAATGCCGATATCGCCAATCATGTTATAGCCGAAAAATTCAGTGGAGCATCGCCCTTTTTAGCCGACGGAAGTGTCAACAAAGAATTGTTCGGTGATCTCATGCATGATATGATGGCCGTTAATCAAAGTATCGAAGTATACCTTTTAGGTCAGGAGGGAGATATACTTTATTCCGTGGTTCTTGATCCCGAGGATAAGAATGCGGCAAAAAAGGTAGATTTGGCTCCTGTAAAATCATTTATTGCCGATAGTGGGGAAAAATTTGTTCTCGGAGACGATCCAAGAAACCCTGGTGCAAAGAAGATCTTTTCTGCTGCACCCTATAATGTAGATGGTCATCAAGGATTTATCTACATCGTTTTGGCCGGAAAAAAATTTCAAGAAGTAAGCGATAACCTAATGAGCCAATATTTCGCTCGATTGGGGATTGGAGCGACCATTCTTACCATGATTTTCTCGGCTATAATCGGTTTGTTGGCCATTTGGTTCTTGACTAAAAATCTGCGTTTGATTACTCAAACCGTACGTAGGTTTCACGATGGTGACCTTGAAGCTCGCATTAAGAACCCCGAGAAATCCGATATTGAAGTTTTTGCAAAGTCTTTTAATGAAATGGCCGATAGTATCGTTAGTAATATGGACAAGATGCAATCGGTCGACCAATTGAGAAGAGAACTGATAGCCAATGTGTCACACGATCTGAGAACGCCACTGGCCATTTTAAAAGGCTATATCGAAACGCTACAGATCAAAAGGGATAGCCTTTCAGAAGTTGAGAAAGACGAATACCTTCAAATTACTCACGACAATGTAGACCGCCTATCCAATCTTATCAACCAGCTTTTCGAATATTCGAAATTGGAAGCGGAACAAGTGGTTCCCATTAAAGAACCGTTCTCTATCACCGAGCTTTCTCACGATCTTATTGCCAAATTCAAGGTGTTGGCAGACAAGAAGCAAATTGATTTGAAAATGGATAATCCTGAGGACAACTGTTTGGTCTATGCCGATGTTAGTCTCGTAGAAAGGGCATTGCAGAACTTGATCGAAAATGCTTTGAAATATACCGAAGCCGGCGGACATGTGACGCTGTCATTGCAAAAAAAAGGAAACAATATTGAAATTGACCTTACCGATACAGGTACGGGCATACCTGTTAACGAGCAACCTTTTATTTTTGATAGGTACAAGCAAGTAGAAAAAAATGCAAAGAAACATGGCTACGGACTTGGCCTGGCCATTGTCAAAAAAATAATGGATTTACATGACACCACTATCACCGTTTTAAGTAAACCAAAAGAAGGAAGCTCTTTTACTTTTCATTTACCGGCATATCAAATCTCATAAAGAAAAAGCCCCGGTGAACGGGGCTTTTGAAAACTTTCTTTTATAATCCGCTTATAAAACTACCGTATAAATCTTTAAATTGATACCCTTCGGAAAAGCGACTTTTGCTTAATTTTTTGTGGGATACCAGCCCCCACAAAACCAATTCTTTTAAAAAGTAAACATCCTCTTTTGGAAAATCAGGTTGAAACTCCTTTACCAATTGATTAAGTGCCGGAATACTGTCCAACGCCCTTTTGTATTCCTCATCGGTAAAATCGTCTAACAATTCAAACCCTTCCCCCTGAAAAAACCACGTAACTAATTCATCATACGGGGTGATGGCATCTTTTTTCTCTAATTTATTAATCGCCGGAAAGTAATTAGGAAACAAACTTTTCACCGCATCATCGACCAAAATCTCCGCTACGGAATCGGCACCTTCCTGTTCACCTTCATAGACCAACTCAATTTTTCCGGTTATTGCTGGTATAACACCCATAAAATCACTTAATCGAACCATTGTTGTTTCAGAACCTGTTTGAAGAGCCCTTCTTTCTGCTGTACTCAACAAGTTCTCGTAAGCTGTGATACTGGTTCTCGCACTGACCCCACTTTTGGCATCTACATATTCACTGTTGCGTGCTTCAAAACCAATCTGCTCCAATAAATCTTTGGCCATATCGGGTACATATACAGTTCTCGATTGCCTATCGTCTAAATGGGCCTCTTGCTCAGTGATTTTTCGTGCAATTTCTATAGACTCAGGATAATGTGTCAAAATTTGAGAACCAATTCTATCTTTCAGAGGTGTAACAATGCTACCTCTGTTGGTGTAATCTTCAGGATTCGCCGTGAAAACAAACTGAATATCCAAAGGCATTCTTAATTTAAAACCCCTAATCTGAATATCGCCTTCCTCTAAAATATTAAAGAGCGCCACTTGAATACGGGCTTGAAGGTCAGGCAATTCATTGATGACAAAAATGCATCGATTGGCCCTAGGTATCATACCAAAGTGAATGACCCTATCATCTGCATACGATAATTTAAGATTCGCCGCTTTTATCGGGTCGACATCGCCAATCAAATCGGCCACCGTCACATCTGGGGTTGCCAATTTTTCAGAAAAACGTTCGTTTCTATGCAGCCAAATAATTGGGGTTTCATTCCCCTTATCTTCAATCAACTGCACAGCAAAACGAGACATGGGCCGCAAAGGATCATCGTTTATTTCAGAACCTTTGACAACAGGTATCCATTCATCCAGCAAATGCACCATCAATCTGGCCAACCGCGTTTTGGCCTGCCCTCTTAACCCTAGTAAATTGATATTATGTCTAGATAGTATAGCTCTTTCCAATTGTGGAATGACCGAGTTCTCGTAACCCCATACACCTTCAAAACTATCCTCTCCGTTCTTGATTTGCTCTCGCAGGTTATCCCTAAGCTCATCTTTAATATTCTTACTTCGATACCCCGATGCTTTTAAATCGCCCAAGGTTTTTATTTTCAAATGATCAATACTCATATTCTCTTCTCGGTTTGTATCTATTTTATCATTTGCAAAAGGCGCAAACAATACTATTTATAGCAATTATTTTATACGTTTTCTTCTATTGGCTTCGTAGTCTTCAAAAATCATTTCACCCAGACCCTTTAGCCCTGTAAAAAAGGCTTTTCCTTTATTGGCTTCGGTAAAATGCCTAACGAATTGCATTAGATAAGAATCTTGGGCAATCATAAAGGTGGTAATGGGAATGTGAAGTTTACGCGCCTGACGGGCCATGTTGTAACATTTCTCGACTATATAATCGTCTAGGCCCACACTATTTTTATAGTAATTACCATCAGGAAGCCTCAAGCAACTCGGCTTACCATCGGTAATCATAAAAATCTGCTTATTGGTATTTCTTTTTCGTCTCAACAAATCCATAGCCAATCGTAAACCTGCAACGGTATTGGTATGGTATGGGCCTACTTTTAAATAAGGGAGCTCTTTAATGGAAATCGGCCAAGCATCATTACCAAAAACCAATATATCCAGAGTGTCTTTCGGGTAACGGGTAGTAATTAATTCGGCCAAAGCCATTGCCACCTTTTTGGCAGGTGTGATTCGGTCTTCACCATAAAGTATCATACTATGGCTGATATCGATCATGAGCACCGTACTCATCTGCGCTTTGTATTGGGTATCTTCGACGACCAAATCTTCTTCGCTAAGAGAGAAACTACCAATACCATGGTTAACTTGGGCATTTTTCAAACTCTCGGTCATTGAAATATGCTCTAGGCCATCACCATAGCGATATTCCCTTAAATCACCGGTATGTTCATCACCCTGGCCAGATTTGCCCGTTTTATGGTTGCCAGAACCTTGTCTTTTTAATTTACCGAAGATTTGATCTAAGGCTCTTTGCCTAATTAATCTTTCTAGTTTGGCAGTAATCGAAATTTTTCCGTTTCCAGAACCATCTCCTTCATCACCTTCTTGCCCATCGCCCATTTCGCCGCCACCATCTTTGAACTCTTCCCTGATGTACCCTTTCGCCTTTAGTTCTTCAATAAAATCGTCGATAGTATAATCGTCGTCGGTAAGCTCATATTCTTTATCAAGCTCTCGCAACCAATCTATCGCCTCATCAAAATCGCCAGAAGTGTGCGTGATGAGTTCTTGGAAAATTTCAAAAAGTCTTTCAAATGGGGTTTGTTCGGGAGCTTCGTATGGGGTGAAGCGAAATCCGTTTCTAGTATTCATAGCCATTACATAAAATTAGTGTTTTTAGCTGTGAACACCTCTATTTTTAGGAAATGTTAACGGTAAGGAAGTGGCCCACCGTTGGTTGCAGGCCAATCCCTTATCTGTATTAATATCATTCTACTACAGCGAGTTCATCAGTAGATTTCCAGTTACCTCTGGTAAAATCAGGAAATTCTTGTGGGGCGCCATTAGCTGCAACTGAAGCTTCGCTTAGCGGTGCCACCGCGCTCCATAGGCAACCTTCGTACATATTCTGGTCTAAAGGTTCGCCGTTTCTTAGACATTCAACTATTCGGTATAGCATCATAAAGTCCATACCGCCATGTCCACCCATTTTTACCGCAAGTTCGCCCAACCTTTTGTAGAGAGGGTGCTCATACTTTTCATAAATCTTGGCAAGACCGTCGCCTTCAGCCCATTGGTGATGGTCTTCGGTAGCTCCTTCAATACCCCCCTCGATGGCCATACGCGTAGGGAAACCGGCCAATGTACCCTTGGTGCCCTGAATGAGGTTTAACCTATTGTAAGGTCTCGGACTCGTCTCATCCCACTGAACCATAATCGTTCTTCCCAAGTCGGTTTTAATGATGGAGGTACTGATATCACCACCTTTATAGTCTAATTCGTTCCACTGATGATCGGCAGGAAAATTCTTTTCAGCATATAATTTTCTTCCCTTGGCCGGCGATGAAAAAGAATTAATGAATTTGAAATTATCTTCACCACGTGCCAAGTTCATGTATTGTGCCACGGGACCCAACCCATGGGTTGGATAAAGGTTTCCGTTTCTTTTCGCGTAATGATAGGTTCTCCAAGAGCCCGTACCACGTTCAACTTCGTTCATTTGAGAGCGTAGTTCGTGAATATAAGCAGCCTCACCGTGCAAAAGTTCACCAATGACACCTTGACGGCACATATTAAGATATAGAAGTTCTTCCCTACCGTAATTGACGTTTTCCATCATCATACAGTGCTTTTTCGTCTTTTCAGAAGTATCGACAATTTGCCACATTTCGTCAATGGTAAGTGCCAATGGTACTTCAACGAAAGCATGAGACCCCGAATTCATCGCCTCGATAGCCATAGGGGCATGCAGTTTCCATGGGGTGGCGATGATGACAGCGTCGGGTTTCTGCTCCTTAAGCATCTTTTTCCAATCTTCCTCTCCGTTGGTATACAGCTTTATTTTTTTATGTCGTTGACCCTTGCCCGCCTCTTTGCAAGCATCTGCCGATCTTTGGGCCAAATCTTCATATAAATCGGAAATGGCCACCACTTCGGTACCTTCAATGGCCGCAATTTGTTTGGCATGGCCAGAGCCTCTGGCACCAACACCTATAAAAGCAAATCGAACCTTATCTATTTTAGGAGCGGCAAACCCACCCATGTACTGCGCATCAAAAGGTCTTGACGGGCCCAAGAGGTTTGCTTTCGATAAAGAAGGCACCAAGGTAATGCCCGCACCTACTATCGATGATTTTTTAATAAAATTTCTTCTGTTGGAATTCATTTGGTAGTAATATTTAGTTTAGTTCTTAAGGCTTGAACGTACAAGATAGACAATAAAAAGGGAATCTTTAGGTCTTCATATTCAATTGATTTATTTTGATGAAGACAATATTCAAACTATTTTAATCGAGTATGGTGAACTCATTACATGAAGGCTTTTACAGAACAAAACCATTATGGTTGAACGAGCAGTTTGGTATTGAACAATTCCATTTTCCTGAGGTAACCCTGCAACCACCGTTCACGGAAACTATACCTGCCAAAATGCGATTAGGGCATCAAATGGAATTTGTCTTTAAAGACCTTATTGAAAGGTCCGGTGCATATGAAATTCTTCTCTACAATCAACCCGTTCTTTCTGGCAAACAAACCATAGGTGAGATTGATTTTATTCTTGGTAATAAAGAGACCTTTCAACAAATACACGTAGAACTTACCTATAAGTTTTATGTAATCGATAGTGCTATTTCAGAACCGATACATCGTTTAATGGGCCCGAACAGAAGAGACATGTTCTTTACCAAAATGGAAAAAATCAAGAATCGTCAATTTCAATTATTGCACAGCGAGGAAGGGAAAAAAGTTCTGTTTTCAAAGAATATCGACCCTAACTGCATACACCATTTATGCTGTTTTAAGGCGCAACTATTCCATCACTATCTAGAAGAGCAAAGCCATATTAGACCTTTGAACAAAGCCTGTTTATCTGGCTTTTGGATTAGGTTCAAAGATTTTGAGAGTTCAGCTTTTCGAGGTTATCACTACTACATGCCTAAAAAATGGCAATGGGTCATAAGGCCTCATAAAACTGTAGAATGGATGTCGCATTTTGAGACGTTAATGGAAGTTAACCTGAGAATGATCAATGAAAATTCACCTATGCTTTGGCTCAAAAAGAATGATGGAACCATTCAAAAGCTATTTGTAGTTTGGTGGTAATTATAAAGTTAGGGAAGGAAGATAGATTTCTGCTTTTCTAAAATATGTTTCCTCCCCTCTTCTCAATCACTCAAATGTGTAGCTCGTTTTGACCACTTGGGTAACCCTAAAATACCCATGCGCATAGTTATCGGCATTGGTCAAGTTGATGCAGTTGCCCTTAACCGATACCGGGATAGATTCAAAAAGACCCATTCCCCCAATTTGATTGATTAGAATTCGCATGTATTTCAGATAAGCAGGTGATATGGCATAAAAGGAAATATCTACCGTATCTCCTGGTTGAAAGGCTTCCTTTTCGTCGGTATCATCATCCTCACCGATTTCGTAGAACCAATCAACCTTGTTACCATTAACAAATTCATCATCAAATTCTTCAAAATCGGGAAGCAAGTCTCCCCGTTTCCAAAATTTAAAGAAATAGCTGTTGCCTTCCTCCTCTGGGTCTATCAAGGTCATATTTACCTCAAGATCGTCTTCACTAAAACCATCTTCTTTTGATTGCCCTACGACTGTAAGGTCAGGTACAGCAAATAAGGTTTCTTCAGCGATATAGGTTTCATCCTCATAGATTACCTCCAATTGATATCTATGCCCAACAGCGGGAATAAATTCATCAGTGTAATAACTGCCGTTGCCTTGATCAACAAAATCAAATAAATCACCTGTGTTCAAATCAGTAACCTGAATGATTGCACCAGTAATTATCGGGGCATTACCGCTACTGAAAAATTCTGTGGAAGCACTTAAGTCAATCGTTTGTTCATTGCCTTGCGTACCTTTTTCCCAATCGAGACTTGCTTCGATGACCAAACGCGTAGGGGCCGTCTGAACATCAACATCTACCACATCAGTACACGATATGCACAGTAGCGTACTCAATAATGCCAAAAAATGATTTTTATAATTTTTCATTTGATCCTAAAATTTAAAGTTGTAAGTAATGGACGGTACAATACCGAATATGGCCGTTCTGGTAGCTTCATTAGCACCTGTCTCCCTATTTTGGCCAAAAGAAATTGAAGCCGCATTCTTGCGATTATACACATTGTAAATTCCTAAGACCCACTCCCCTTTCCAGCGAGAATTTTCTCTTCTGTCAGGTTGGTAGTTGACCGATAAATCTAAACGATGATAGGCCGGCAAGCGGTCAGAATTACGGTCGGAGTAGCTAGCTACCGATATGTCTTCATATTCATATTGGCCATTGGGGTACGTGACCGGTCTGCCTGTTTGAAAAACCAAATTGGTACCAAAACTCCACTTTTCATTTAATCGGTAAGTGCCTGCCACCGAAACATCATGGGTGCGGTCATAGGGAGTATTGTACCAGTCGCCATTGTTAATACCCAAGCCTCCTGCCCTTCCACCTGGTGTACGCTGTTCCGATTTTGACAAGGTATAGGCGACCCAACCCGTTAAATCGCCCTTATTTTTCCTGAAGAGCAATTCTAGGCCATATGCCCTTGATTCGCCATTCAATATTTCTGTTTCAATAGTCTCTTGGCCTATCAGCTCTGAGCCGTCAATGTAATCGATGCGATTATCGACCGTTTTATAGTAACCTTCTAGTTCGACCGAATAGGCCTGGTCATTGATGTGCCTGAAGTAACCAAGTGCATATTGATTTGATAATTGGGGTTTTATGAATTTTCCACTAGGTGCCCAAACATCGACCGGCGTAACTGAAGTTGTGTTCGATAGTAAATGAATGTATTGGGCCACCCTTGAAAACCCTGCCTTCACCGAAGAATTATCGTTTAATTGATAGGCAATATTTATTCTAGGTTCCCAGTTGTCGAATGTTTCTATGGCATCTCCTTTTTCGTAATAGGTTTCTCCGATAACAACTCCACTTTCGTAAATACCCAATGCGGAATTGTAGCGTACCGGCAAATCATTCAAATATTCATTCATCACTTGTCCGCCAAGCCGATTGAAACGACTATAACGAAGGCCGTACTTGAGTGATATTCTTTCAGAAAGCTTCTGTTCGGCATTTACGTACAAGGCTGATTCCAAGGCCTTTTTCTGATCTAATACCAACGGATTTATCGAAGATTCACTTGAAGTTGGTTTTAACCTACCCGGATCAAATTCATAAAAAATTCCACTGGCACCGAAGTCTAGTTTGAACCTATCGTTAAAGTAGTACTTGAAGTCATATTTCAAATTATAATTATTGATGGAAGCCAGCCAATCAAAATCCTCCATATCAAACCCAATTTTGTAATTATATCTACTTACAATGGCAGACATATTAGAGAATAAGCGGTCATTGAAAATATGGTTCCACCTCAGGTTACCAGAAGAATTACCATAATAGCTGTCAAAAATATCGCCGAACTTAAGAACATCACGACCAAAATAACCGGAGAGATAGACCTTATCATTATCGGTCAATTCATAATTAGCTTTTAAGTTCAAATCGTAAAAACTAGCCCTGTTTTCTTCGCCGGCCAACATTAAGAATAGATGGGCGTAAGATGTTCTTCCGGCAACCAAAAAGGATCCTTTTTCTTTGAATAAAGGGCCTTCTACCGCCAACCTACTTGAAATAGCACCGACACCACCGTTTATCTCAAAGTTTTTATTGTTGCCATCTTTTTGTCTGACATCCAAAACAGAAGAGACTCTTCCCCCGAATTTTGCCGGTATGCCCCCTTTGTAGAGTTTCATGTCTTTTATAGCGTCGGCATTGAACACCGAAAAAAAGCCGAAAAGGTGCGATGTGTTGTAAATAATAGCCTCATCCAATAAAATAAGGTTTTGATCTTGGGCGCCTCCCCTTACGTGTAATCCGCCTGAGCCTTCTCCATTATTGGTTACGCCTGGTAGCATATGCAGGGACTTCAGAATATCCACTTCCCCAAGAACTACTGGCATTTGTTTAACCGTTCCAATATTCATCTTTGCCACGCTCATTTCAGGTTTTCTGAGCACAACGGTTTCAGGTTCGTCTCCCGTAACCACGACCTCTTCTAACTGGGTTGATTCTTCGGCAAGCTCAAAATTCAATTTTTGGTCACGATTAAGTTGTATCTCTTTTACTTGACTATGATAGCCCATATACGAAATGATCAAGTTGTACTGACCGGAAGGCGCGGATAATGAATAAAAACCGTATTCATTAGTTACCACTCCAATGGTGGTACCTTCCAATAAAATTGAGGCTCCAAAAAGGGTTTCGCCATTATCGATATCGGTAATCGACCCATTTATAGTAAAGCTCTGCTGTGCATTTGCCGTAAAAATTGCAGCTGTCAAACTGATGATGCCAATGCAAATTTTAATCAATGGGGGTATTCTCGTTTTGTTTGATATGCTCATACTATTTGTTTTTTGATTGTTGAACACCCTTACTGACAGATGAAAAATCAATTGGTTGCATTTCAAAAGAAAATATTCAAAAACAAAGAAGACACTGACCGTATTTATAAATCAGCACCCTGTCAATTAAAAAATTTGTGGGATGATGCAACCTTGAATATTTTATCTTGTCTTTGATATTGAACTGATACGACATAACAATCGCCATCCTTTAATAATTGGAAACCGAAATTCGATTTACACATAAGGCATTAGTGGAAAAAAGCAAGCTAGGTGACCGAAGCTCACAATACGAATTGTATGAGCTTTACGTCGATGCTATGTATAATATAGGTATGCGTTTCCTTCGAATTAAAGAAGATGCCGAAGATGTGGTACAAGACAGTTTTGTTGACGCTTTTAAGAATCTTGATCAGTTCAAGTACGAGAGTACTTTTGGGTCTTGGTTAAAAAGGATTGTCATCAATAAATGTATCAACTTCCTAAAAATTAAACGAGTGCCTTTGACTCCTATGCAAGAACATGAATTTCATATCACTGATGAGGAGACAGATTGTAAGGAAGAAGCGGTCGACATTAGAAAGGTTAAGCAGGGTATCGACCGACTACCAGTAGGGTATAGACAAATTTTAAACCTCTATTTAATTGAGGGCTATGATCATATGGAGATTGGAGAAGTTTTAGGAATTACCGTATCTACCTCAAAATCTCAATACCATAGGGCCAAAAAGAAACTAATCGAAATTATAAAAGAACTATGATGGACAATTTCGAAAAACACATACGAGAGAATCTCGAACAATTCGATGAACATAGGGCTGACAGAAGTAAGATGTGGGCCGAAATAGAGCAGAAATTATCAAATGAACAGAAAAAGGTGATTCCGTTATGGAGAAGGTCTATTATACAAGTGGCGGCCGCTGTATTGTTGCTTATAGGTTTATCGGGAATCATTGGAATAACCTTCTACGGAAATAATCAAACCGGTTCTAACACCTTCGTATCGCAAGAACTTAATGACATCGACACACACTATCAAGGTTTGGTAGCCTATCAGGTAAACTTAATCAAAGAAAACAAACAACTAAGTGAAGCTGAAAAAACGGAGTTTCTCTCATTTATGGATGATTTGGATAGGGAATATGATGAGCTCAAAATAGAAATGAGAAATAATCTTGACAACGAACTTTTGCTGGAAGCAATTATTGCAAACTATAAAAAGCGTATTGAATTGATAGAGAATTTATTGCGCCAACTGAATGAATCAAAAATTAAAGAAGAAGATTATGGCTATACTCTCTAAAAGGTTGGTATTTTCGTTACTAGCACTAGCCACAATGACACTAGCTATGAACGCTCAGGAGGTAGTTAGTAAAAAGTTGGCGAAGACTTACCCATTCACCGATATCGGTGAGTTCAATATTGAAAATAAGTATGGCAACATCAATATTTATGGCTGGAACAAAGAGGAACTCTCTATTACGATGAATATCTCTGTACAGCATAAAAAGAAAGAAGATGCCCAAGAAGTGCTTAGACGTATTAAGCCTATTCTAAGACATACCGAAAACTATGTTTCGGTTACTTATGAAATTGAGGAAGAGTCTTCAGGATTTTTTACTCAGCTCTTCGAAAAGGCGAATCCGTTCGATACCGATAAAAGCACTATCAAGGTTGACTACAAAATATACTTACCTGTCAAGGCTGAACTTGATATAACCAATAAATTTGGCGATGTTTTTATTGAAGGTTGGCAAGGTGAGCTAAAATCACAAATAGAACATGGTGACATGTGGCTCAATGATAATTTGAACAAGGCGACTATTTCGATTGAATACGGTGAAGTCAAAGCTCGCAATTTAAACTACGGTACAATAGAAGTTAAAAATGGGGCTTTCGATATGCAAGATGCCAAGAGTCTACATATCGTAAGTGACGGTAGCGAAATTGAGGTTCAAAATACTTCTGCATTAGAAATTCATTCAAACAAAGATGAAATCAATCTAACAGAAGTAGGCAGTATGTATGGCACATTACGATTTACCAACCTACATTTAAACCGACTGGTATCTTACGCCGATTTAAATTTAAGGGTAGCCGACCTAAAGGTTGACCATATCATAAAGCCCGACGGGCAAATGAATATAGAACAGGAATCCTCTGAGGTAAGCATTAACATTAGCGGTTTTGCCCATAATTTTAATGCTGTTTTAGAGGAAGGACTGGTTCGGCTTCCTAAAACATTCGAAGGCGTGAAATCGACCATGCTTGACAAGGGTAAAAAACTACGTGAGATAAATGCCTCCTACGGAAATAATGGTAAGGGAGAAATAAACATTAAGGGCAGTAAAGGTATCGTTCTTTTGAAAGAATTATAAGAACTCTTTTGGTTGAAGACTTCTGAGATGACCGGTTCACTTTTTTACAGCACTAAAGTAGGTCCAGGCGATGAATATCAACTGTAGTGGAACCCTGAACCAAAGGTATGCAAGGCCCGGCCCGTCAAAATCGCCTGTTTGATAGTTTAAGTTTTGTTGCGCGGCATAAATATTAGCCGGAAAGAGAATTATAAAAAACCCTATTAAAATCCAGCCCGTTGTAGTAATGTAGGTAGGAATCATAAGACTCACGGCCAGAAGCATTTCAATAACGGCCGTAAAATATACGAGTTCTGTCTTTAGAGGTATGGGTGGCGGAATCATCATTGCCATACCCTCAGGAAACATAAAATGCCCCATAGCCGTAAAAAGCAACATGACCGACATGGCAATTCGTGCGGCCTTTTTAAAATCATCGTTGCCCGTGGCCATTTTTAGAATGAGCAACACAACAATAAATACAGAAAGTAAAACAATAAGTGGCTTCATAAACGGTGACCAAAAATCGTAAACCCAAATAGTTAAATCAATGAATCTGGGTTAAGAAATTCTTTTTCGAATTCTACTTAAGGCTTGAGGAGTGACACCTATGTAAGAAGCCAGATATTTCAAAGGTACTTTTTTAATCAATTCCGGTCTATTGGCAAAAATATCGAGATAGCGCTCTTCTGCTGTTTGGTTGATAAATGAAAGTTCACGATTCCATTTTTCTACTAGATTATATTCCGCGAACACCCTACCGATGATATTGCCTACGCTGGTTCGGGCATAGATTTCTTGAAGGTCATCATACTCAATACACCAAAGAACAGAATCTTCCATAGCCTCTAGACTGTAGTGGCTTGGCTTTCTTGAAACGAAAGAATCGTAGGCACTAGAAAACTCGTCTTCATGGCGAAAGCCAAAAGTGACTTCAATGTCTTCAGATCTGGGTATAAAATAGCGAATAGAGCCCTTTTCCAAATAGCAAAACATGTTTTCTATTTCTCCCTTTCTCAGAATGATTGATTTCTTCGAATAAAATCTTTCTTCCAATTTTGAAATAAAGAATAGCCAATCGTTTTTTGGCATATCTACCATCGATTCAAAATGGGCTTTAATTTTATTGATTGCATGGCCACTTACATTCTTCATGTATCAGTTTTTAAAGTGGCTAAGAGGTACGTTGGGGTCGAAGTACGAATTTCAAAAATGGTCAATATCTACACAAACCAAGATACTTTTGGGTCAATCAGTTCAAAAACTCGTTTAAGCAGTTACAATATGCAATAGGTAATTAGGGAGATGGTGTTTTTCCGTTCCCTTGAGAGCGAAAGAGGCTCATAGAGTCATAATACGATTCATGTTTACTAATTTTTCCCTCGTCATCAAAAGTCAAAATTGCAAACCCATAAATTGAAGTGCTGCGCCCTACCCCGGTTCGACCAATGAAGGTTCCTGTACTTACCCACCTGTAGAAAGCTTGGTTATCGTGTATGACCAAATTCTGCAAATCTGTTTTAAAGTCGGGTATGGTAGTATGCCAATTGTCTACCAAGGCTATCAGCTCTTCTTGATTAGAAGCTTCTAACTTACCATTGGCAAACCTTTTGAAATCATCTGCTAATATGCATTTTAAACTCTCAGATTTATTGGTGTTCCAACAGCCCCAATAGGCGTTGACTGTTTCCTCCATATTTTCAGATGGACTTTCTGAATTGAACGAGAAGTTTGATTTTGATTGGTTTTGACAGGAAAAAAGAAATAGAGTAATAAGTCCATACGATGATAGCTTACATTTCATAGTTCCGAATGGGTTTGAGCGAGTTGGTTGCTTACGACCTAGGGCATCATTCGGGGGAAGGAAGTCTTGAGCCGGTCATTTTTTTGTTTGGCTATTATACCAAACGTTATCTAAGGTAGTATAATTCTTTGATTATAAGTGGTTTTTATAACTCTTATCTCTCTATTAAAGTTAAAATTACTAAGAATTAGGAAATGTTTTTAGTGTATGTAAAAAACATCAAAATTTAATAGAAGAAATTACGCACACCCTTAATATTATAATCTACTTCATCCGGAATCAAGTCACATACATCATAAAAACTTCAGTCAAAAAGGATTGTGACATCTACTTAATTACCAAAACCAAAAAAAAATTCATTCCTGGTGCAACTTTTTAAAAGTCTTGTTGTCTATTAAAACAACAATCAATGAACGAACAGTTATGAAAATACCTAAAATTACTTTATTACTTTCCCTATTATCTTTTTGTACGACCATTTGGGGGCAAGATTCCGACGACGGTTACATTGAATTCAACGACCGTAACAATGTTGTACACGGTGTTTATTTGGGCTTGACCTTGGGCGCAGGTGAAATAGATGATGAGCCTACATACATGACGGGTCTTAAAGTGGCCTATGTGGCCAATCAACAGTTTGAAGTGGGTTTTGCAGCCAATATGCTGTATTCGAGACAAGACCTATATTTCATTGGGTCTAACAGAAATCAAGATTTATTTGCCTTTTATGGCGGCCTTCATTTAGAACCTATTTTCTTCAGTAAAAAATTGGTCAGCCTCTCTTTTCCAGTACTTATTGGAGGTGGCGCCGTCGGCTATATTGAAGACGATTTTGATGAAGACTTTGATCCAGAACTCACCGAAGACGATTTCGATGCCGTATTCATTATCGAGCCTGGAGTGAGTGCCCTGTTTAATTTAAGCAGGTATTTGCAGATTGAAGCTGGCGTTACCTATCGTTTTAGCAGCGAAATCGAGTTGGTACCAAGCCCGATTGACCGTATCGATGGGTTTACGGCATCGGTTGGTGTTAAAGTCGGTGTTTTTAATATGGGACGAAATAGATATAAAAAGAATTTATAATGAAAACAACAAAGGTTAGATGTGCATATTGCCACGATATCATTGAAACGAAATATGTGTATGCACACAACAATCAGGTATATGTTAAAAATAATACTGAACCCAACTCTATGACCGATACAGACTGGTCACCAATCAATTTTCAATGGATTCCGGTATTGCAACTTCAAGAAAGATTAGAAATACAATAATCTCTATAAATCAATCAAAAAATGAAAAATTCATCTAGTTTATTCATTCCATTTTTGCTATTAATTCTATTATCATCATGTGATTATGAGCATGTTCGCGCTCAAGATGAAGTTACCAGTCGTAACCTGAGCCTTTCAGGCTATAACGGACTAAAAGTGTCCAATGCTTTTGATGTTTTTGTAACCTTTACCGATTCAGAAGAAAGTATTATTATCGAGGCTAACGATAACTTACATGACCGAATTATCGTTGCCAGAGAGGGTGATGACCTTATTATCAAGTTGAAAAAGTTTACTTCTATTAAGGGTAGAGCTACGCTGAAAGCTTACATTAAAACAAAAAATATCGAGGATTTTGATTTAAGAGGAGCTTCTACCGTTATTCTTGAAAATTTATGGGAAACAGACCGTGGGGAAATTGAATTAGCAGGATCATCCGAATTTCGTGGTGAGGTGGCTATCAATCATCTAGAAGTCGACATGTCAGGGGCTTCAAAGGCCGAAATTTACGGTGCCTCCCAATCAATGTACGCCGATCTTTCAGGAGCCAGCGACATAAGGGACTACGACTTGGTGACGCGCAAATTGAATATTGAGCTATCAGGTGCTAGTGAAGCTTTTCTGTCGGCCACAGAAACTATTGATATCGAAGCTTCAGGAGCCAGCATTCTGAATTACAAGGGCGATGCCGAAGTTCATCATAAAGAATTACGTGGTTCTTCACAGATAAAAAATAGAAACTAATCTTATTTGTGCCGGTTTTGTAACTCTGTCTCTATATCTTTTAGGCTGAAACCTTTGGCCTGTAAAAGAATCAAGTAATGGAACAACAAATCGGCACTCTCATATAAGAACAGATCATCATTCTCATCTTTTGCCTCTATAACGGTTTCAACGGCTTCTTCACCTACTTTTTGGGCGATTTTGTTGATTCCTTTTTTGAATAATGATGCTACATATGATTTTTCAGCACTGGCTGAAGTTCTTCTTACTTCAATAATTTTTTCTAACTCGGAGAAAAAACCAAAGTTGGACGAATTATCTTCATTCCAACACGTATCGCTTCCTGTGTGGCAAGTCGGGCCTTGAGGCTTTACCGAAACCAAAAGCGTATCATTATCGCAGTCAACCTTTATATCGACAAGGTTCAGAAAATTACCGCTCTCCTCACCTTTCGTCCATAACCTTTGTTTGCTACGACTATAGAAAGTTACTTTTTTGGTTTTTATGGTTTCATTATAGGCCTCTTCGTTCATATAGCCTAACATCAAAACGTTTTTGGTTATGGCATCTTGAACTATGGCAGGCACTAATCCATCAGCATTTTTCGAAAAATCTATCTTCATTATCTAACTTCTAATTATATGTTTTGTGGTACTCCTTCCATTTTCATCAAATAAATTGGAAAGCCCAAACCTTCTTCGGTATTGAAGATTTTTAAACCAAATTTTTGATACAATTTTACATTGTTCTCGTTAGCGGCATCAACTATTATTGGCAACTTGGTTTCCCTAAAAGCTTCATAAACCTGAAGAATAAGTCTAGGCGCGGTTACGCCACCTTTGAATTCTTGTTTCACCGCGAAAATCATCGGTCTTATATAAGGTGTTTTAGGGTAATTGCGTTGTATGATCTTTTGACGTTCTAACACCTTAGTAACCCTTTCAATGCCTATACACTTGAAAGCTAATCTAAGGGTCGAAAAAAGCTTGCCGAATGTAAATTTATCACGGTTGGAGTAGGTTAAAAGTAAACAACTGGCTTTGTTGTCAGATATACAGACAACCCCAGTTCTTAAAGACTTGTCAAATAAATACTCCATTAAAACACGCATTCGTTCTTTGCGCTTTTCGTCTTGTTTGACCACAAAATTGATGGAACTGTCATCATGAATAGGTTCGAATGCATCTACCAAGATGTCTACCACTAAATCTCTATGCGCTTTTGTTGCCTTTATCAATTGTTATATGCTTTTCTAAATCCTTACAGGAATATTGCTTTCCCGTAATTTACTTTTTAAATCCCCTATCGCGATTTCCTTAAAATGGAAAACACTGGCAGCCAATGCGGCATCTGCTTTTCCTTTCAAGAATGTATCGGCAAAATGCTCTACTTTACCAGCTCCGCCAGAGGCGATAATGGGTATATTCAATTCCGTCGATAATTTAGCAAGTGCCTCATCGGCAAAACCATCTTTGGTACCGTCACGATCCATTGAAGTGAAAAGAATTTCACCGGCACCTCTCTCTTCTACTTCTTTGGCCCATTCAAATAGTTTTCGGTCGGTAGGAACCTTTCCTCCGACCAAATGTACAATCCATTCTCCATCTACTTGCTTGGCATCAATGGCCACAACAATACATTGTGACCCAAACTTGGCGACCAGGTCATTAATCAATTGAGGGTTCTTAACAGCCGATGAATTAATTGAAACTTTATCGGCACCATTTTGTAGAAGAATATCAACATCTTCAACAGAAGAAATACCACCACCGACCGTAAAGGGAATGTTTATTTTTTCAGCAACGTGGTAAACCAAGTCGGCTAATGTCTTACGCTTTTGTTCGGTGGCCGATATATCTAGAAATACCAATTCATCAGCCCCTTCTTTGCTATATATTTCAGCCAATTCGACAGGGTCGCCGGCATCTCGTAAATCAACAAAATTTACACCTTTGACCGTTCTGCCATCTTTGATATCTAAACAAGGTATTATTCTTTTCGCCAGCATAATCTGATTTTGAAACTTTGTGTTTTAAGTGAGCTTAATTTCTATTTTGGTTTCAAAAGCTCCCAAATTAAAAACAAATTTGAAATTTTGCCCGTGCACATTTCATTTTTTTGTTTCGTTAATTCTTAGCAAACTCTAAAATGAATTTTTCTAGCTGCTTCAACGAGATTTTGTTTTCATAGACGGCTTTACCTATAATAGTTCCTTCACATCCCATTTCTGCCAATCGAGGAAGCTCATCGTAGGTTGAAATACCGCCCGAAGCAATGAGTTTAATGTCTTCACATTCATTCAATATTCGTTGATAAAGCTCAAATGAAGGCCCTTGCAACATGCCATCTTTCGAAATATCTGTACAAATGACATATGAAACACCTTCATTTTGATACTCTTTTATAAAAGGAATTAATTCTTCAGTAGACTCTTCTTGCCAACCAGAAACAGCTATTTTCTCGTTCATGGCATCGGCGCCCAGAATGATTTTTTGTGCCCCGAAATGCTTCAACCAATTAGTGAACGTATCTCTATCTTTAACAGCGATACTTCCACCAGTTATCTGATTGGCTCCGCTTTCAAAAGCTATGCGCAGGTCATCGTCAGATTTAAGTCCTCCACCAAAATCAATTTTTAAACTTGTTTTAGAAGCAATCTCTTCTAAAATTTGATGGTTTACGATATGTTTCGATTTTGCCCCGTCTAAATCAACCAAGTGAAGGTAATCGATACCATGAGCTTCATAAGCCTTCGCGACCTCTAAGGGGTTTTCATTATAAATTTTCTTGGTGTCGTAATCGCCTTTTGATAAGCGTACGCACTTACCTTCTATAATATCTATGGCGGGGATTATTCTCATCGTTTGTTTTGTTCTTTGTATACTTTCTTTGATTATCCTACATGGATTTCGTAGCATGCATTTGAACCAATTCAAATGAAGCAATGCTCAAATAGTTTACTTAAGGTCTAAAAAATTCTGCAAGATTTTTGCCCCTACTTCACTACTTTTTTCTGGGTGAAATTGAACCCCATAAAAGTTATCTTTCTGAAGCGCGGCGCTATAGTCTACACCGTATTCAGAGGTGGCAATCGTCTCATTACAAATTGGGGCATAGTAACTGTGAACCAGATAGATATGTTCTTTTTCGGTTACACCTCTGAATAGTTCGCTTTTCAGACCTTGAATTTGGTTCCAACCGATTTGGGGCACTTTTACATTTTTAGAAAAGCGAACGACATCAACATCGAAAATTCCGAGTCCGGAAGTATTTCCTTCCTCCGATCTATTGCACATCAGCTGCATGCCTAAGCAGATGCCCAATACGGGCTGAGATAAATTAGGAATTAAATCTTGAAGCCTTGTCTCTCGCAACTTCTTCATGGCACTACTGGCTTCTCCCACCCCAGGAAAAATAACTCTATCAGCCTCTTTGATTTCGTTCGGGTCATCACTTAAAATGGCTGAATATCCCAATCTTTCAATGGCAAACTTGATGCTTTGTATGTTGCCCGCCCCGTAATTGATAATTACAATTTTCACTTTATGTTATATTTTATAAAACACCTTTGGTGCTGGGCAATACCATTTTTTCAGTATCGCGTTTAACGGCCATTTTAATCGACTTGGCAAAAGCCTTGAATATGGCCTCGATTTTATGATGTTCATTAGTGCCCTCGGCCTTTATGTTTAAATTGGCCTTCGCCCCGTCGGTAAAAGATTTGAAGAAATGATGAAACATTTCTGTTGGCATATCACCTACTTTTTCACGGTTGAAGTCAGCTTCCCATACGAGCCAATTTCTTCCTCCAAAATCAATAGCAACCTGAGCCAGACAATCGTCCATAGGCAGACAGAACCCATAGCGTTCGATACCTAATTTATTTCCTAGTGCCTGAGCAAAGACTTCACCTAAAGCAATACCAGTATCTTCAATTGTATGGTGTTCATCTACTTCTAAATCACCGTCAACCTTTATGGTTAGGTCCATTTGGCCATGTCGGGCCAATTGGTCTAGCATATGGTCAAAAAAAGCCAAACCGGTCTTAATATCACTTTTGCCTGTTCCGTCTAGATTTAAATCAATTTCGATATCGGTTTCATTGGTCTTTCTACGAATGGAGCCTGTGCGGTCTTTCAGTTTTAAGAATTCATAGATGGTCTGCCAATCGTTGCTTTCGAGAGCGATAAAATCATTCAATTCTTCCCTTTTCACGGTAATTTCACTGGTGCCTAAATGAGTCTGGTCATTTATAAATATACCTTGGGCGCCTAAATTTTTGGCTAATTCAACATCGGTCAATCGGTCGCCGATAACAAAGGAATTTACCAGGTCATAATCCTCAGTGAAATATTCGTTCAAAAGTCCGGTGCCCGGTTTACGGGTATTTGCATTTTCATGAGGAAAAGTTCTATCTATAAAGACCTTATCGAAAACAACTCCTTCGTTTTCAAAAGATTTGATAATGAATTCATGAACTGGCCAAAAGGTCTCTTCAGGAAATACTTCTGTTCCGAGGCCATCTTGATTGGTGATCATCACCAATTCATAATCTAATTCTTTGGCAATTTTACCCAAATAGGAAAAAGCCTTTGGGTAAAAAATCATTTTTTCGAAAGCATCTATTTGCTCGTCAACTGTTTCTTTAATTATTGTACCGTCGCGGTCAATAAAAAGTACTTTTTTCTTCATTCAATCAAGCTTTTAAGGGCGGTAACCAGTTTTATGTTCTCGTCACGGGTACCGATGGTAAATCGTAGGGTGTTTTCACAAAGCGGCTGCGAACTTCTATTTCGAACAACTACCCCTAATTTTAATAGCTGTTCGTATCTTTTGGCAGCATCATCGACCTTTACCAGTACAAAATTGGCGTCTGATGGGTAAATCTTATCAACAAAACCAATTTGCGGCAAAACGCTTAGCAATAATCTCTTTTGCTCTAGTATTTCGCGAACCTCGGATTGTATTCGAGCTTGGTCAGTCACCCTTTTAAGGGCGTGAGATTGCGTAAGCTCATTGACATTGTAAGGAGGTTTAATTTTATTTAAAACAGCTATAATTACAACGGAAGCAATACAAACCCCCAACCGAATTCCGGCCATACCGTATGCTTTTGAAAGCGTTTGAGTGATCACCAGATTAGGAAATTCATTCAATCGCGTTACCCAAGATAATTTATTGGAGAAATCGATATAAGCTTCGTCAATAACTACCAAACCTTCAAAAGAAGTCAATAGATTCTCGATTGAACTACTATCGAAGCTATTTCCTGTGGGATTATTGGGAGAACAAATAAATATCATTTTTGTTCTCTTATCAATCTGTTCCAAAATACCGGAAACATTGGGCTGAAAACCATCTAATAGAAGTACTTCCCTGTTTTCAATATGATTGATATCAGACAGTACCTTGTACATTCCGTAAGTTGGCGGAAGCGTAATAATGTTATCGACACCAGGTTCACAAAAGGCCCTGAACAAAAGATCTAAAACCTCGTCACTACCGTTACCCAACAATATATTTTCAGGTTGCAGGGATTTTTGTTCGGCCAGAATACTCTTAAGATTTCTTTGTTGTGGATCAGGGTACCGATTGACCCCATTTTCAAACGGATTTTCGTTGGCATCGAGAAATACCATGCGCGATCCGTCGCTCACATATTCGTCACGTGCCGATGAGTAAGGCTTTAGGCCTTTCACGTTCTCCCTAGTAATATTTTCGAGATTAAAACCCATAATTTAAGCTTTAGTTTTTAAACTTTTCAATCGCAGGGTTACCGCATTTTTATGTGCCTGAAGACCTTCGGACTCAGCCATTTCTTCAATTGCTCTTCCTATATTGAGAATTCCCTTCTCTGAAATTTTTTGAAAAGTCATACTCTTCATAAAACTGTCTAAATTAACCCCGCTGTATTGTTTTGCATAACCGTTCGTAGGCAAGGTATGGTTGGTTCCCGATGCATAATCACCTGCACTTTCAGGGGTGTAATTGCCGACAAAAACCGATCCGGCATTATGAATATTATCTATAAAAAAATCTTCATTTTCAACACAGACAATGTAGTGTTCCGGCCCGTATTCATTGATTAAATCTGCAGCGATTTGGTCGTTTTCAACCAGTATCAAGCGACTATTTTCGATAGCCTTTTCAGCAATCTTTTTTCTAGGCAATTTTTCTAATTGCTTCTCTACCTCTTCCTCAACATTTTCGATGAGCTTTCGGGAAGTAGAAACGAGAATTACCTGGCTATCTACACCATGTTCCGCTTGGCTTAGCAAATCAGATGCGACAAAAGCCGCATTTGCGGAATCATCGGCCAAAACCAATAGTTCACTAGGTCCGGCGGGCATATCTATGGCTACGCCATATTTAGTAGCCAATTGTTTAGCTACGGTTACATACTGGTTTCCAGGGCCAAATATTTTATAGACATTCGGTATAGTTTCGGTTCCGAAAGTCATTGCAGCAACGGCTTGAATTCCGCCGACCTTAAAAATTTGGGTTACCCCGCATAGATGCGCCGTATACAGAATAGCCGGATGAATCTTACCTTCTTGATTCGGTGGCGAGCAAAGAATAATCTCTTTACAACCAGCAATATTTGCAGGTACGGCCAACATTAATATCGTTGAAAAAAGGGGAGCCGTTCCTCCGGGAATATAGAGGCCAACTTTTTGTATAGGTCTTTTTTCCTGCCAACACAATACCCCTTCGGCCGTTTCGAGGGATACCCTTTCCGTTTTTTGTGCTTGGTGAAAGGCTTCTATATTCTTTTTGGCCAATTGAATGGCATCTTTTAAATCTGGCGATACTAAACTACCTGCTTCCTCTATCTCAGCTTTGGAAACCAAGAAGTCGGAAAGAATAGCTTTATCAAACTTTTCGGTATATTTCTTAAGAACACTATCGCCTCCTACCCTGACTTCTGCAAAGATATTTTCTACGGTGTCCTCAATAGCCTCTAAAGTTTGTGTAGGCCTTTTGAGCACCTCTTGCCAATTTTCTTTCTCCGGATTATATATTTTATTCATTTATGTCAATTTACGCTGATAATGATACCCAATGGCTTCATAGCCCTGACTGGACCAAAATTTATTACCGCCGTCATTATGAATGTAACAATTTAATTCAGAGGCCTCACAACCCAGACTCTTGGCATAATCAAGAATCCAACTTACCATTTGTTGCCCAAGGCCTTTGCCCTGATATTCCTTTTTCAAGTAAACATTGTCTAACTCTACATGCTTGCCCACATAGTACTTAATCAAAATCCATACTCCGGAAATACCGATTAACTCATCATCAAGAAACATTCCTACACAACGGTAGTTGTTCGCCACCATTTCATTTTGCCTTTCTTTAAGCGTATTCTCAGAAATATGTGGGTTCAACTCCCTTAAGAGAGGAATCGTTTTATGCAGTTCGTTATTTGGTATGACCTTGATTACATACATTACAATACCATTTTCTCTATAGGGCAGACCAGAATACCTTCTGCACCAGCGGCCTTTAATTCATCTATCACTTCCCAAAACTTTTCTTGATTGATTACCGTATGAACGGAACTCCACCCTTCTTCGGCCAAGGGAAGTACCGTAGGGCTTCGCATACCGGGCAAAAGTGAAATAATCGAATCTAGCTTTTCGTTCGGGGCGTTCAAAAGTACATACTTCGATTGACGCGCCTGAAGAACCGATTGAATTCTGAATTGTAAGCGCCTCAATATTTCTTTTCGTTCATCGGTTATTTGAGGTGAAACGGCCAAAACCGCTTCGCTCTTCAACATCACTTCAACCTCTTTTAAGCCGTTCTTGAACAACGTACTACCACTTGAAACAATATCGCAAATACCATCGGCCAAACCAATATTCGGGGCAATTTCTACCGAACCATTAATAATGTGTAAATCAGCTTTTACCCCATGTTTATCTAAATACATTTGTACCGTATTCGGATAGGAAGTCGCAATGCGCTTACCTTCAAAATCAGAAACCGATTTATATTTTACCGATTTGGGTACGGCCAAACTAACCTTACATTTTGAGAAACCGAGTTTTTCGACAATGGAAATGTCGTCACCTTTTTCGATCAGTACATTTTCTCCAATAATGGCTATATCAACCACCCCATCACGCAAGTATTGTGGAATATCACCATTTCTCAAGTAAAATACTTCTAAAGGAAAATTACGTGCGGAAGCCTTTAACTGATCTTTACCATTATCTATCGAAATACCACAGTCTTTTAAAATCAATAAAGAGTCTTCATTGAGCCGACCTGATTTCTGTATGGCAATTCTAATTTTAGTCATTTTCTTTTTATATTCAGTGATTAGCATGGGTTTCAAAAACAAAGCCCGTTTGATTTCTCAAACGGGCTATAAATATGTTGTAACACTACAATACATTTTTACCTCGCTTGAGAGCAAGTATAAAAATGATGATGTGTGTTTCTGTTTTTCATTACGTTCGTAAAATTAAAACTTAATTTTTACCGTACAAATTTATTTTAGTTATTTCCCAAAATGATAGGTAGACCTGATTCTCCACTACCCACAACCACTACTTTGGCATTGGGAGATTTAGATAGTTCTAACGTGGCATCAATACCTTTATCCTGCAAAATTTTATCGTTTAGAGAAGCACTTAAAATACGGTTGGCATCGGCTTTACCCTGAGCCTCAATACGTACCTTTTCAGCTTCCTTTTCGGCGGTCACCAATCTAAATTCATATTCCAGTGATTCTTGTTCTTGCTTTAATTTGCGTTCTATTGCTTCTTTAATGCTTGTGGGAAGTGTTACGTCACGAACCAGAATTTCATTCAGTTGAATGTATTGACCATCAACTATCTTTTTGGTTTCCTCATAAATTTCGGCCTGAATAGCGTCGCGCTTGCTTGAATACAATTGTTCTGGTGTGTAGCGCCCCACAACACTTCGAGCTGCCGACCGTATCGCAGGAAGCAAAATACGCTCTTTGTACATCTCGCTTTTTTCTTTGTGTAACTTTCCCAATTCGTCATATTTCGGCTGAAACCATGTTGACGCTTCTAACTGAATATCCAATCCGTTGCTTGAAAGTACTTTCATGGTCTCATAGACCTCTTGCTGTCGAACTTCATAAACGAATACCTTGTTCCAAGGTGCCACAATATGAAAACCTTCGCCTAACGGGGGCTCTTCGGTTACAACACCGCCACCGAATGTTTTATAAAGTACACCGGCCTCACCCGAGCCGATGGTAACGGCAGATTTAGAAATAAGAATGACCAATACAATAAATGCGAAAATAACGGGTAATGCGATTTTGGGTAATTTGTCCATTGATTTGTGTTTAGATTAATCCGATATATTTCCGAATGAACCATTCGGCGGCCAATGTAAGTGCAATTAGGGCCAATAGAATTCGAAAATCTATCAAAGATACTATATTTTGGTTGCTCGTTTGGGTCGGCACGTATTGGGGATTACTTTCCAATTCTTCGAGAAGTTTCGGAACTTGATCGGTAAAATATAAATTCCCACTGTTCTGCATTGCCAAACGCGAAAGTTTTTGGTAATCGGTAGCGGCAAATTGCTTTTCAATATCAAATTCAAGAATTGAAAATTGCCCGGACTTGCTCAAGTTTTCACCCTCTACCGAAACGGAAAATTTGTACTGACCAGGAGAAAGATTACTCAAATCGGCCTCATAATTACTGTCTTTTAAAAGAAAAGGTATTTCTACAGAGGTATTCGACGCTGAGTTAGTGACTTTTAATACGATGTTGGCATTTCTATTAAAGATGAATGCATTGTCAAAATAACTGGCGTAGATTCTGGCTTCATTACTTCCGTCAAAAACGGATGGATAATCTAAAGTGAGCCTCTCTCTTGCACCATTACTAGCGAGATATAAAATAATCTTCGATATCAGTTGGTCAAAATCTTCAAAACTTTGATTTCGCTTGAAGGATGCCATTCTCCATTTCCATAAATCTTCACCAAAGAGTACGGCCTGTCTCTGTTGATTGTTTTCAAAAACAGTTAATAGCGGTTCATCTAATTCTACCCCTTTAATGCTCTGGGTTAATACGTTCTGGGAATTCGCAATTATTTGAATTTCACCAAGCGTACTGCGTAATGGCGGATAATCTTCAACAGAAAAATCGCCCAAGTCAAAAAGAGAAAAACCTTGGTTCAAAATAGGAGATATGTCTTCCGTTTGATCGTAGCCCTCCTTTGAAAATGAATTCTGAATTGAATTTAAAAAGTTCCAATCGGTTTGACTTCCAGTTACCGTAAAAACGCTTGATTGATTCTTTTGTAACAAGTCGTAGACCGGCTTATATGATGCGTCCGGTTGGTACAGAATGAAAAGGTCGGCTTCCTGCCAATTACCTACATCACTAGTTTTATAAATACTTACGCTTCGCTGTTCGTTACTCTCTATAGCCTTTTTTAAGGTGCCGATATCTGGGTGCTCCCAGTTGGACACTATCGCAATCTGAGTTTTTTCATCGATTACTTCGACCCCTACTTCCCTAGTGTTATTTTCGACGAACTTTTCATTGGGCAAAGTAGTCAATGAGACTTTAATGTTTTTAAGGCCCACGGAACGGGCATCTATCAACGTGTTTATAGCTTCCGAACGCTTCGTTCTATTGAATGAAATAGATTGTCTGAAAACCTGTCTACCGTTCACTTGTATCGTGAGCTGAGTGTTGACTTCTGAAGAACCGGTATAATCTGCAAATATTTCAATGGGAAATTTATTGTTCAGAAAGGCAAACCGATTGGCATTTACCTGCGAAATGGCCAAATCATCGTAATGAGTAGTATCGCCTACGGCTATAGTATTGATGGCAAAGTTATTTCTTGCCTTAAAAAAGCCGTAGTCTTGACCTGATGTCTGGTTGCCGTCAGTCAAAAGAAGGGTTACTACCTTTGAATCGGAATGAAGTTGCTCTATTTCACTAATGGCTCTATTGATATCGGTTCCATCTCCTTCATATGTCAGACTATCAAGATTATTTAATGATTTATCAAAACCATATTGATGTATGGAAAAACGATCATTCAAGCCATTGAAGCTTTCTATTTGACTTAATAGATTCTCTAGTTGAGCCCGATACTTTTGTACGGAGCTTGAATTGTCAGTCAAAACCACCAAATCAGTCTTTCGTGTGCTGTATTCATTCTTGACCATTTTAGGATTAATAATGAGCAGCAAGAGCCCGAAGAACGAGCAAAAACGTAAAAAAGAGAGCAACCACCCGGTACGCCCTCTTTTTTTTACATCTTTATAATATTGAAACAATACTATCGATAAGGCAACAACAGCTGCTAGAATAATCAATAGTACGGTTTGAATTTGCATAAAATTATGGATATTGGGTGCGAAGTTAAAAATCTATCTCCGTCTAACCTTTCCATTCATAAACGAGCTTAAGTAAGCATTCCGCCATCAACGTTCAGAACCTGACCTGTAACATAATCGGACATGTCTGAAGCGAAGAACAAACAAGCATTGGCGATGTCTTCTGGAGAACCTCCCCTTTTTAAAGGAATTCCGTCACGCCAACCTTGAACAGTTTTCTCGTCTAACTTTTCGGTCATTTCAGTTTCAATGAAACCGGGAGCTATGGCATTGCATCTAATGTTTCTTGAGCCCAGTTCTAAGGCTACCGATTTGGTAAAACCTATCATACCTGCCTTTGATGCCGCATAATTGGTTTGACCTGCGTTTCCTTTAACCCCAACAACACTACTCATATTTATGATTGAACCCTTACGTTGTTTCAACATTGTTCGTTGAACCGCCTTGGTCATATTAAATACCGATTTGAGATTAATTTCGATTACACTATCAAAATCATTCTCAGACATGCGCATTAAAAGGTTGTCTTTTGTAATTCCTGCATTGTTTACCAGAATGTCGATCCCTCCAAAATCTTGGAGTACATCGGTTACCAACTTTTCGGCTTCCTCAAAACTAGCGGCATTGCTTTTATAGGCTTTTGCCTTAACTCCCAATGCATTCAACTCTTTTTCCAAAGCCAATGCCGGAGCTTCACTAGAGCTATACGTAAAAGCTACATTCGCTCCTTGTTCGGCAAAAACTTTGGCAATACCGGTACCGATTCCGCGACTTGCCCCTGTAACTATGGCAACCTTACCTTCTAATAACTTCATTAGTTAACTTTTTTCTATGTCTATTTTCAAATATAAGTTTTGTTTACTTCACAACGATAAAAAAATCCCGTTTCCGAAACTATCGAAAACGGGACTAACTTTATGTTTTTAGGTATTAACCTAGAACCTCTTTAACTTTTACTCCGATTTCGGCAGGAGAATCAACTACATGAATACCGTGCTCTCGCATAATTTTCTTTTTCGCTTGTGCCGTATCATCACTACCGCCTACAATTGCTCCGGCATGACCCATGGTTCTACCGGCAGGTGCAGTTTCGCCGGCAATAAAGCCAACTACTGGCTTTTTGCTACGGCTTTCTTTATACCATTTCGCAGCATCGGCTTCCAATTGTCCACCGATTTCACCGATCATAACTACACATTCGGTATCAGGGTCATTGATAAGTAATTCCAAAGCTTCTTTTGTGGTTGTACCGATAATAGGATCACCTCCGATACCAATAGCTGTTGTAATACCTAACCCTTGACGAACCACCTGATCCGCGGCCTCATAAGTCAAGGTACCAGATTTGGAAACGATACCTACATTACCTTGTTTAAATACAAAACCTGGCATGATACCAACCTTGGCCTCACCCGGAGTAATAACACCGGGGCAGTTAGGACCGACCAAACGACAATCTTTATTTTGAATATAGTCATAAGCCTTAACCATGTCAGCCACAGGAATACCCTCAGTTATCGTAATAATAACTTTGATACCCGCATTGGCAGCCTCCATAATAGCATCAGCAGCAAATGCCGGTGGCACAAAAATAATGGTAGTATCGGCACCTACTTTCTCAACAGCTTCGGCCACAGTATTAAAAACTGGTTTGCCCAAGTGCTCCTGCCCTCCTTTTCCCGGAGTAACACCACCAACTACATTGGTACCGTAATCTATCATTTGACCAGCGTGAAAGGTACCTTCACTACCGGTAAAACCTTGTACTATTATCTTGGAATCTTTATTAACTAAAACGCTCATGCTTTATAGTATTCGTTATTATTTTTTCAAATTCTTAAGGTCGCCAACAAAAATATAGGATAGCCTTCAATTTCTAAAGGATTAGAGAGGTAATTATTTCTCTATTTTTTTTAGGATGGCGGGTATTTTCTTTACGTAGGCCAATTGCTTTAGTTTTTCCCTTGATTCTTCAACGGGAGTACCAAAATAGCTCTTTCCTCCTGCGACGGATTTTGTAACGCCTGTCTGGCCCATTATTACGGCCTTTTTGCCAATGGTTATTCCGCTATTGGTACCGACTTGACCCCATAAGGTAACTTCATCCTCAATTACAACGCAACCGGCTATTCCCGTTTGGGAAGCTATTAAACACTTTTCCCCGATAACGGTATCATGCCCTACATGAACCTGATTATCAAGCTTGGTACCTTTTTTAATCGTAGTGTCGCCCGTTACCCCCTTATCAACTGTACAAAGAGAACCTAGTTCAACGTCATCTTCAAGAACCACTCGGCCACCTGAAATCAGTTTATCAAAGCCTGTTTCCCTCTTTTTATAATAAAACGCATCGGAGCCCAAAACGGTACCTGCATGTATAATCACATTATTACCAATAATGCAGTTGTCATAAATGGTAACATTAGGATGAATAAGGCAATTATCTCCAATAGTAACATTATTGCCTATAAACACATTGGGTTGTATTACCGTGTTTAGACCGATTTTTGCCGATGAGGCTATGGAGTTTAATGCTTTTTCGAAAGGTTTAAAAAACTTGGTCAGCTTGTTAAAGTCCCGAAACGGATCATCAGAAATCAATAGAGCCTTTCCTTGAGGACATTCTACTTGCTTATTGATGAGTACTATGGTTGCCTTACTGGAAAGTGCCTTATCGTAGTACTTCGGATGGTCGACAAAAACAATATCCCCCGGCTCTACGACATGAATTTCGTTCATGCCGGTAATCGGAAAATCGTCTAAACCGACATATTCACAGTCGATAATAGCAGCGATTTGTTTTAGTGTGTAAGCAACAGGAAATTTCAAAGGATCAGTATTAAAATAAATCTAAAGAAAAATCTGCTAGCTATTCCTTTACGCGCTCCATATAAGAGTTGCTCGAAGTGTCTATCTTAATTTTATCGCCTTCATTAATAAACAAAGGAACGTTCACTTCAGCACCTGTTTCTACTTTAGCCGGTTTGGTCGCATTTGTGGCCGTATTACCCTTAACACCTGGCTCGGTATAAGTTACTTCCAACACAACACTGGCGGGCATATCGACAGACAAAGGCATATTATCTTCGGTATTGAACAGAATGGTAACTATTTCCCCTTCCTTCAAAAGACCTGGGGTATCCAAAGCACCTTCTTGAAGGGTAATCTGGTTGTAGTCATCGGTGTTCATGAAATGATAAGTTTCACCCTCCGCATAAAGAAACTGGTATGATCTTGTTTCTACACGTACATCCTCTATTTTATGTCCGGCAGAAAAAGTATTGTCCAATACTTTACCATTACTCACACTTTTAAGTTTAGTACGAACGAAAGCAGGTCCTTTACCGGGCTTTACGTGCAAGAATTCGATAATCTTATAAATATCATTGTTGTAGCGAATGCACAAACCTTTTCTAATATCTGATGTTGATGCCATAAATTTGTCTGTTTTTTATAATGAAACGAAGTGTTTAGAAGTAGTCTACTCTAGTTATTGCTAAAATAGCCCTTCATGATACCTCGCTGTGAATCTCTAATGAATTGTAGAATTTCGTCGCGTTCTGGGGTTGCCTCCATTTCCGCTTCGATAATCTGGGTAGCCTGGGTATTGTTATAGTTTTTCTGATATAGAATTCGATAAATATTCTGAATTTCCCGAATCTTTTCTGAAACGAATCCGCGTCTGCGCAAACCAACAGAATTAATACCTACGTAAGACAAAGGTTCCCTCGCTGCTTTTACAAAGGGAGGCACATCTTTTCTAACCAACGAACCACCTGTGACAAAAGCATGCTGACCGACCGATACAAATTGATGTACGGCCACTAAACCAGCAAGAATTACATTGTCGCCAATGGTCACATGGCCGGCCAAAGTTGAGTTGTTCGAAAAAATACAATTATCACCAACAATGCAATCATGGGCCACATGGCAGTACGCCATTATCAAGCAGTTTTTGCCGATAACTGTCTTATGACGGTCTGAAGTACCTTTATGAATGGTAGCGCACTCTCTGATAGTAGTACCATTCCCAATAGTAACAGTGGTATCTTCACCATTATACTTTAAATCTTGCGGGGGAGCCGAAATGACCGCACCAGGAAAAATATTACAGTTCTTACCAATTCTGGCGCCTTCCATGATGGTTACGTTAGAACCGATCCATGTGCCCTCGCCAATGGTTACGTTATTATGAATGGTGGTGAAAGGTTCTACCACTACATTTTTTGCAATTTTAGCTCCGGGATGTATATAAGCAAGGGGTTGATTCATCTTATTTTACTTTTGAGATTTGCGCCATCAGCTCTGCTTCACAAACCAATTTGTTATTGGCATAGGCATAAGCCTGCATGTGGCAAATTCCCCTTCTAATAGGCGAGATTAAACTACAGTGAAATATTAGCGTATCGCCCGGAAGTACTTTTTGCTTGAATTTTACATTATCCATCTTCATAAAGAAGGTTAGATAATTCTCTGGATCGGGAACGGTACTCAACACTAATATACCTCCCGTTTGTGCCATAGCTTCTACTTGTAAAACACCTGGCATGACAGGAGCTCCTGGAAAATGACCAACGAAGAAGGGTTCGTTCATCGTTACGTTCTTCATGCCCACTACGTGGGTATCCGAAAGCTCTAAAATACGATCGATCAGCAAAAATGGAGGTCGATGTGGCAACATCGACATTATCTTATGAACATCCATCAATGGCGGTTGATCTAAGTCATATTTAGGTATTCTATTTCGTTTTTCAAGCTTGATGATTTTCGCCAATTTCTTTGCAAACTGGGTGTTCACGTAATGGCCAGGTTTATTGGCAATCACCTTACCTCTAATTCGGGTGCCTGCAAGTGCTAAATCTCCAATAACATCCAACAACTTGTGGCGAGCCGCTTCATTAGGTTGGTGTAGAGTAAGGTTATCTAAAATTCCGTTAGGTTTTACAGATAGCTTCTTCTTATCGAAAGCCTTTTCTAATTTCAACATTGTTTCATCCGATATCTCTTTATCGACATAAACAATGGCATTATTCAGGTCACCTCCTTTTATAAGCCCGTTTTCAAGAAGCATTTCAAGCTCATGCAAAAAGCTGAAAGTTCTAGCATTGGCAATCTCTTCTTTAAAATCTGAAAGTTTTTCCAAAGTGGCATTTTGGGTACCCAAAACTTTGGTGCCGAAATCGACCATGGTAGTTACCTGATAATCATCCGAAGGAATTACGGTAATTTCACTACCAGTAGCCTCATCTTTATAGGAAATGACATCTTTTACTACATATTCATCCCGATCGGCTTCTTGCTCTACCGCCCCGACAATTTCCAAGGCTTCAACGAAATATTTAGAAGAACCATCCATAATTGGTGGTTCGGGAGCGTTCAGTTCAATAAGTACATTATCGATTTCCATACCTACCAAAGCGGCAAGCACGTGCTCCGATGTTTGTATTTTTACTCCCCTTTTTTCCAAGTTTGTTCCCCTTTGCGTGTTGACCACATAATTGGCGTCGGCCTCAACAATGGGTTCCCCTTCTAAATCTATTCTTTTAAATGCGTAGCCGTGATTTTCTGGCGCCGGAACAAATTTCATGGTTACTTCGGCACCGGTGTGTAACCCCACACCTTTGAGAATAACCTCTTTCTTAATGGTTCTCTGTTTCATTCTTGTATTGCTCGCTGTATTTTTTTTCCAGTTCGTCAATTCTATTTGAAATTTTCGGTAAGTTCTTAAAATGTACGTAAGACTTATTATAGTCACCGTAATTCAATGCCGGTGATCCCTGAAGAACTTCATTGCTCTGTACATTTCGGCCAATTCCCGATTGGGCCTGTATTCTTACGTTATCACCAATGGTAATATGGCCTACAATACCCACTTGCCCACCTATCATACAATGTTTTCCTATTTTGGCAGACCCGGCAATACCCGTTTGGGCAGCAATTACGGTATGTTCGCCAATTTCAACATTATGGGCAATCTGTATTTGATTGTCTAATTTTACCCCTCTTCTCAAAATGGTCGATCCCAATGTGGCCCTGTCAATAGTTGTGCCTGCTCCCACATCGACATTGTCTTCCAAAATGACATTGCCTGTTTGCGGCACTTTCTGAAATTCGCCATTTTTATCAGGACTAAAACCAAACCCGTCCGCACCAATAACAACGCCGCTATGTATAACGCAGTTATTACCGATAACCGTTTCGGAATGCACTTTGGCACCAGCAAAAACAGTGACGTTATCACCTATTTTCACATTGTCACCAATATATACATTCGGATGGATTTTCACATTATTTCCTATTTCTACATTACTGCCCAAATAGGAAAAAGCACCTAGGTAAAATTCATTACCATATGATGCCGTATCAGAAATGAATGCGGGCTCTTCAATACCAGTTTTATTGTTTTTGACCTGATTGTAGAACTCCAAGACCTTTGAAAATGCCTCGTAGGCATCCTCTACTTTTATCAATGTGGTAGAAAGTTCTTGTTCAGGAGAAAAATCTTTGTTTACAATGGTAATTGAAGCCCTTGTAGTGTATATATAAGATGTATATTTTGGGTTTGCCAAGAAGGTCAAAGACCCTGCTTCCCCTTCTTCAATTTTTGCGAGTTTATGAACAGCTATCTCTGGATTTCCTTCGAGTTCGCCCTCTAAAATTCCCGCAATTTGACCTGCCGTGAATACCATGAGCACAAAAGTAAGAAAAATTGTCAAACAGATTCTTTGGGATAACAGATATAATATTTGGTCACCGTATTGGAAAGTGCCTTTATATTAAGTTGATCCGAAGCCTTGGCGACATCCATCAATTTTCCGTTTTTCTTTTGAATATTAATGTGCTGTTTCTCTTGATCGTAGGCCTTGTTCTCAATCTCACCGGTGAAAACAAAATAAGAAGCCTCATGGGCCGATAGAGAAAATTGCTTTATTACTTTGTTCAAATATTTTTCTTCACGGATTTTGTCAATCGGCTTGTTCTTCAATTTTACCTTTAACAATTGCCGGTTTAAAATCATTTGACAAAGTTCAGAAAGAACAAAATCGTCATTCTTTTGCCAAGTTTTAATGGCCGATAAAATATCTACATCATCTAACTGAGCAAAAGTATTCAACACCTTCTCATTAAAATTTTCAGATTCAATCTTGTTCTCAAGAAAAAACTGCAAGGGTTCACTACAGCTTTTAAGGTGTTCTTCCTTTAATATTTCTTTGGCGCGTTTCAAGACCCTTATTAATAATTGTTCGGCAACAATACCTGTCTTATGTAGATAAACCTGCCAATACATAAATCGGCGAGCGATGAGAAACTTTTCTACCGAATAAATGGCCTTTTCCTCAACTACTAAGTCTCCGTTCGCCACATTTAACATAGAGATAAGGCGTTCAGAATTGATATTTCCTTCGGCGACACCCGTATAGAAGCTATCTCTTTTAAGATAATCGAGCCGGTCCATATCAAGTTGGCTTGAAACTAATTGTACGAGAAACCTTTTGTCATACTGGCCCTTGAAGATGGCAATCGCAGTGTTCAATTTACCTTTAAAGGTTTTATTGAGCGACTCCATAAATTGGAGCGATATGAACTCATGACTGGTGCTCTCAACAATACTGTGCTCCATGGCATGTGAAAAAGGCCCATGGCCTATGTCATGTAATAGTATGGCGCAATAAAGTCCGTTCTCTTCTTCTTGGGTAATTTCGACCCCCTTAAAGCGAAGTACCTGAACGGCCTTTTGCATTAAATGCATGCTACCTAAGGCATGATGAAACCGTGTGTGATGGGCCCCAGGATACACCAAATAGGAAAGGCCCATTTGAGAAATTCGACGCAACCTTTGAAAGTACGGATGCGCTATTAAATCAAAAACTAGCGGATTGGGAATAGTAATAAATCCGTAAATTGGATCATTGAAGATTTTCAATTTCCTAGAGGTCGTCAAAATATTGGAGTTTTCCTTTTTGTAAACGCCAAAGTTAATTAAAAGAAGATGTTTGGCGTTCGAATAAGATTTTTTTCTAACTATCGAAAAAGCCCTTAAACTTGCATCATTTTTGAAAATCTACTAATAATCGAAAAGTCAGAGAATGAATAAAATTTCCATTCTATGGGTCGACGATGAAATCGATCTTCTCAAACCTCATATCATATTTTTAGAAGGAAAGAACTATCAGGTTTTTACTTGTAAAAGCGGCCAAGAAGCTTTGGAAAAATTGCGAGAAACCAGTGTTGATATTGTTTTCTTAGATGAAAATATGCCCGGTATTTCAGGTTTGGAAACCCTGAACGAGATAAAGCTGATAGATGCCTCTTTGCCCATAGTGATGATTACTAAAAGTGAAGAGGAATTTATTATGGAAGAGGCCATCGGGTCAAAAATTGCCGATTACTTGATCAAGCCAGTAAATCCTCATCAAATACTATTGTCCTTAAAAAAGAACTTAGACCATTCTAGGTTGGTTTCGGAAAAAACAACTGCCAATTATCAGCAAGAGTTTCGTAAGATAGCTATGGATCTTTCAATGGTGAATACGGTCGATGAATGGATCGATCTTTACAAACGACTGATTTATTGGGAAATGCGGTTAGAAGATATTGAAGATAACAGCATGTTTGAGATACTCGAATCTCAAAAAACAGAGGCCAACAATCACTTCGGTAAGTTCGTAGACCGTAATTATATTGACTGGTTTCATGGCGACGGGCCCATAATGTCTCATACTCTATTTAAAGAGTGGATCCAGCCAGAATTAGATGACAACCCAACCCTATTGGTAGTCATCGATAATCTGAGGTACGATCAGTGGTATGCATTCGAAGACACTATATCGGCTTTTTATAAAAAATCAAAGGAGAATTCTTATTTCAGCATCTTGCCAACAGCTACCCAATATGCCCGAAATGCCATATTTTCTGGATTGATGCCATTGGATATGGAAAAAAAGTATCCGCAATGGTGGAAAAACGATACAGACGATGGCGGCAAGAATCTACATGAATCTGATTTTTTAGAGGCACAAATAAAAAGATTAGGCCTCGATTTGAAATGGGAATACCATAAGATTAGCAGCCTGAAACAAGGCAAGCAATTGTCGCAAAACTTTAAATCGCAAAAGGAGAATGATCTAACGGTTATCGTCTACAATTTTGTAGATATGTTGTCACATTCCAAAACCGAAATGGAGGTTATCAAAGAATTGGCAAGTAACGACAAGGCCTATAGAAGTCTTACGCAAAGTTGGTTTAAAAATTCCCCTCTTTTAGAAATTATTCAGCAAGCGCAATTATTAGGAATGAAGCTGATTATTACTACTGACCACGGCACCATTAATGTTAAGCAACCAAGTAAAGTTATTGGGGATAAAGACACCAGTCTCAATCTAAGATATAAAACGGGGCGTAGTCTAACTTTTGAAGATAAGGATGTTCTGGCAGCTAGGGATCCAGAAAAAATTCATTTACCTAGAATTAATGTGAGCAGCTCTTTTATTTTCGCAAAGAACGATTTGTTCTTTGCTTACCCTAATAATTATAACCACTACGTAAGTTATTATCGAAATACTTATCAGCATGGCGGGGTTTCTTTAGAGGAAATGATTATACCCTTTGTTGTACTTTCGCCAAAATAAATTAGTTGACTATAATGGAATTAATCTATAAGGAAGAGGATTTAGAGTTGGTGGCCAAAAAAGTTCTGAAAGAATTGAAGAGCAATGTGGTACTTTTTTATGCTCCAATGGGTGCCGGAAAAACAACGCTTATAAAAGCTTTGGTAAAGCAGTTAGGCGGAACTGACTCAGGAAGTAGTCCTACCTTTGGTATAGTTAATGAATATCATGATAAGCAGGGTAAACAACTAGCGTATCATTTTGATTTTTATCGGTTAAATGATGAGATGGAAGCATTAGATTTAGGTCTAGAAGACTATTTGAGCCAGCCTGGTTTTGTATTTATCGAATGGCCTGAGAAAATACCAACCCTTATTAGTTCTGATTATCAGAAACTTAAGATTGAAATCTTAGATTTTCATACAAGAAAACTTCATCTTGCTTAGATTTCAAATATTTTGTTCTATTTTGTGCTCGTGCACATCGCTATTGCATAAATTTTATTGCTCTTGTTTCGTTAAAATCGACAAAAAGTTCAATTTTATCGATTAAGTACGTTTTTTTTCAGATGTATAACATTTTTTTGGTGGTTTTTTTCCTACTTTTGTAAGTGTAATAACCTTTTTATTAACCGAAAAAAACCCTCGAAAATGAAAAAATTCGTGTTTGGCCTTATGGCAAGTGTAGCATTGTTAGCTGTTTCATGTGATTCTGCAACTACAGCAGATGACGATAGCCTTTATGAAACGCATAGTGTTGACAAAAAGAAGGCTGCAAAAGCTGTAAGGGCTTAAGCAAGATCATTAAAAAGAATGCAAAAAGGCGATTCGTTTACGTGTCGCCTTTTTTATTGCAATAAATATTTATTTTTTTTGTTATGTACATGTCGATGTACAGTTCACATGGGAGAGAAAAAGATAGTTAGAAGAAAATTGATTTTAGAGGGTGTAATCGCGTTGATTATCACCGTTTCTCCGATTATTTTCTATTCATACAAGTATCTTCCTTTTAATGAAGATGAAACCTGGTCTTTTTTGGGCATGCATTTTACCGATAACGGCTATGGTGAAATCTCAATGGCCTTCTATTTTTATTTAAGTAAAATTATTCCTCTTGTACTACTGATTATATGGTTCTCTACCTGTAAAAGATGGTGGTACCATGCCATTCTTATTCCTATAGCCATGTATAGTTTTCAACTGTATAGTGTACTTGTAGAAGACATCAAAAAAATAGATGAAAATGAAATCATGTACCTTTTAGGTGTATGTATGGTAGTCATACCTATTGTCTATTTTATCAGAATCAAACTGGTTGATAAATATGTTCATGGCATAGACCTAGAAGCCATGGAAGCAGAACTTAAGGAACTCAAGGATAAACAGGCTAGAGAAAAGGCCAAAAAACTCAAGCTACAATCAAATGAAGATGTGATGGATGAAGAAATTCTTCCGTCGATTTCAGAAGAGTTGGATGAAAAGCTTTCTACTCATAAAATAGGCTCTAAGATTAAAGAAGTTCAAGGGCAATTAAACGATTGGCTTCAAATAAAATCTTAAGCATTTAACTTCGAATAGTTAACTGCACCTTAAATTAAAATCTCTTTTCCATTCCACAAATTGTCGTATTTTTACTGTTAATCCAAACTTTGCGATTAGCAAACCTAGACCATGAGCCAACCTGCCTCACCATTCAGCAAGCAACAGTTACTTCCGCAAGAAGAAACCTTAGAAGTTTTCAAACAAAAAAGAGAGCTTTATATAGGTATACCCCGCGAAAACCAATATCAAGAGCAACGAATCTGTTTGACACCCGATGCAGTAAACGCAATTACCTCAAACGGACATAAGGTCTTAATAGAATCGGGAGCTGGAGATGGTGCTCATTACACCGATTTAGATTATACCAATGCGGGAGCGGAAATCACACGAGATACTAAGAAAGTATTTTCTTGTCCCCTACTACTCAAGGTTGAGCCTCCCACCGTTTCAGAAATAGAATTGTTGAATCCGCAAGCGACGGTTATTTCCGCATTGCAATTAAAAACGCAAAAGAAAGAATATTTTGAAAAGCTGGCCAAAAAGCGAGTTACGGCCATTGCTTTTGAATATATTAGGGATGAGGATGGAAAATACCCTGCCGTTCGTTCTTTAAGTGAAATAGCTGGAATATCATCCGTTTTGATTGCATCTGAAATTATGGCGGCTACCAACGACGGTAATGGTTTAATGTTCGGTAATATAAGTGGCGTTCCCCCTGTAGAGGTAGTTATTATCGGTGCGGGAACCGTTGGGGAATTTGCTGCCAGATCAGCTTTGGGGCTCGGGGCCAACGTTAGAATTTTTGACAACTCAATAACCAAACTGAGAAATATTCAGGCGCACCTAAGGCAAACGGTTTATACTTCGACCATTCAGCCCAAGAATTTAATCAAAGCACTCAAGCGCTGTGATGTGGCCATTGGTGCAACGCGAGGAAAAGACAGATCGCCAGTTGTTGTTACCTCTACCATGGTTGAGCAGATGAAAAAAGGTGCCGTAATAATAGATGTCAGTATCGATATGGGAGGCTGTTTTGAAACCAGTGAAGTCACCAATCACACCAAACCGACAATAGAAAAATTTGGGGTAATTCATTACGGGGTGCCTAATATCCCATCGCGCTATCCGAAGACGGCAACCTTATCCATCAGTAACATTTTTACACCTTATCTATTGGAATTAGGTGAAAATGGGGGAATGGAAAATGCCTTGAGATTTAATAAAGGGCTTAGAAACGGACTTTATATGTATCACGGAATTCTAACCAACAAATCGGTCGGTGAATGGTTTGATCTTCAGTACAGCGATATTAATTTTCTGATTTTTTAAATCAAACCTAAGCGGGAAAACATACCTAATTTTGCCAAGCTTATTTGTATTTTTGTGGCCTTCTAAAAATTAGTTCATAAGATTTTATTAGATGGCTTTTTTAAAACGTCTTGGTTTTTATTTAGTGGGATTATCGATAGGTATTGTCTTTCTCACCTTTTTCCTTAAAAACAAATCTGAAGAGACCGGAACAGAGTTTTGCTACTTTCCGAATTGTCGTGCTATAAAAGACTTAAGCAGCAAGCCTATTTCATTTTCGGAAGAGATTGAAAAATCAATTCAAAATCAGCAATTGGATACCTTGGATATTTCTAATTTTCTCAAGGACGGTAATGTTGATTTTGGTAAAAGTGATACACAATCAACCCCATGCAAAATCTATATCGTTGAGGGTACATTAAAAGGAAAAGCTTCCGTTTTGCAATTCAAAAATTGCAGGGAAAAAGTCGTTCTAGAGAAGATTTTGGAATAAAAAAACCGTTGTTTCTATCCTAAACTGAATTTAAAATATCTGAAAAGTATTATATTTTTCTACGCTTTCTTTCTTTCTCCAATAAATCAAGTTCTCTACTGGTCTGTCCGGCGACCGAAGTGTTTTCGTCTGCACGTCTTATTAGGTAAGGCATTACATCTCGTACTGGTCCGAAAGGTAAGTATTTGGCAACTTTATATCCCCTGGCCGCCAAATTAAACGATATATGATCGCTCATACCATATAATTGACCGAACCATACCCTATTATCGTCATTCTTTATTCCGCGGTCATTCATTAACTCCATCAACCTATAACTACTATTTTCATTATGGGTACCGGCGAAAATTTCAATATCTTCTAAATGGTCGACCATATAGGTAATGGCATTGTCGAAATTAACATCGGTTTCTTGCTTTGATGCACAGATTGGTGTGGCATAACCTTTTTCTTCAGCCCTTTCGTTTTCTTTCTCCATGTACGCGCCACGTACTACTTTGAAACCAAGCTTAAAGCCTTCTTCTCTGGCCTTTTTATGAAGGTTTTTAAGATAATCCAATCGGTCCCAACGATACATTTGTAACGTATTGAAAACAATGGTTTTTTCTTTATTGTACTTGCGCATCATGTCCTCTACCAAAAGGTCCGCCGCATCCTGAATCCAGCTTTCCTCGGCATCTACTAATAAAGATACCCCCAGTTCATGGGCACGTTTGCAGGTTTTATCAAATCGATTTAGCACTCTCTGCCATTCTTCCTGTTCTTCTGCAGTAAGTGTTTTACCTTTATTAACTTTATGAAATAGCGAAAATCGTCCGTAGCCAGTAGGCTTGAAAACCGCAAAAGGAATAGCATCTTTTTCCTTCACAAAATCCAACACCTTTAAAACCATGGCCAAGGCATCGTCTAGCGGATCTTCGGTATCTTTTCCTTCCACAGAATAATCAAGTACCGAACATACATTCTTCTCATACATTCGATCTACTGTAGGCAAACAATCAAACTCGTTTACACCTCCACAAAAATGATCAAAAACCGTAGCCCGGATCAATTTCTCTACCGGCAAATGAGTTTTAATGGCAAAGTTCGTAATAGCCTTGCCAATTCTGACCAATGGTTCATTGGCAATCATTTTAAAAATAAAATAAGCGCGCTCAAGTTCCGAATCGGTTTTCAACGCAAAAGCCGTAGCAGTGTCTTCGAATATTCGCTTCATTCCTTCGTGTTAAAAATGGGGGCAAATATAAAGACACAATTTATATTACTGGCCCAAAAAATATCCTTTATTTTGCACTTAACATTTTATAAAGATTTCCGCTTAGTACAATCATTTACAAATCATCATGCAATCTATAATTTCAGACTCTTACGCCGTTCATTTCAATCAAAGAGCCTATGATGCCCTGAACAACCACCTTATTGAGAATACATATTCAAAGGTATTTATAATGGTAGATGAAAATACCCATGAGCACTGCTTGCCCAGTTTCATGGCCCATTTACGAGGTGATTATGAATTTGAAATAATTGAAATAGAGTCTGGTGAAATTAACAAGAATATAGAAACCTGCACGCAGGTCTGGCATGTACTTTCAGAATTGGATGGTGACCGCAAAAGTTTGTTAATCAATCTTGGAGGTGGCGTTCTTACCGACTTAGGCGGTTTTGTAGCATCTACCTTTAAAAGGGGAATCAATTTTATAAATGTGCCTACTACCCTACTATCAATGGTCGACGCCTCAGTCGGCGGCAAAACTGGAGTAGATCTTGGAAGCCTGAAAAATCAGATAGGTGTTATTAATCAACCCGAAATGGTTCTTATAGTGACAGATTTTCTAAAAACTTTAGATGAGCGCCAATTGCAAAGTGGCTATGCCGAAATGCTCAAACATGGTTTGATCAAAGATTCAAATTATTGGAACCAGCTTAAGTCAATTTCATCTTTCAACCTATTAGATGATTTAATCTATCATTCGGTAACCATCAAGAATGAGGTTGTAATTGAAGACCCAACAGAGCAAAATTTACGAAAGATTTTGAATTTCGGACACACCTTGGGGCATGCCATCGAATCGTATTGTCTCGAAAATGTAGATAAAGAGACACTGTTGCACGGAGAGGCCATTGCTATAGGCATGATTTTAGAAGGATATCTCTCTAAAGAACTGACCGAGCTGCCGACTGAAGATTTAGAAGATATCAAGACCACTTTTTTGAGTAGATATGAGAAGGTAGATTTTACGGACAACGATATTGACTCTATCTTGGAATTATTGAAATTTGACAAAAAAAATTCGCACGGTAAAATCAATTTTGTGTTGCTAAACGGCATTGGAGAACCGGCTATTGATGTTCAAGTTCCTGGTGAACTATTTAAAGCTGCATTCGCATACTACGCTGAAAATTAAGTTCATATACTAAAAACAACCATTTACAACTCTTTGGAATTTTCTATTTAAAAATTATATAGATTAGGTAAGGATTTCAGATAGACCAAAACCTAATTAAATTTTTAAACTATTTAACCCCACAGAGTTATGTTGCGTAAACTTGTTGATTACAAAAAGCTTGACCATGAACTGGCAGCTCTTTTAATTGAAACCTACCCTGATGGGTACGGTGACGACGATTTGATTGTCTTTAAGAACCTTCAAGGTGAAACTGTTCAGGCCGTTGAATTGAGAACCACTGATACCGTTTACTTAGTTAAGATCAGTAAAAGCCTTTCCGATTTTATTGCCAATTTCGATGAGACCATTGAACGTGAGTTGGAATCAAAGCCTGAAAAAGTTCATGATAGTTCAGATGCAGATGAATTTGATCCAGGACTGGAAACCGACATGGAACTGGATGAAGATTTAGATTAACTCAGTTTTCTTTTGGAAGTGCATTTTTATTAGGCTCTACCTTTTCTCGTATATAATGTGCATATTGAAAGGTAAATTCCGCCCCGAAAAACATAATGATGCAGGTATAATAGACCCAAAGTAAAATCAGAACGACTGACGATGCTCCGCCGTATACCGAAGTCGGATCACTTGTAGTGAAATAATAGCCCAGTAGATATTCGCCAATTAAAAACAAAACTGTAGTCAGTCCCGCTCCCCAAAAAGTGGTTCCCCACCTTATATGAATATCAGGTAACAAACGGAACAACGCTGCGAATAGTCCCGTAATTACCAAAAAAGGCAATAGAAGGCTAAAAAAATTAGCCACAAAAACAGCGATATCGGGCGCAAAAGTGCTGACGTAGGCACTTAAGGTCTTTAAGACTACAGAGAGTACTAAAGATATTAGAAATAGAAAGCCCAAAACCAACACCATTCCGAAAGAAATCATACGGTCTAAAAACATTTGTATCCATACCTTCTTTTTAGACTCTACCCCCCAAATATCATTCATTGCCATTTTAAGCCTTACGAACACTCCCGTGGCACCAAAGAGCAACATACCTACACCTATGACTACGGTTACAACCGAGCCATCGTTTAGGGCGGCATTGGCAATCATACCTTCAATTGCCTCGGATACCCCTTCACCAATGAGCCCCCCGATTTTCTCGACTATTCTACCCTTAACAGCTTCGACCCCATAAATGGAACCCGCAATCCAGGCGACCATCATCAATAATGAGGGTAAAGAAAAGAGCGCATAATAGGCCACAATAGCACTTTTGCCAAATGGGTCGTTATCAACCCAAGAAACTCCGGTTCTCTTGAGTAATAACCAAAATATTTTGAGTTTTTTCAGAATCATAAATAACGTTCGCGCAGAATATTTCTGTGATGTTTTTGATGACCACAGATGACAAAACCCAAAGCACCAACACTCCAATCAAGAGAACTTGCTATACCCTTTCTTTCCAAATCGTTAGTATCAAATTGATTGAACAAGTGAAGTGTAGAATTCCGAACTATAGAATACTCATCTATCAAACTTTGTAAGGTTCGATTATTAGCTTTGGAAAAAGGCACATAATCGTCCTGTTCAAAACCTGGCAAAGGAGTTTGATCACCACGGGAAAAGCGTAGCGCCCTGTATTGAAAAATTCTTTCTGAGTCTATAATATGCAAAAGCACCTCTGCCATCGTCCATTTATTCTCCGCATACCTAAAATCTAATTTGCTCTGCGGTATGGTAGCCATAAATTCAGGAAAATTCTGAGATTGCCGTTGCAGCATATCCATCAATTCCACATCCTTCACTAAGTCTATATAGTTTTTATAGAAGGGAAAGGGTTTCGTAAACTGTAAATCTGTCGTCTTCATGTAATACTAAGCTAAAAAAAATCCCGAACACAAAGGTTCGGGATTGATTCAATTATGAATTCTTTTTATTTATAGCTCGTTGAAGATGGTATGCATCAATCGTTTTTTATCATTGATACTTTCTTCTAGGGAAATCATAGTTTCCGTTCTGCTAATACCATCAATATCATCTATTTTAAAAATGATGTTTTTGGCATGATTGGTATCTTTTGCCCTGATTTTACAGAAAATATTGAATTTTCCTGTGGTAATGTGGGCTACTGTAACGTTTGGTATTTCTTCTAAACGTTCAAGTACAAATTTAGTTTGGTGTGTCTTTTCCAAGAAAATGCCCACATAGGCTATAAAGGCATAACCTAGTTTAACATAATCGAGGGTTAATGAAGAACCTTTAATGATTCCGGCCTCCTCCATTTTTTTAACCCTTACGTGAACCGTTCCTGCCGAAATTAAAAGCTTTTTGGCAATATCGGTAAAAGGGGTCCTGGTATTGTCAATCAACATGTCCAGAATCTGGTGGTCAATTTCGTCTAATTTTACTTTTCCCATGATGGTTAGATTTTCAGCAAAAATAAAAAATTATAAAATAAAACGTACTAAATCTTCATTTTTTATAACAAAAACGTAACGAAAACGTTTTTTTAAGATAAAGTCTGAAAAATCTTATCAATTAAAGGGTAATACTCTTTGGCTTTAAGTTCTTGTAAATCACTATCTAGAGAACAGTCAATTGTTAAATGTCCGTACTTGATTTCTGTATCCTCGGGGTTGTAGTATTCAGGAACGAACTCAAGACTTCCGTTAATTAATGTTTCCTTAAACTGGACCGGAATGGTTATTTTTGAGGAATTATTTTCCTTCAAACCATCTGCATTGATAAGTAATATATCAACGAAGTGTTTGCTATTCTCCGGAATCAAATTGTATTTCTCAATAGAAAAATTTTCCACTTTTGATTCCGCAATTACATTGAGAGCCTTCAGCAATGAGAGAAAAATATACTCTCTGGTTTGTTCACGCATATAATCGTTCGGAGAATGACCAGATTCGAATAATATGGTAGGTGTATTCAACATTTGAAAGGTATCACCAACACAATTGGCATTGAAACTATCATCATAACGGCCTATCCTATTCGGAATAATACCTTGCAGCATTTCATTCATAGCAACAATCAATTTCATACTAATTGCCCTAGACGGAGAAATGCTTCGTTCTTCATCATGAGCGGGAGCCAAAAAGGACACGGTAGCCGGTTTATTGCTTTCACCTACATTAAATATGGTACGTTGATCATGAAGGTTGAAACAAAAATCAGGTTCAAATCTTTCAAAAACATCGCGCAGAACGTTACTTTCTGGCTGACTTCTATCTTGCGCATCCCTATTTAAGTCAACCTCGTTGGTATTAACCCTGGTATAAGCCTCAGCCCCATCAGGGTTCAACATGGGGATAATCATTAAGGTACAATGATTCAATATAGATTTAGCAAGTACATCGTCACTTACTAAAAAATTAAACAGATCGCATACTGCCTTGGTAGTGGTAGACTCGTTGCCGTGCATCTGCGACCACATGAAAACCTTTTCTTTTCCGGTACCTATTTTTACGGCATTAATACTTTTCCCGAGAACCGAACTACCAACATGCTCAATTTTATATGACGACGGTAAATTATTAAGTACTTCTTGAATTTGACCATGTACCACATATCTACCTGTAATAGATTGTTCTTTTATCTTTTCGTAAAGCTCGTTTGATATCACCTCAATTATTTTAGAAAAGCAAAAATAAGTTCTATTTATTTTACATTTGTATAATTAGTTGTTTTCAATTGTAAATAAGTCGGTTTTTACAAGGGCTTGTATTTTACATTTGTAAATTAACTTCTGATTAAAAACACCATTTGTTTTTATTAAAATTCAAATCACTTAAAATCAATGTTTTAATATATTTCATTAAGAGCGTTAGTCTAATTAAAAATTTGATAACTGTAAACTTTTTACCTATCTCATCACCAGAAACTTTTATTTAAAAAGAGAATAATTTACAATGGTAAACTCGTCGGAATTCATTGAAAGATTAAATCTTCTGCTTACTCATTATGGCTTAACGGCGTCACAGTTCGCAGACCAAATACAAGTTCAGCGTTCGAGTATTTCTCATCTATTATCGGGCCGTAACAAACCAAGTCTAGATTTTGTGATGAAAGTAGTCCAGACATATCCTGCAGTAAATCTTTATTGGTTGTTGAACGGAAAGGGTGAATTTCCCTCTTCCCCTCAAAATTCTGACCAGCATTCTTATCCATCTCCGAAACAAAAGGACCCATTAGCGATACAAACGGTTCAAAAATCCACAAAAGCGGAAAGAAAAATTGAAAAAATCATAATTTTTTATTCCGACGGCAGTTTTGAGCCTTTTACACCCAAATAACCATCCTTTGATATAACCGAAATGCATGTAAATAACAGACATATAGGTTATCTTGCAGCTTTAAATTTTACCTACCTTTTATTGATGATACGCCCTTTACTTTTAAGCTTGTTTGGTTTTTTTACACTTATTTCTTGCTACCAACCAGAAAGAAATTGCAAAAAGTTTAAGAATGGTAAGTTCTCCTTTACCACGGAAATAAATGGAGAAGAAAAAACAACCATCTTCGAGCGCTTTGGTGAACTAGAAATAGATTATTTTGAAGGTAAAGCGGACTCGGCAAATATTCGATGGATAAACGATTGTGAGTATATCGTTAAAAAGCTTAATCCGAAGAATATGGCTGAAGAAAAGCCTATTCATATGAAAATATTGTCAACCACTGATAATTCGTATACATTTGAATATAACATAGTTGGCCAAAGCCGAAAATCAAAAGGTGTGGCCATTAAAACTGACTAAACCTTTCTATTATGTTTGAAATATTTTCCAATCCAGATGCGTGGATTGCGCTTTTGACCTTGACATTTTTAGAAATCGTTCTCGGCATCGATAACATCATTTTTATTTCAATTGCTGCCGGTAAGTTAGAGCCCGGTCAACGAAAGAAAGCCACCAACATTGGTTTGGTTCTGGCCATGGCAATGCGAATCATACTTCTTTTCGGCATTACGTTATTAACTTCTATGAAGAAACCTTTCTGGGTCTTTGAAAACGATTGGATTTCAGGGGGAATCAGTGGCCAAGCCATAATCTTATTCGCCGGAGGATTATTTCTTCTCTACAAGAGTACGAGAGAAATACATGAAAAAGTAGAACACAAAGGTCATGACGAAGCAGAGGTTAAGAAAGGGCAAGCCACTACCCTGACGAAAGCTATCGTTCAGATTACACTGATCAATATTGTCTTTTCGTTCGATTCCATTTTGACGGCCATTGGTATGACCAATGGTATTTCCCCTAATCCGAATGACGTATTGGTACTGATGATTGTAGCGGTAGTAATTTCTGTGGTTATTATGATGCTGTTTGCCAACCCGGTTGGAGAATTTGTCAATAGACATCCTTCCATTCAAATACTGGGTCTTTCCTTTCTTATTCTTATTGGGTTTATGCTCATTGCAGAGGCAGCCCATATCGGGCACCTTATCGTTTTTGGAAACGAGGTGGGAACCATCCCTAAAGGATACCTCTATTTTTCCATTGCCTTCTCCTTGCTCGTCGAGTTTCTTGACTTACGAATGAAGAAAAATACCCGTTCAGAAATTAAGGAAATAAAAGAGTAACAAACTTAATAAAAAACCCCCAAGCTATTTCGCTTGGGGGTTTTTTATTTAAAGTTTTAAATTACTTAGTTCGGTCTACTGAAAACAGCCTCAGGGTTTTTAGTTTTTTGCTCATTAAACATACGCTGCTGTTGCTTAACGGTCAATGTACTGCCGTCAGGACTCCATCCCGGAGGGCCAAAAATATACATCAGCTTGTGAGAAAACTTTTTGGCCTTCTTTACATCGGCCCAAATATCTTTAAACTCGTGTGTCAAAATCACTATAGGATTATATGAATTAGGCGCATGAATTACCCCAAATTTCACTTCGATATCATCATCCAATTCTTTCCAAGTGCCAAATATCTTATCGAAGATGTTTAAAAATCCGCCGTGGTTTTTATCTAGATACTCTACATTTTGACTGTGGTGAACCTGGTGCATGGTGTGCGTATTGAAAACTTTTTCGATCCATCCCATTTTTGGCACATAAAGCGAATGCAATTGAAATTGCCATAGCGACTCGATAGCCAAGCAGATAATGACCATTTCGACCGGAAAACCAATGGCAGGCATCCACATATAAAAGAAAGGTTTGTAAAGTAGGGTAAACCAACCGTTACGAACTGCTGTGCCTAAATTAAAATTATCGGAGGAATGATGTACGATATGCGCCGCCCAAAGAATGCGAACTTCATGGTTGGCCCTATGGAACCAATAATAAGTGAAATCATCGGCCAATTGGCAAAGAAGCCAAACGTACCAAGCATAACCAAAAGATTTATACCCCATAATATTGGTTCGCACGCCGTCAACTATCGGATTGAAAACCTCATAGGTAAACTCAAAAACAACAATTAAAACCGTAACCTTAATGAGCGGCCCTAAAATTGCGGAGCCAATACCCATAGCTCCACTAGCCATTAAATCTTTCCAAACATACAGGTCGTCATGACCATGAGTTTTACTGTAAGTAAGTTCTAAAAGTATAAAAGCAATAAAACAGGGGACTCCGTAAACGAGGGGGTTGGTAAAATCCATTCAATCAGTATTTCGGCTAAGATAATGATATTAAGAACTTATAGACAAATTGATTTGAATTTAGCTCGATATAACGATAACTAAAATCGATGGTAGAATTATCAGCTACTTTTTAGTTTGCCTTAAAATCTCGTTTTGCTCTTGCAAAAGTTTTTCCAAGCTTGATAAAAGCTCGATGTTCTTTGGAGTTTCGACCTCTTCATTATCAGGGTCTTCGGCCTTGTTCTTAAATCGGTTGATACCCTTTACCACGACAAAGATGGTCAGGGCGATAATAAAAAAATCGACCAAAACCTCAAACATTTCACCGTACCCGATAGCTACTTCTTCTGCCCCGTCAACGGCCTTTTGCAGCACATATTTTCTATTCGAAAAATTAACGTCGTCTGTCAAAAGCGACAAAGGAGGCATTATAATTTTTTTGACAAGCGTATTGATTACATTATTGAAGGCAGTTCCGATAATGATACCAATGGCCATGTCTATCATGTTGCCTTTTATGGCAAAATTCTTGAACTCTTGATAAAAATTCTTCATGCTATTTTAATCGAATAATGACCCTTGAGTGCCGTCTTCATCTAAGTTTTTTCTATTCTCTGAGTCGGTTTCAGAAGAATCTTTGGGTTGAGCCGTGTCAACGTTTTCTTCATCTACCACCTCAATTTCCTCCGTTTTCGGCGGTTCCGGTTCTTCATAAGGCAGAGGGTCAAGACTATTGATTTCTAAAACCTTTTCTTTGGTCAATTGATTTCCCATGGCATTGATTCCCTTGACCGATATAAATTCTTCAAGGTTGATTACCCAATTATCTTTTCTTTCTTGACCTCTTTTCTTGGCAAATACCACTTCTACTTGAGGTCTATAATCAGTGGAAATGACCTCTAAATAAGATTTTGAATGATCGGTCAGTACATTTTCGTCTTTATCGGGGTTTTCTACCAAAAATCGTTTTACATAGAAAAGTTCCTTTTCACCTTCCCAATAAATCAATGACAAAGGCTTATTAGGTAGCCATTTTTCCAAAACAATAATATCGTCATCAAAATGTAGGGTAAGCTCCGGAATCACAGTTTTCACCTGTCCGTTCTGATTCACGATCAAAAGTCTGTCCTCACTGGTAAACTCTCCTAAGAACTCCCCTCGCTCATCGATATTCAAGCGCTGTACGGTCTCATCAAACCATAGTTTTCTAGGCTTTAATGTGGAAAGGCCTTTTTCTTTCAATTCAACCCGTTTCACGGAATACTTGGTCACGATATTACCCTTACTGGCTCGACCCTTTATCAGCACATCGGCAAAATCAACATCCCATTTCAGTTTTTTGATACTACCTACCTGACGCAAGTTGATGGTAACCGTTTCCGCCTCTCCGTTCGGGTTTCCAGAAAAATAATATACCATTGTTCCGGCCTTACCTTGACCTAAATCGTATAAGCGATCGCGCGTAATGCTCGTGACGCTAAATCTCTTGATGTAGGTTGCTCCACCTTTACCATCTTTATAAATCATATTATAGATGGTACGCTTGTCTTTCTTTTTGAAGATGGCGACATAGATAATTCCCTTACCGACAAAAGTCTTGGAATCAACTTTAGAGACCATCATTTGACCGTCTCTGGTGAAGGCTATCACATCGTCGATATCACTACAGTCGGTGACATATTCATCTCGCTTTAAAGAGGTGCCGATAAAACCTTCTTCACGGTTAACGTAAAGCTTTGTATTTCTTATGACAACTTTCGTTGCCTCAATATCTTCAAATAATCTAATCTCTGACTTGCGCTCTCTACCCTTGCCGTATTTTTCCTTAAGATTTTTAAAATAATCAATGGCAAATTCAACCAAATGATTTAGATGATGTTTGACCTCGGCTATCTTCTTTTCTAGGTTATCTAGATTTTCTTGAGCTTTATCCAAGTCAAATTTTGAGATACGCTTGATCCGAATTTCGGTCAGGCGAACAATATCTTCTTCCGTTACCGCTCTTTTAAGGTTTTGGGTAAAGGGTCTTAATCCGTCATCGATAGCTTTAATGACCCCTTCCCATGTTTCTTGTTCCTCAATATCGCGATAGATTCTGTTTTCGATAAAAATACGCTCCAGGGAAGCGAAATGCCATTGTTCTTCGAGTTCACCCAGTTGAATCTCTAATTCTTGCCTTAACAAATCGACCGTTGCGTCGGTAGACCGACGAAGCATTTCAGAAACCCCAATAAAAAGAGGCTTATTATCTTCAATGATACAGCCTAAGGGCGAGATAGAACTTTCACATGAAGTAAATGCGTAGAGAGCATCGATTGTTTTGTCAGGAGAAATACCAGGCGGAATATGCACCAGAATCTCTACGTCGGCAGCGGTATTGTCCTCAATTTTCTTGATTTTTATTTTACCCTTATCGTTGGCTTTAAGAATAGAATCTATTAAAGAGGAAGTGTTGGTACCGTAAGGTATCTCGTTTATTACCAGCGTATTCTTACTGTGCTGTGAAATCTTGGCACGGACCCTAATTTTGCCCCCACGCAAGCCATCGTTATAGTTACTTACATCAATTATACCCGCCGTTGGAAAATCAGGAAACAGCTTAAAACGTTTTCCCTGTAAATGCTTTATAGAAGCATCAATCAGCTCAATGAAATTATGGGGCATTATTTTCGTGGAAAGACCTACGGCAATACCTTCGGCACCTTGCGCCAATAACAGAGGAAATTTTACGGGAAGCTGAACGGGCTCTTTCTTTCTGCCGTCATAAGAAAGCTGCCATTCCGTAATTTTAGGGCTAAAAACTACCTCAAGGGCAAATTTAGATAGCCTAGCCTCGATATATCGGGAGGCTGCCGCACTATCACCTGTTAAAATATTACCCCAGTTACCTTGCGTATCGATTAAAAGGTCTTTCTGCCCAATTTGCACCATGGCATCCGCGATACTGGCATCACCATGCGGGTGGTATTGCATGGTATGGCCCACCACATTGGCCACTTTGTTATAACGCCCATCATCCAATTCCTTAAGCGCATGCATGATCCTACGTTGCACGGGCTTAAAACCGTCTTCAATGGCCGGTACCGCGCGTTCAAGAATTACATACGAGGCATAATCCAAGAACCAATCTTTGTACATTCCAGTTACGCGAGTAAGCGCATCATCTTGTATCGATTCTTCTTCCTCGTTCGCCTTAGACCCTTCGCTATTTTGTTCCTTTTCACTCTCAAGACCTTCGTCACCGTTGAGAGGTGTACCTTGGTCTTCAGATTCGTTCAGTTCGTCATTTTCTTCCATTCAGAAAAATACGTATGTCTTTGGTTTATATTTGGTTTTCCTCTACTAAATCAACCTCTACTTTAAGATTTTCAATAATGAATTCTTGACGGTCAGGTGTATTTTTACCCATATAGAAATTGAGCAATTGCTCAATGGACATCGCCTTGTCCAACATTACTGGTTCTAAACGAATATCATCACCAATAAAATGTTGAAACTCATCGGGCGATATTTCACCCAATCCCTTAAAGCGAGTAATTTCAGGTTTGCCAGAAAGTTTTTGAATAGCCGCCCGACGCTCTTCATCACTGTAGCAATAAATAGTCTCTTTTTTGTTTCTCACCCTAAAAAGAGGTGTTTGCAAAATGAAAAGGTGAGCTTCTTTAATCAGTTCTGGAAAGAACTGAAGAAAAAATGTAATAAGCAGAAGGCGAATGTGCATACCATCTACATCGGCATCGGTAGCGATGACGATATTGTTATATCGAAGGTCTTCCATTGACTCTTCAATATTAAGAGCTGCCTGTAGCAAATTGAACTCCTCATTTTCGTATACGATTTTTTTCGACATGCCATATGAGTTCAAAGGCTTACCCCTCAAACTAAAAACAGCTTGCGTATTGACATCCCTCGATTTTGTAATCGACCCGGAAGCCGAATCACCCTCGGTGATGAAAAGTGTACTCTCTAACCGTCGGTCGTCTTTCATATCGCCCAGGTGTATTCTACAATCCCGAAGCTTTTTATTGTGCAGATTGGCTTTTTTGGCCCTATCCCTAGCCAATTTTCTAATTCCCGATAACTCTTTTCGCTCCTTTTCAGCAAGTACGATCTTTCGTTGTAGCTTCTCGGCAGTCTCTTGATGTTTATGCAGATAGTTGTCTAAATGATAACCGACAAAATCGTTGATGTAGGTTCGTACCGTTGGTAAATCACCACCCATATCGGTGGATCCCAGTTTGGTCTTTGTCTGACTTTCAAAAACAGGCTCCATTACCTTGATAGAAATGGCGCTTATAATCGATTTGCGAATATCGGAAGCATCATAATTTTTATTGTAAAAATCACGTATCGTTTTAACAACTGCTTCCCGGAAAGCCGCTTGGTGCGTACCCCCTTGGGTCGTATGCTGCCCGTTAACAAATGAATGGTACTCTTCACTATACTGCGTCTTACTGTGGGTCATTGCCACCTCGATATCGTCACCCTTTAAATGAATGACAGGGTAAAGAATATCTTCCACATTGTTATTGTCCTCTAAAAGGTCTTTAAGTCCGTTTTCAGAAAAGAACTTTTCGCCATTAAAAACAATGGTCAGGCCAGGGTTCAGATAAACATAGTTTTTGAGCATTCGCTCTACATACTCATTTCTGAACTTATATTTCTTAAAAATGTTTTCGTCAGGAGTAAAAGAAACCTTCGTTCCTCTTCGGCGCGTAGTTTCCTCGAGCAATTCTTCATTGACGAGTTCGCCAATCTCAAACTCGGCAGATTTAGATTTGCCATCTCGCGTACTTTCAACCCTAAAAAAACTGGATAGGGCATTTACCGCTTTGGTACCTACCCCATTAAGGCCAACGGACTTTTTAAACGCTCGGGTGTCGTATTTACCACCGGTGTTCATTTTAGACACCACATCGACCACTTTACCCAACGGAATACCCCTACCGTAATCTCTAACAATTACTTTCGTACCTTGAATGGAAATATCAATGGTCTTGCCCGCACCCATTACAAACTCATCGATACAGTTATCGATAACCTCTTTTAGAAGAATATAGATACCGTCATCGGCCGAAGATCCGTCACCCAATTTACCGATGTACATACCCGGCCTTAGCCGAATATGTTCCTTCCAGTCTAATGAGCGTATGTTGTCTTCAGTATATTGAGAGTTATTGGACATTGAGCGGGGTTTGGATGAATAGTAACGCTAAAGATAATACGACATTTAAAAAGATAAAACACCTATTTGTTAAAGTAATTAACAATAAATTTTAGCGGTTTGTTGATATTACTGGCCTTTCCACCCTACTTTTAAGTTAAATTTTAGTTGAATATGGTTGATTTTTTAGCAGTGAATATGCCAACTTTGTACGAGTACAAATTCTTTTTCATCTCTAACTTTAAACCTGTTATTCAATAATTTCACCTAATGGAATTTATCGATTATTATAAAATATTGGGGATTGACACGAAGGCCAGTGATGCAGAAATCAAGAAAGCTTATAGAAAATTGGCACGGAAGTATCATCCTGACCTAAATCCTGATAACAAGGAAGCACAACAGAAATTTCAACAAATCAACGAGGCCAATGAGGTATTGAGCGACCCCGAAAAACGAAAGAAATACGACAAATATGGTAAAGATTGGCAGCATGCCGATGCTTTCGAAGAAGCTAATAAAAGAAATGCCTCTCAAAGTGGATTTGGCGGAAGTTCACAACGAAATACGGGAGGTTATTCCGATAGTGATTTTTCCGATTTCTTTGAATCGATGTTCGGCGGAGGTGGTTATAGTAGAACTGGGGGTAGAGGCACTTATCAATTTAAAGGACAAGATTTTAATGCTACCCTAAGACTTCAACTAACTGATATTCTTTCATCACAGAAACAGACGATTGACCTTGGGGACAAAAAAATCAGATTGACAATACCTGCCGGAGTTCAAGACGGACAAACCATACGAATTAAAGGGTACGGTGCAGAGGGTATGAACGGTGGACCCAAAGGAGATTTGTTCATCACTTTTGAAATTTTGAACAATACCGGTTTTCAACGTGTAGGCAATGATTTGTTCAAGACCATTGACATTGATTTGTACAAAGTCTTATTAGGCGGTGAAATTCAGGTCGATACTTTGACCGGTGCCGTTAAACTTCATGTTAAACCGGAGACCCAAAATGGCACCAAAGTAAAATTGAAAGGAAAAGGAATGCCTATTTATAAAAAAGAGGCTAGTTATGGAGACCTCTACCTTACCTATCAGGTTAATCTACCTAAGAACCTAAGCGCAGAAGAGAAACAATTATTTACCGAACTATCTAAATTGAGATAAAATGAATACCGATAACTATATTTTAGTAAGACATTATTGTGAAACCACTCAAATTTCTGACACGTTTATTAGTTCACTTCACGAATATGGCCTTATCGAATGCAGAACGATTGAAACGGAAATTTACATTGAGGCCGATGACATTCCTGAAATAGAACGTATAAATCGCTTGCACCATCAACTTGGCATCAATTTAGAAGGCATCGATGCCCTTAACCATATGCTAAAACGAATGCAGCAAATGGAATCGGAAATTAAGAACCTAAAAGATAAATTAAGAATTTACGAATAAGAGACTACACGTTGAACCTGAAGTGCATGACATCTCCATCCTTCACAATGTACTCCTTACCCTCAACCCTCATTTTTCCTGCCTCTTTCACCTTGGTCTCACTACCAAAAGAAACATAGTCGCTATAAGAAATGACCTCGGCACGTATAAACCCTTTTTCAAAATCGGTGTGAATGACACCTGCAGCTTGAGGTGCAGTAGCACCAATGGGAATAGTCCAAGCACGAACTTCTTTTTCTCCTGCCGTAAAATAGGTTTCTAAATTCAACAAACGATAAGCGCCTCTAATCAACTTGGCAGACCCAGGCTCTTCCAAACCTAGATCTTCAAGAAACATTTGTCGCTCGTCATAAGTTTCTAACTCCGTAATATCCGCCTCGGTCCCCACGGCCAAAACAACTACTTCTGCGTTTTCATCGGCCACCTTCTTTTTCACCTCTTCCACATAATCGTTACCACTAGCAGCCGCACCTTCATCAACGTTACAAACATACATGACCGGTTTGTCAGTTATAAACTGAAGTGGTTTTACATACTCAATGCGTAGTTCTTTATCAATATCAATGGCACGCACAGAAACGCCACTTTCAAGACCATCCTTTAATTTCAGTAGAACAGATTCTTCTTTTTGAGCCTCTTTATTTCCCGTTTTGGCGGCACGTTTCACCTTATCCAGTTTTTTCTCAACAGTTTCGAGGTCTTTTAGCTGAAGCTCCATATCAATGGTCTCCTTATCTCTAATTGGGTTCACGGAACCATCGACGTGCACAATATTGTCATTGTCAAAACAGCGAAGCACATGAATAATGGCATCGGTTTCTCTAATGTTACCTAAGAATTGATTGCCTAAACCCTCTCCCTTACTGGCTCCCTTTACCAAACCGGCAATATCTACAATTTCTACGGTTGCCGGAATCACTCTTTCAGGGTTCACCAAAGATTCCAATTTCTCTAAACGGCTATCAGGTACGTTTACAACACCAATGTTCGGTTCTATGGTACAAAAAGGAAAATTTGCGCTTTGCGCCTTTGCGTTCGATAGACAATTGAATAGGGTAGATTTACCCACGTTTGGCAATCCTACGATACCTGCTTTCATAAGGTTTAATTGAGAGATTCTTCTAATTCGGGCGCAAAGATAGTGTTTAAAAGTTTTAATTATACTATGAATATTTTAACACGAATAGTAGTACCTTGGGGTATTAACCTAAACTCGAACACTATGAAATCAACACTTTATTTATTGATTTTAACCCTATTCTTAAGTGCCTCCGCTTACAGTCAAAATTCTGTATCGGGCACTGTTACAGATGACTATGGCGAGCCTCTGCCAGGAGTCAACATTCTTGAAAAAGGCACTTCTAATGGTACCGTCACCGATTTCGATGGTAATTACTCGATCGATGTTTCAGAAGATGCCGTACTAATCTTTAGTTATATCGGTTTTAACACACAAGAACTGACCGTACAAGGGCAGACAGAATTGAATGTTCAAATGACCGAAGGCGTTCTATTGGATGAAGTGATGCTGGTAGGTTCAAGAAGCCCCAAACGAACCTCTACCGATACCGCCGTGCCTGTAGATGTTATCGACATTAGCGAGGTAGCTACCCAAAGTGGTAAAATTGAGGTAAACGAACTGTTACAGTATGCTGCACCTTCATTTAATGCGAACAAACAATCAGGTTCTGATGGTGCAGACCATATTACCCCTGCCACCCTTAGGGGGCTTGGTCCTGATCAAACATTGGTTTTGATCAATGGAAAAAGAAGACACCAATCATCATTGATCAATATATTCGGAACAAAAGGTAGAGGTAATACCGGTACCGACCTTAATACCATTCCCGTAGCTGCCATTAAAAGGATTGAAATTCTTCGTGACGGAGCTGCTGCCCAATATGGTTCTGATGCCATCGCCGGTGTAATCAATATTGTATTGAAAGATAAAACAGACGGCGTTACCGGAAATATCAGTTATGGCGCTTACAATACGAACGCCCAAGGAGAATTTCCTGCGGGAACCCCTAATACCGATGGTAACCGATTAGATACCGATGTCGATGGAAACCAAATCGGAGATGACCAAAGTCTTGATGGTGGTTCGTTAAAAGCTGCAATCAATTACGGCGTAGGCCTGGGCGAAAAAGGCTATGCCAACTTTACTACCGAATACATCAATAAGAATAAGACCCTAAGACCCGGTTTCGATTTCAGAAGAGGTTTTGGTGAAGCGGCCGTTGAAGGTTTTAACCTCATGGTCAATGCTGCCTACCCGGTAACTGAAAACACTGAAATATATGCTTTTGGAGGAAGAAATTATAGGGATACCGATGCGTATGCTTTTACCAGAAATGGCGGTGAACGCGTCGTTACAGCTATTTATCCGAACGGGTTCAACCCGCGAATTACATCAAACATTATTGACCATTCGATTGCTGCAGGTCTTAGAACGGAGCTAGAAAACGGGTGGAAAGTTGATGTGAGCAATACTTACGGAAAGAATAATTTTCACTACTTCATCAAAGGTACCTTGAACGCTTCCCTAGAAGAAGCATCTCCTACCGATTTTGATGCAGGTGGGCATAGTCTTAGCCAGAATACGGTCAATCTAGACTTCTCAAAATATTATGAAGATGTAATGGAAGGTATGAACCTTGCTTTTGGTGCTGAATATAGAACGGAGAATTTTATCATTTTTTCTGGGGAGCCAGGTTCTTACGGAACATTTGATGAAAACGGATTGCTGATTACGAATCCGGCAACACAAAACCAACCTACCATAATTATTGATGGTGAAGAAGTTGCTAGACCTGGGGGCTCACAGGGTTTTCCCGGTTACGGACCATCAAATGAGGTCGATAGAAGCAGAAGTAACTTCTCTTTGTATGCAGATGGTGAATTTGACCTCTCGGAAACATTCTTGTTGAGTGCCGCCGCGCGATTTGAGAATTATAGTGATTTCGGTGGTACCATCAACGGTAAGTTAGCAGCTAGGTTAAAAGCATCGGAAAATATAAACATCAGAGGTTCTGTAAGTACAGGTTTTAGAGCTCCTTCCCTAGCCCAGATATACTACAACTTACGTTTTACCAACTTTATCGGGGGTGATGCTGTTGACCAGTTACTTAGTCCGAATAACAGTCCTGTTACCGCCTCTTTCGGTATCGATCAGCTAAATGAAGAGAAAGCGGTTAATGCGGGCCTTGGTTTTACCGGTACTTTCGGCAATTTCACCACAACGGTCGATGGTTATTATATTAATGTAAAGGATAGGATTGTTTTAACGGGCAATTTTGCGACCGACGACATTCCTGGCGTATCTGCGGCCCAATTCTTTGTTAATGGTGTCGACACCGAAACTGCGGGTCTTGACATTGTTCTTTCATGGAAAAAGAACCTCGATAATGGTAGCTTGTCGGCCACCTTTACCGGAAACTTAAATAGCATGGAGATTACCAATGTTAACAATGGTAGTTTGGATGCGGAAACCTTCTTCGGTGAACGTGATAAGGCATTTTTATTGGCATCCGCACCTGAAAGCAAGCTGGCACTTAATTTAAATTATGCAAGGGACAAGTTTGATATTGGTTTGGCATTTACCCGCTTTAGCAGTATAGAACTATTGGATTTTCAAATGTATGAGGCTACTGCCGATTATGGTAGTTTTGCCAACAAACTCAGTGCAGCTACCGATAGCTACAACCCCAAATTGATTACCGATCTGGTCTTGGGTTATCAAATTTGTGAAGATGTAAAATTACAGATAGGCGCCAACAACCTTTTCAATGAATACCCAGACCAACAAGATGATTGGGTAGAAGGCGGTGGTTATTGGGATGCCGTTCAAATGGGCTTTGGGGGTGCCTACTACTATGCCCAGATGGCTTTCTCCTTTTAAACATTCCAAATAAAATCAAGACATAAAAAAACCGGACATTGTCCGGTTTTTAATTTTAATATATTCCCTGAGCCTATCCGTTTGGGTGCATAAACGCTTGTTTGGCCAGTAGGGTTTCCTCGCTTTCCTCATGATCATCATCAGGTACGCAACAATCTACTGGACATACGGCAGCACATTGTGGCTCTTCATGAAAGCCCATGCACTCGGTACATTTATCAGGTGATATATAATAGATCTCATCACTAATGGGTTCTTGGGCTTCGTCTGCATTTACCGCTTTACCACTTGGCAAAACTACATCTCCCTCCAAAGAAGTACCATCAGAGTAACGCCATTCATCTGCTCCTTCGTAGATGGCGGTATTGGGGCATTCCGGTTCGCAAGCCCCGCAATTGATACATTCATCGGTAATAACTATTGCCATAATTTAATTTTCTTACTGTTTAACTTCAGCTTCCTGTTTGTTACAGTATGCTTACTTTTGCATTTGTTTAAAACAAAGGTACAGCCTATACCTGTTTATCGCAAATATATGAACGACCATCACAAAACATTTATTGCTTTCGTTAAACTTGGCGAGTTTTTAAGTGATTTTTGTCAATCAAAGTCTAAAAATGACCCTTGGTTTGAAAAATTAGATGCTGCCATTGATTTGGCCAAGCATAAAAATGGTTGGTTTACGAGGGATAATGTCTTATTTGCCCTTAGTGGATGGGCCGATTTACTTACCGAAGAGAATTTAAACCTTTGGCTAAGTGAATATGATTTAACGCAAAACAGGCATAAAACAGTGGCACTGATTATGGCAGGTAACATACCACTGGTCGGTTTTCATGACTTTATAAGCGTTTTACTCACCGGTAATAAGGTAATTGCCAAGCTATCTTCCAATGACGATGTTTTGATTTCATTTATAAGGGATTACCTAGTTTATCTGGAACCTGAACTTCAAAAATCCATTGTTTTTGAAAAGGGACAATTATCTGATTTTGATGCTGTAATTGCCACAGGAAGTAATAATACATCTCGCTATTTTGAACATTATTTTGGTAAAGGGCCACACATCATAAGAAAGAACAGAAATTCAATTGCTGTTTTGAGCGGCGATGAGACCACGGCACAACTTAACGCACTTGGTGAAGATATTTTTAGATACTATGGTCTTGGGTGCCGAAGCGTATCGAAAATTTTTGTTCCTAAAGGGTATGATTTTGACCAGCTATTTAAGGCGCTGTATTCCTACAACAAAATCATACATCAAAACAAATATGCCAATAATTATGATTATAATAAGGCGGTGTATTTAATGTCTGAATTCAAGATTCTTGATAACGGCTTTATCATCTTAAAGCAAGATGAAACCTATGCCTCACCTATTGCATCTCTTTTCTATGAATTTTATGAAGATTTAGAAGTTTTGAAGATGAAACTGAAGGAAGAAAGTGATCAATTACAGTGCATAGTTTCTAAAGGAATTATTGAAAATGAGGTTGCTTTTGGCGAAACCCAACGTCCCGGCCTTTCCGATTATGCCGATAATGTAGATACTGTTGATTTCCTGTTAAAAACCTAATTGAATTTTTACTCGATCAATAGCTTAGGTTTCTTCAAAATTGATGAACTTTAACCTCTTAATTTCAAAACCGCTGGGGGATTTGGCATAACAGCCATATATGGCGGTTTCAATTGTAAACTACATCTTTATGAAAAAGCATAACTTTAGTGCTGGCCCTTGTGTTTTACCTCAAGAAGTATTGTTAAAGGCTTCAGAAGCCGTTATGGACTTCAATAATTCAGGTCTATCGCTAATTGAAATATCACACCGAAGCAAAGATTTTGTCGAGGTAATGGATAAGGCACGAAGCTTGGCGCTTGAACTTTTAGATTTAGAAGGCAAAGGCTATCAAGCCCTCTTTCTTCAAGGTGGCGCCAGTCTTCAATTTTTAATGGCCGCCTACAACCTATTGGAGAAAAAGGCTGGCTATTTGAATACCGGAACATGGAGTAGCAAAGCTATTAAGGAGGCAAAAATGTTCGGTGAGATTATAGAGGTAGGCTCTTCAAAAGATGAGAACTTCAACTACATACCAAAAGGTTATTCTGTGCCCGACGGATTGGATTACCTTCACTTGACATCGAACAATACTATTTTCGGAACACAGATTAAAAAATTCCCAAAGACAGAAGCTCCTTTGGTCTGCGATATGAGTTCCGATATTTTTTCACGTCAACTAGATTTTTCTCAGTTTGATTTGATTTATGCCGGAGCACAGAAAAATATGGGCCCCGCCGGAGCTACATTGGTTGTAGTTAAAGAAGAAATTCTAGGTAAGGTAACAAGGCAAATACCTTCTATGTTAGACTACCAAGTGCATATCTCGAAAGAAAGTATGTTCAATACCCCTCCTGTATTTGCGGTGTACACCTCAATGCTTACGTTAGAATGGTTAAAAGCCAAAGGAGGAATTGCGGCTATTGAAGAGATCAATGACAAAAAAGCCCAATTGGTATATTCAGAAATTGACCTGAACCCAATGTTCGAAGGCTTTGCTCAAAAAGAAGATCGCTCCAACATGAATGCCACCTTTAATCTGGTCGATGAGAAGTTAAAAGAATCTTTTGATGCAATGGTCAAAGAGGCGGGCATTAACGGAATCAATGGGCATCGATCTGTTGGTGGTTACAGAGCTTCTATGTATAATGCCCTTAGCCTAGAAAGCGTGGGTGTTCTTGTAGATGTGATGAGCGAATTAGAAAGAAAAGCATAAAAACTGGGCCTTGTTATCAAGGCCTTTCAGCAAACCAATATAGAACATCATGAAAATTTTGGCTAACGATGGTATAGCCCAGTCGGGTATTGACAAACTCGAAGCTTCGGGCTTTGAAGTACTGACCACTACCGTGGCACAAGAGCAATTGAAAAATTTTATCAATGAAAATTCTATTGAAGCCCTCTTGGTGCGCAGTACCACTAAGGTTCGCAAAGAATTGATAGATGCCTGCCCCAATCTAAAACTTATCGGTAGAGGGGGCGTTGGTATGGATAATATTGATGTCGATTATGCCAGGCAAAGAGGTTTGTTCGTCATCAATACCCCAGCTGCATCATCAGGTTCCGTTGCTGAACTGGTTTTCGCGCATTTATATGGCGGTGTTCGATTTCTCTACGATGCCAACCGCAACATGCCACTAGATGGCGATAGTAAGTTCAAACAGCTTAAAAAATCTTATGCCGCCGGAAGCGAACTTCGGGGTAAGACCCTTGGTGTCATAGGCTTCGGAAGAATTGGTCGTGCAACCGCCAAAATAGCATTAGGTGTCGGCATGAAGGTTGTTTTCTTTGATCCTTTTATAACCGAAACGGAAATTGCCGTGGAATTTTATGATGGACAATCGGTAAGCTTTCCTTTAAAAGGAATGAGTAAGGAGGAGGTTATTTCTCAATCAGACTTCATTTCATTGCACGTTCCTGCCCAAAAGGAATACGTTATCGGTAAAAAAGAATTTTCCCAAATGAAAGATGGGGTGGGAATTGTAAATGCGGCCCGTGGAGGTGTTCTTGACGAAGTAGCTTTGGTCGATGCGCTAGAAAGTGGTAAGGTAGCCTTTGCCGGTCTAGATGTTTTTGAGTCGGAACCTACTCCTGAAATTAGAATCTTGATGCATCCGAAAATATCTATGACCCCACATATTGGGGCTGCAACAGGTGAAGCCCAAACCAGGATAGGAGCCGAACTTGCAGATCAGATCATTACTTTACTTAAATAAGAAAAGGCCGTGTAGATTGGGTTTTTACCCAAGAGCTTCACCTGCTACAACAAGTTTTTTTGTACATTGTAAGCAGTAACTATAAAACACTAAACACATGTCAGGATTATTGGATATTCTCAACAGCCCAATGGGCAAACAATTGATAAGTGGTGCAGCCGCACAGACCGGACAATCGACCGACCAAACAGGTAGCGTATTAAGCATGGCTTTGCCCGTACTCATGGGTGCAATGAAAAAGAATGCCGCAACCCCTGAAGGTGCTCAAGGTTTAATGGGGGCACTTTCCGGTAAACATGACGGCAGCATACTCGATAACTTAAGTGGCCTATTAGGCGGTGGGGTTGACGAGTCGGTAATGAACGATGGTGCCGGTATATTAGGTCATGTACTGGGTGGAAAGCAGGCTCAAGTTGAATCGGCGTTAAGTGCAAAGTCAGGAATGGATGCAGGTTCGGTAGCAACTATTTTAAAAGTGGCAGCACCTATCTTAATGGGTTACCTCGGCAAACAGACCAGACAGCAAAACATCAATGATTCCAATGGTATAGGCAATCTATTAGGAGGTTTAATGGGTGGTAATCAACAACAATCTTTAATCGAGTCCTTCTTGGATTCTGACGGCGATGGAAGCATTCTTGACGACGTAGCCGCAATGGCTCTTGGAGGAAAAAAAGGAGGTATTGGAGGTCTTTTAGGTGGTCTTTTCGGCAAATAGCCCCTACTCCAACAATTTTAAAAAGCCACTTCTTAAACAAGTGGCTTTTTTTGTACCTTAAAGTGGAACGAAAATTGCGATAGACCTTAATAAATTACAGTGCTATGAAAAAGATGATGTTATTCTTAGGGGGAATGTGCTTTTTTATCCTTTTGATAACCGGTAGTTGTACCGGAACCAAGCAAGCGGTAGATGTTTCCGATAAAGAACAAATGGCGTTTGATCAAAAGGTCGGCGATACCGTCGAAATTTCCAGTGATAGTACTGAATATGAAATCATTATCATAGAACCTGGTTTCAACTTCTGGTTGCAAAGTATTGCACGGCCCGAAGGGTATTACTCCCAATCTTTTCTAGAGAATAGAAACCAGATTTATGTGATTAATTACAATCAGAGGGTTTTGCAACCTATGCGCTACTCCCCTAGTCTCTATGAATGGCAAATCGATTATAATCCAAATATCGACTATGGCTATGAAGTGAATTATAAATTATATAATTACTTTATTTACTTTCAACGCAAATACAATCAGAGACTTGGCCCTTTTGTTCCTCGAATTTGATTAGTATATTTGCCGGGTTAAATTTATGGAAAAGCTTAAAAAACGTTGGGGCATAGACTCTAACTTTCAAATTGCGATTATCTTCATTGTTTTTGCCATCACAGGTTCCAGTGCGGCAAAATTGGCCGAGCCCCTATGTGAGTTTATTGGCTTACATCGTGCCTCGACCGCATCTTGGTTATACTGGACGGCGCGAATCCTTTTGATTTTTCCGATATATCAAGTACTTCTGGTATTTTTCGGTTGGCTTTTTGGCCAGTTTCGTTTTTTCTGGAATTTTGAAAAGAAAATGCTAAGTAGAATGGGCCTTGGTTTTCTTTTTAAATAAGCCACTTATTTATCGATAAGCCAATTTAACAAGCCTTACCTATCAATTTGCCAAAAAGGTTGATAGAGAACAGGTCTCTGTTTGCAATTCACTATTTTTGCCAGATGCAAGAACGAATGCGCCATATTAGCTATTTGGCAAGCCTATTTTTAGTGCTTTCGATTCTTACACCCTCTATTACCAAATTGGCTCATGCCGTATACGAGCATGAATACCGTGATTGTGATAAAAATGGGAATTTACATGTGCATGAGGCGGAGTTAAACTGCGACTTTTTCAAATTTCATTTTTCTCCTCAATCACCAACCTTGTTCTTTCAAGAACTACCACTAAGAGTAAAATCAGGTACTCAAAACATCTTATCATCTTATACTTTCCTAAGCAAATTTCAAAAGCTTCACTTTGTTCTTAGGGGGCCTCCCACTCTTCACGTTTATTAAGATTTAAATTCCTTTAGTTAAAAAATTACTTTCAATCATACGAAGTATGAAAAATATGTATGTGGCAATTGTCTTTGCCTTACTCTGCAATATGGGTTTTTCACAAAACTCACTAACAGGCACTATTAAAAGTGCCGACCAAAATGAACCTCTTTTTACCGTTCAGATATATTTCCCCCAATTAGAAAAAGGCAGTGTTACCGATGAAAATGGCAACTACACTATAAATGGCCTTCCCCAAGGTAACTTTAAAGTTATCGTGGCGTACATGGGGTATCAAACCTATTCCGAAACCACCGTAATCAGTGAAGGCACCAATGAATTGAACATTACGTTATTCCCAAGTGCTATTGAAATGGAAGAGGTAATCGTATCTACCCCATTTCACAAATTGCAACGCGAAAATGTAATGAAAGTAGAAAGAGCTTCGGTTAGTGAGCTTAAAACAAAAGGGGCGGTAACCCTTTCTGACGGAATTACCAATGTGCCTGGAGTCGAGAACCTTTCCACAGGTATGGGTATCGGTAAACCGGTCATCAGGGGTTTGAGCTCGAACCGCGTTTTGGTTTACACTCAGGGCGTTCGTTTAGAAAATCAACAATTTGGTGATGAACACGGTCTGGGAATCAGTGATGCAGGTATCGAAAGCGTAGAGGTTATCAAGGGCCCTGCTTCTCTTTTGTATGGCTCCGATGCCTTAGGCGGCGTTCTTTACCTGAACCCAGAAAAGTTCGCCGTTGCAGGACAGACGGAGGGCGATGTAAACATCAATTATTTCACCAATACCAATGGAATTGCTGCCAATGCGGGTGTTAAGTCATCCGGCGACCGATTCAAATATTTAGTGAGAGGTAGTTATGCCAGCCATGCCGATTATCATACGGGCGATGATTTAAGCGTTACCAATACCCGTTTCGGTGAATATGACCTTAAAACCGGTGTGGCCTACCAAGCGGTCAACTTTAAGACTGATATCAGATATAATTATAATCAGCTAAAGCTTGGTATACCTGAAGAAATTGGGGAACAGACCAATGAAAGAACCCCTCAATCGCCTTATCAAGAGATCAATAACCATATCGTCAGTTCTAAATCCAATTTCTTTTTTGACAAATCGAGTTTGGAGGCGATTCTTGGTTACACCTTTAATAACAGAAAAGAATTTGAAGAAGGCGAAGAAGGAGCTGCGTTGGATATGGATTTGTCAACCATAAATTACAATATTCAATACCATTTACCGAAATGGGGCCTTTGGGAAACAATCGTAGGCACCCAAGGTATGTTCCAGAAGAACAGTAATTCAGGGGAGGAAGTCTTAATACCGGACGCGAATACCACTGATTTCGGAATATTTGCTACCTCTCACCTCCATTTTAAGAACAATAGCGATCTGCAACTCGGTTTAAGGTACGATACACGCTCTATTACCGGCGATGAGACCGGTATTGTAGGGGAAGAGGGTTACATTGAAGAATTGGATAATAGCTATAACAGTATCAATGCCGCTTTGGGTTATAAATGGGAATTTCTTTCTAATATAACGGGGAGAATCAATTTAGCTTCCGGCTTCAGGGCCCCAAATCTTCCTGAACTTACCTCGAATGGTGTTCATGAAGGTACGAACCGATACGAAATAGGAAATCAAGACTTGACCAACGAACAAAATATTCAGACCGATGTCTCTTTTGAGTATAAGAATGAGCATGTAGAGGTCTTCGTCAATGGTTTTTATAATGTCGTAAACGATTATATTTTTATTGAGCCCAACGGAGACAATATCGATGGCAATTTCGTATTCGTTTACCAACAACAAGACGCCAAATTATATGGAGGTGAAGTAGGTTTGCATTTTCACCCGCACCCACTCGATTGGCTGCATATTGAAAGTAGCTTTGAAAGCGTTACCGGAAAACTAGATAATGACAACTATTTACCGTTGATACCGGCCAACAGCTGGACGAACACACTTAGAACAGAATTCAACAAGGGAACTTCATGGTTGCCTTCGAGTTATGCCTTTGCTACTCTAAAATCGGTTTTCGAGCAGAATAATGTGAGTGAGTTCGAAACAACAACGCCATCGTATGCCCTATTCAGCATTGGGTTAGGAGGAAGAATTTTCATCTCTGAACAGCCTGTAGATATTAGGCTTAGCGGCAACAACCTTTTCGATAAAGACTATATATCTCATCTCTCAAGACTAAAAGTTGATGATATCGGTAATATCGGTAGAAATATCAATCTGGGGGTCAGTCTACCTTTTTAAGGACAGTACATAGGAAATGGATCTCCACGGTCCGTTTCCTATGTGATTTCTATATTTTGCTAAGATTTTTTGAAGCCGTAAAAAAGTTGCTTCCAAAAACTTTGGGGTATTTTTTCATCTCCTTCGAATCCTAAAGGCACGAGACCACTATCTTCGGGAATGAAATCGGTTTTAAATAAGTAATCCCACAAACTAAGGCTTATACCAAAATTCACTCCGTACCTGTGATTTTCAGGTAAAGAATAAGCATGGTGGTAAAGATGCATGACCGGATTGTTGAAAAAATATTTTAGAGGCCCCCAAGTCAATTTAATATTCGAATGGTTCAAATGCCCGATGGCAATCGCCATAAAATGAACTATGTAGGCCTGTTCTGGTTCAAACCCACCTAAAATCATGATCCCAAAGGTTTTTAGGGGTTTATAAAGTACGTTTTCCATCCAATGGAAACGCATATGTGCCGCAAAGCCCATTTCTTTTACACTGTGATGAATTTGATGAAAACGCCATAGAAATTCGTACCGATGAAGTAGTATATGGGTAAACCACTGAACAAAATCCAACACGATAAAAAAGACAAAAAGCTGAAGCCAAACGGGCCAAGATTCGGTGTTTACTATAGCTAAACTATTCATGGAAACCCCGACACTCAAGAAGAATGTTTCCAGCACTTTATAAACGCCGCCTATAGCGATGGCAAAAATGAAAAAGTTAAAGAAAATATAGATTGTGTCAAGCCAAAAGTCCTTTCTAAAAATGCCTTGATTCTTTCGCCATGGGAAGACTATCTCCAAAATCCAAACTACTAATGACAACAGAATAACACCATAAAAATAGTTGGTATACCAAGGTACTTCGAAGAGTATGGACTTGTACGTCCAATTCAAAGTACCATTGAATCCCTTTAAAAAAGCATCGATATACTTCTCCAAAATAACAAGTTTTAATAAGGTATGGGTCGGTAGTATTTTCTATTACTTAAGCTCGTACCAATCAATATCTGTTAGTGCTGCCCTTCTACCTTTTTCTTTTGGCGGATAATTAGTGGTCAGGTAGTCGATTATGATATCTTCGTTAGCTCCTAAATCCCAAAGATTTTGGGTCTCTTGCATCCACCGTATAGTTGCCTTCCACCTCTCAGCGGTCATTCGGTTCTGCAATACCAGTTTCGAAGAATGGCAATTTGTGCAATTTTGTATGGTTTCTTTCATCCCGGGGGCATCAACAAAACCAGTGCTAACATGTATACCATTCTCTATTTTATCGAAATCTTCCTCAATGGCTATTTCCGGTAGTTCGGTTGTTGAATCATCTTTTTTAAAATCGAAAAATTGAGGATTGATAATCAAGTAACCTATGATTAACCCAAAAATGGCCACGATCACAATGGTAAGTATGGCAAGTCGATAAACTTTCTCGAACTCTTTTTTAAGATTGCTTTTGTTGGTGTCTTCTTTCATCTAACCAATCTTTACCGCTATTCTATGGCAAGCATTGTTCAGGTATCCCTTCGGATTCCAACCGGGCAATAGCATAGGCTGAGCTTTGCCGCGTGAATCGGTAGCCCTTGCCCATACCTCGTAATAACCCTTTTTAGGAAAATCTACCTCTGCCGAAAAGTGTTGCCAAGCGAGACGATTGACCGGCTTCTCCAATATACAGGAATGCCATGTAGACCCAAAATCAATAGAATAATCCATTTGGGCGACTTCAAGCTCTCCTGCCCAAGCGTGACCTCTTATAGAAAGTTTTTTGCCTTCGGAAAGCATGGCTCCCGATTTCGGGTAAGTTATCAACGACTTAACTGGCATCGATTCAATTATGCACATATCTTCATCGGCCACTTTTTCACCCGGTGCCACGGTCTCGCACGGTACGCGATACGAACTACCTTCCATTTTAGCACCATCGTGCACTTTGTTTCGAATACTAATTTTGGTCAACCACTTACCAGAAACCGAAGCTGGCCAGCCACCTGCTACCAAACGCAAAGGGTACCCATGGGCCAGAGGAATATCTTCACCATTCATTTGAAAAGCAATAAGGGTTTCATCTTGCAATGCCTTGGCCATCGGGGCTCCTCTTGAAATTGGCTCTTTCTCAGGATTCCTGCTTAGGTGCAAATCGGCTGCATGATAACCGATATAAACGGCATCGTTATTATAACCTGCATCCTCTAAAACATCTCGTAATCGAAGGCCTGTCCACTTAGCACATGAAACGGCACCCACTGTCCATTGATTTCCTTTCGCGGGAGGGTCGAATTCACTTCTACCGTTTCCGCCACATTCCAAGGTCAGTTGGTACGTATAAGCTTTAAATTTCGATTTTAGATCATCGATAGAGTATGACTTTTGGTTTTTTACCGATTCCCCATCGATGGTCAACTTCCAACTGGCAATGTTTATATCCTCAGGAATCAATCCGTTATTTCTGATGAACATTTTTGAACTAGGAGTCACCTTATCATCCAACAAATGTGCTTGGGCCTCCATATTCCATGGCTTGTCGTTCAATACGACCATTCCCGCATCTTTTTTGAACAGTTTAAAAGGGTCAGGTTCTTGCAACGCCAGTGGTACATAACCAGCTGGCATTTTTAACCCGTAAACGATTTCTGCCCCGACCAAGCTGGCAAAAGACGCCAGCGTAGCGCCCTTAATGAATTTTCTTCTTTGCATAAACCAATCAGTAAGTTTATAAAGTTAGGAATAATTGAACGCACCTTCGGTAACTTCTGTTACATGATTGCCTCTTTAAAAGGAACACGTTTGATAATCAGGGAAATAAAAAAAGCACCTTATCGGTGCTTCTGATTTATTATTTCGAGAGCTTAGACCTCGATTGTGGTTTTTGCCGGTGATTTCTTGAGCACATATGTGTATAACCACATAAGTGTAAAGGTGGGTATAAGGTCAAAACCTGGAATAATTTCTTCAATAAACGTGAATAGACCTGCCCCCTGACCTATTTTACCTTTATACATTCTGGTCATTAACCAACCGGCCAATGGCGCCCAAATAATATCGGAAAACTCTCCTATAAACGGAATGGTGAATGAAAGCATTCCTATGGCATCGAAAAGTAGGCCCAAAGCCAACTTTTTATACTTATTGTCTTGATTTGTTGACATGATATATATTTTTGATTGAACTACTTCAATTTAACAATAAAGATGCCAAACTCACAATAGGGACTAATTCCAGACTGACTTAAAAAACTAGGACAAATCGGAACTGATCAACTTCAAAAACTCATTACGCGTCTCAATTTTTTCAAACTGCCCTCTGAAGCCTGATGTGGTCGTGACCGAATTCTGTTTTTGAACCCCCCTCATCATCATACACATATGAGAAGCCTCGATCACTACGGCCACCCCTTTGGGCTTTAAAGTATTGTTAATGCATTCCAGAATATCGTGCGTAAGACGTTCTTGAACCTGTAATCTACGTGCAAACACGTCAACTACCCTGGGTATTTTGCTCAGACCAACAATGTGACCATTGGGAATATAGGCGACATGGGCCTTACCAAAAAAAGGCAACATATGGTGCTCACAAAGTGAATACAGCTCAATATCTTTAATAATGACCATATCGTCGTAGTCTTCTTGAAACATGGCACTTTTAAGAATTTCAACGGCATCTTGTTTGTACCCTTGAGTCAAAAAAAGCATCGCCTTGGCAGCCCTTTCCGGTGTTTTAAGCAATCCCTCTCTGGAGATGTCTTCACCTATTTCACTAATGATTTTGGAATAGCGGTCTTTAACTTCGCCGGTTACTTCCAAATTATATTCCTCTAAGTTCCTATATGGAGCCATACAACTATTTGTTTATCCAATTTTGTTTTTTGTTGAACAAAATTACATCTTTAATTTTAACCTTGACCTCTAAAACGGTAAATATAACACCAATGGCCAGTATGATTCTTGAAACTTCAAATTTCCTTACTTTTATCGAGCAAAAGTCACTCTGACTGATAAATTAATCTTATCCGATGATCAAGGCCAGCAATATTCAAAAGTTTTATGGTGATTTACAAGTATTGAAAGGGGTTGACCTGCACATAAAAAAGAAAGAGGTCATTTCTATCGTGGGTGCCTCCGGTGCCGGAAAAACCACGCTACTACAAATTCTAGGCACACTTGATGTGCAAAGCAACGCTAAAGAAAGTGAACTGTTGATTAATGACACCGATGTCACACAATTATCGGAGAAGAATTTGGCCAAATTTCGCAATGAACATATTGGTTTTATTTTTCAATTTCACCAATTGTTACCGGAGTTCACGGCATTGGAAAATGTTTGTATTCCCGCTTTTATCAAAAACACTCCCAAGGCACAAGCCGAAAAAAAGGCAAAGGGGCTTCTTGATTTTTTAGGGTTATCAAAGAGATACCACCATAAGCCTAATGAACTATCGGGTGGTGAACAGCAACGAGTGGCCGTAGCAAGGGCTTTGGTCAACGACCCGTCTATTGTTTTCGCAGATGAGCCAAGTGGTAATCTCGATTCAGAAAGTGCCGACAATCTTCATAAGCTCTTTTTTGATCTTCGTGACGAATTTGACCAAACCTTTGTCATTGTGACCCACAATCAGCAACTGGCAGATATGGCCGACCGTAAGCTTACTATGGTTGATGGTCTCATTGTGAATAAAGAAGTAGTTGTCTAAATTAGGTTCATTTTATTTTGTCTTCAAAAATTATAGCGGTTTGGGAGTTTTTTAAAAATCCGACTTATGAAGAATCGCTAGAAAAAGACCCTCATGAACGGCTACGTTGGTTCACAGAGCTATTGCTGTATGCTTTAACTCTAAGTTATTTAATAGGCATGGTCAATGCCGGCTTGCAGAACTATTTTGACATCGATATTGGTAAACATGCCAGTGAAGATTTGATGAATCGTTCTTTATTATTATTATTTGCCGCAGCGGTAATTATGGCTCCTGTAATGGAAGAGGTGATTTTTAGAGGTCCGTTAATTTTCTTTAAGAAAAAGAACTATTTCAATTGTATCTTTTACTTTTTGACCTTTATATTCGGATTTTACCATATTTCGAATTTCGAGCTTACTACTACTACCCTTCTACTATCGCCGTTGCTCGTGGCGCCCCAATTAAGCGTCGGCATTTTTCTAGGGTTTGTTCGGGTAAAGTTCGGTTTGCTTTGGGCCATAATCTTTCATGCCCTATACAATTTCATATTAATGACCCCTTTATTATTTATGAACTTTCTTGATTTACTTTTAGAATGACGATTGCCGAACTCAAAGATTTTTTAGATACAAAGGCCGAACAATACGAGCACCCTCGATTTTTGGAAACTGACCCCATTCAAATACCTCATGGTTTTCAATCGAAAGAGGATATTGAAATAAGCGCATTTCTTACGGCTACGATTGCCTGGGGAAATAGAAAAAGTATCATTAATAATTCAAAAAAAATGATGGAACTTATGGATAACGCTCCATACGATTTCATCGTCAACCATACTGAAGATGATTTAATGAGATTCGAATATTTTGTTCACCGTACTTTTAATGGTCTAGATTTGGGCTTTTTTGTTCAAAGCCTTCGAAATATCTACCAATTTCATGGTGGTCTGGAGAATGTTTTTGCGCAACCAACCGATGACTATGGCTTGCAATCAGCCATATCTCGTTTCAAAGAACTATTCTTTGAGCTGCCCCACCCCCAAAGAACAACCAAACACGTAAGCGACCCTCTGAAAGGTTCCGCTGCGAAACGCATCAATATGTTTTTAAGGTGGATGGTGCGGCCGGCCAAAGCCCAAGTAGATTTCGGACTATGGAAATCAATTCAACCCTCTCAATTATCTTGCCCCCTTGATGTACATTCTGGAAATGTCGCCAGAAAACTTAAACTTTTAAAAAGGAAGCAGAATGACGCGAAAGCGCTACAAGAACTCGATAAAAAACTGAGAAGGTTAGACCCTATTGATCCCGTCAAGTATGACTTCGCTTTATTTGGGCTTGGGGTTTTTGAAAAATTTTAGGTTAATAACTAAAAAATCAACCAATTTTCGAAACTGTATTTCATTTATATTTAAGAGTGTTATCTGTAGCTATTCACGACCAATGAATGAAATAGAACGATTTGATCAAACCCTAAATTTGTGGTCTAAAAGCCTATTGAATTATCCATTGGAACAATTGGTAAAGCGACCTGACAAAGAAAGCTGGTCTTTAGGGCAGGTATATGAACACTTAATTAATGAAACCAACTGGTATTTTGATCAGCTTGAAGGTGCGTTAAACGACTTGTCCCATCAAGATATGCCCATGTCGGAAAAAGCATCGGAATTATTTAAAAGAGGCTCATTCGAAGACAAGCGCGTTAAGACCGACCCCTTGATCTCTGATAATGTACCCCAGCCAAATTCAATCGAGTCTTTAACAGAAAAACTCTTGTTTTTGAAAAAAAGGGCGCAAAGCCTTTGGCAAAAAATGGTTTCTGGTAACTATTCCGGAAAGACCCGGCACCCTGGTTTGGGTTATTTTAATGCCCATGAATGGCTGGCATATTCCGAAATGCATTTGCGGCATCATTTAAAGCAAAAGGCAAGAATAGATACATTTCTTTCTGCTATAAATTGATTTTGAGCATACGCAGTTATCATAAGTATTAATCTATGAATCGGATTAAAATTTGAATCAATAGGCGCTTTAGAGGTCAGGTCAAAATAGTAGTTTGCGGTCAACCGCTCAAACTTAGACAATGCAAGCTATACTTAAGGAAGTCGAAAATTACATACGGCAACTTTTCACGGAATCACCTTTCAAAGATCGTGTTTTTTACGATTACAGACATACTCTAAAAACTGTTGACCATACCAACGAACTTCTTGAAAATCAAAACGACAATGATTTAGATGTTGTGGCCCTACGATTGAGCTGTTGGTTTTTGTTTCTAGATGATGTGCATTCCCAAGAAAAAACACCTGTCAAGTCTGAAGAAAGGCTTCAAAGGTTTTTAAAGGAAAAATCGGCAGACCAGAACCTTATCGAAAAGGCAAGTGAGCTACTAAAAGCAGCATGGAGCTTAGAAGAACCTAAAAGCGAAGAAGAAAAAATAATTAAGGATGCCAGAAGCGGTTATTATGCTTCCGGCAATTTTGATGAAGTTCTTGAATTGTTATTGATAGAAGTAAATCGTGTCAATGGTACTGAAATGAGTATTAATGAATTGCGGGAGAACTATATCAACATTCTTCGCAATGAGCATCGTTTTTACTCCGATTATGCCCTTGAGAATTGGCAAGAGCAAAAAGAGAATAATGTGATGGATTTGGTCGCTGCAATTGCCAAATCTGCAGCCCGAAAGAAAAAAGAAAAGCTTAAGGTCAATTTAAAGAATGAAAGCCCTGAAAGGGCAATTCAGTCCCTATACAGAACACAGTTACGCAATCACTTGAAATTGAGCGATATCGCCGATACCAAGGCGAACATATTATTATCGGTGAATGCCATAATCATTTCTTTGTTATTGGCGAATTTGATTCCCAAACTAGGTAACCCTACCAACTCGTACCTCACCTACCCTACGGTCATCTTTGTGGTATTCAGTATTATTTCAATGATTATGTCGGTAGCTGCCACGCGACCCAAGATAGACAATAACAGTTTGGTCGATCAAGATATTAATGAGAAAGACATTAATTACCTGTTTTTCGGAAACTTTCATTCCCTAGAACCCAATGAATTCAAAGAAAAACTGCGTTCTATTATTGTTGATAAGCAATCAATTTACGACTCTTTGAGCATGGATCTTTATTACCTTGGTAAAGTTCTCAAGAAAAAATACCAACTCTTACGGTGGACGTACACTGTTTTTATGTTCGGTATTATTCTTTCTGTTATTGCCTTTGCCATTGCCCTAAAATATTATGGCATGGACCAAGAGTTGATTGAAGCGGTTACACCTGATACACCTTAAGTAAAACTAAAAATCAATGTGATGATCAAAAAAGTGCTTGCTTTTATTTTGTTCGCCTTTTTTCTTTTTATGGTAGTCATTTATTTTTCCACGGCTACCACAGACAAAAATTTCAGCACATGTGAAATCTTGGACTTATCGAGTATAGACCATATTGACTTTAGGGAACACGACTCCGTTATGGTAGCGGCCAGCACGCTTTATCGTGGTAATACCCTAAAAAATATAGTACAGGGCGAACAATATAGAAAAGTATGGGAAACGCCCGTTAAAGTGCCCATTGCCTTTTTGGATACGCTGAAAGGTGGATTAACTATTTTGGAACAAGGTGGTGGTAAGCAGACCCATTCTTTAAAGGTAAAAACGAAGAATGATGACGTCTATACCTTACGCAGTGTGACCAAAAACCCAGAGCCTTTGATTCCTGATTTTATTAAAGCCGTGGGGCTCGAAAACATTGTAGTTGATGGTATTTCTGCCCAACACCCTTATGCCGCACTGGCGGTGGCCGAGTTGGCACATAAGTGCGGGTTACTATCTACGCGGCCGCAATTGCTGTTTCTTCCCAGACAGGAAAAATTAGATTCTTTAAACGATAAATATGGTAACAGGCTTTTTCTTTTCGAGCATGAAAATGCTGGAAACGCAGAGTGGACACAACTAGAAAAAGCTTCTGAAATAATTGATACCGAAGACCTACAAGAACTAAAATCAGAAAAGAAAGATTTATTACATGTTGATGAAAATCTATTGGTGAGGGCCAGATTATTCGATTTGTTGATTGGTGATTGGGATCGACACGCGAAACAATGGGGTTGGGTTTTAACCAGTAAAAATGAAGAAACTCTGGCAACTCCGCTGCCCTGCGATAGAGATAATGCCTTCTTTAATATTGATGGTATACTGCCGACACTCCTTTCCCATAAATCCATACTGCCCGATTTACAGAATTTCGAAAAAGAGATTGATTACATTCCCGGATTGGTGATGGATTTTGATACCTACTTTCTGAAAACGATAGACAAAAGTATTTTTTCCGAGGAGGCCACTTACCTACAGAGCACGCTGACCGACGAAAGTATCAACCAAGCTTTAAAGGTTTGGCCGAAAACCATTTATGAGCAAGACGGAGCTGAAATCGCCAAAAAAATTATGGCCCGAAAACAACAATTGACGGAATACGCCATGCGATTTAAAGAGGAAATCGATAAGACCGAATTTTTATCCGAATCATTAAAGGGCTCTGAAGACCTAAATTTACCTTCTGAACTGGTCGCTTGTTTCGATTGCCTAAAATAACCTTACCTCTGACATCATCTGACACTCCCTACGATTACTTTTGAACGGAATCAAAAATATTCTTATGAAAAAAGTAGCTATCACCCCTTTCTTTATAATGGGTATCTCGGTCAGAACCTCCAATCAAGACCAACAGGCTTTAAAAGATATTACTAACTTGTGGCGGCGCTTTGGCGAGGAAGGAATTCTTGAAAAAATTCCTCATAAGAAAAACGAAGTCATATACTCACTATATACCGATTATGATGGAGACCATACACAGCCTTACACTACTGTAATTGGTTGTGAGGTTACCAGCTTTGATAAAGTACCGGAGAATATGGTCGTAAAAAAGGTGGAAGGAGGTCGCTATTGGAAGTCTTCCGCTAGAGGTGATTTAATGAAGGGTATAGTCGGTAAACACTGGAATACCATATGGAATACCGAGCTTAAAAGAAGTTACCTATCGGATTTTGAAGTATATGACGAAAGAACAGCTGACCCCAGCCATGCTGAAGTGGGTTTCTATATTGGCATAAATGATTGATGATGCAAATAATTGTTGACCCGAAAGTCGATGATAAATTCGCCACTTACCCCGAAGAAGTCTTAATAAAGATGAACTTCTTGCGCCAACTGGTCATCGAAACGGCATCTGATAGTGATTGGATCAACCGTTTAGAGGTTACCCTTAAATGGAACGAGCCCAGTTTTATTACCAACTGCGGAAGTACGTTGCGAATGGATTGGAAAGAGAAAAATCCTGAGCAATATGCCATGTACTTTCAATGTACGAGTCGTTTGGTCGATACCTTTAAAATGATATTCGGGCCAAAATTTATGTATGAAGGCAACAGGGCACTTCTCTTTGAAATGGACAGTGAGATCCCTGTTGACGAATTAAAATCCTGCATTATGGCTTGTCTTACCTATCATAAAGTGAAACACCTTGCAACATTGGGCATTTAAACCATATACTTTTCGATTTATCGGATTTGGTTACAATATACATGGATTAGACTACCGGCTACCACTTAATTTTTGCCAACTTTACACCATCAAAAAATAACGATATGAGCACAAAAAAAATAGCACTGATTACCGGTGGCAGTAGAGGTTTAGGTAGAGATATGGCCCATAATATTGCAAAGAAAGGTATCGATATCATTTTCACCTATCACTCAAACCAAGAAGCTGCTGAAAAGGTAGTGTCTGAAGTAAACGAATATGGTGGCAAGGCAAAAGCTTTTCAGTTAGACACCAGTAATATTAAAGAATTCGATAATTTTTATTCCAGCTTAGAATCTTATTTGAAAGAGGAATATGGTCATTCTAAATTTGATTTTTTGGTGAATAATGCCGGTACGGGTATCTACAAGCCTTTTTTGGAAACCACCGAAGATGATTTTGACGAAATGCAAAATATTCACTTGAAAGGTGTTTATTTCTTAACGCAAAAAGCAGTTCCTTTTCTCAATGAGGGAGGCAGAATAATTAATATTTCTTCCGGATTAGCCCGCTTCTCCTTTCCTAATTCCAGTGCCTACGCTTCGGCAAAAGGGGGCGTTGAGGTTTTGACCAGATACTTGGCGAAAGAACTGGCATCGAAAAAGATATCGGCCAATGTAGTCGCACCCGGTGCGGTAGGTACCGATTTCGGTGGTGGCGAAAACAAGACCAATGAGCAAAAAATTAAAGCTGTTTCTAATTTGACCGCTTTGGGTCGAGTTGGTGAGCCAGAAGATATTGGTGGCGTCGTTGCCTTTTTATGCTCAGAAGATGCTCGTTGGATCAACGGTCAGCGCATTGAAGTAGCAGGTGGAATTTTATTGTAGAAAGATTGAAGAACAGAATTCGAAAAATAGAGACCATTACAGAATTTCATAGGATCAGGGGGCTTGACAGCCCTCTTCATCCTTTGGTTAGTTTGGTAGATTATGGTCAGACCAAGATATTTCCTGAAAATTATGGCGAAAGCTGGCATTTCGGGTTTTACTCCATCGGCGTCAAACGAAATGTAGGAACATTAAGATACGGGCAGCAAAAGTATGATTTTGACGAAGGGCTAATGTCATTTATCGCACCAGGCCAATTATTAAGATTAGAGCCGAACTCTAGGGCGAACTTAAAGCCTGAAGGTTGGTTACTGTTGATTCATACCGATTTTATTTGGAATACCACTTTGGCGAAAACTATTAAAAGATATGACTTCTTTCAATATGCCATAAACGAGGCGCTCTTTATGTCTCAAAAGGAAGAGAAAACGGTCGAGTCTATTTTTCAAAACATAAAAAATGAGATAGAGACCAATATAGATGCCTACAGTCAAAATATCATCATCGCTCAAATAGAACTGCTCTTGCAATATGCAGAAAGGTTCTATCAACGGCAGTTTATCACCCGAAAAAAGAACAATCACGAACTGCTAGCCAAGTTAGATACCCTGTTAGCAAAAGCTTTTGAAGACGAAAACCTGAAGAATGACGGACATCCTTCCGTACAGGTAGTTGCAGAGCAAATGAACTTGTCACCCGATTACCTAAGTAGTCTTTTGAAGAACATCACTGGCACCACTACCCAGCAATATATTCAACAACGACTCATAGAAAAAGCAAAAGAAAAGTTGTCGACCACAGAACTATCGGTCGGCGAAATTGCCTACACCCTCGGTTTTGAGCACTCCCAATCTTTTAGTAAACTTTTTAAGGCCAAGACCAATCTTTCCCCTACCGAGTTCAGAACCACTTTCAATTAATTTGAACCCGCGTCAAGCAATATTGCCAAATTTTGGTTCTGTTTTATCTAAGTGATACGTACCTTTCTACCAGGTAAACCAATTGGTGGCGACCATGAGAATTGCACTGGCACAAATACAGTCTTTAAAAGGTGATGTTCAGGAAAATATTGAATTGCATAAAAAAGCGATTCGGTTATCTCTGGCTAACAAGGCAGATGCTATTTTTTTTCCTGAGCTGTCATTAACGGGCTACGAGCCCATGCTGGCCGAAAAGCTTAAAATGAAATTAGGTGACAAAAGGCTTTTAGGTTTTCAGGAAATAAGTAATACCGAGAAGATAACTATTGGTCTTGGAATGCCCTTACATACGAAGAGCGGTATTGAAATTGCCATAATCATTTTTCAACCTAACATTCCTCTTTCTGTTTATACCAAACAATTGCTGCACGAAGACGAACTGCCCTATTTTCAAGCAGGAAATAAATACGGTCACATTCAATTGTGCGAACAGCACATCGCTTTGGCCATTTGCTATGAAAGTCTTCAAAGTGAACATGCACGTGAAGCCATTAGTCATCATGCAGATATTTATTTAGCCAGTGTTGCCAAATCGCAAAGCGGAATTGAAAAAGCCTATGAACACTTCAAAAAACTATCAAAAACTCACCCTTTAACTGTTCTGATGTGCAATAATATAGGGCCTTGTGACAATTTTGAAGGAGCAGGTCAAAGTGCAGTATGGAAAAATGGAGATTTATTGGGAAGCCTATTTCCTGATAAAGAAGGTATCTTGATATTTGATTCTACAAAACAATCTACCGAGAGTTTTTATTTTTAGATATGAATTATCACGATAAAAAGTTCATTCCCGTAAAAAATTCAGAGAATGGCGAAACCTCTGAAGAAACCATATTTCATTATCAGCAAGATGGCAACATTCTTACGTGCGAATATTCCGGAGGTAAAATTAAAAAAGGGCATCTTATCGGTGTGGTGAGTTCCACCGGACACATCGATATGCGCTATCACCAAATCAATATAGAAGGAAAGCTAATGACCGGCATTTGCCATTCTACCCCAGAGATTCTCGATAACGGAAAAGTTCGACTTTACGAGACTTGGCAATGGACGTCAGGTGACCAGTCAAAAGGAGAATCTATTCTCGAAGAAATATAGGATTTGTAGCTCTTTTCAAATTATAATAATTTAACGACGCCAAGAAAATAAAAGATGAAGAACGAAAAGATTGACCTTTATTTAGAAAAAGTAGATCAATGGCAGGCCGAGTTGACCCGTTTAAGGCAGCTGGTTCTTGACTGTGGTTTAGAAGAGGAATTGAAATGGGGGGTGCCGTGCTATACCTTAAATGGTAACAATGTACTCATCTTAGGCAACTTCAAACAGTTTTGCAATATCAGTTTTCTCAAAGGAGTTCTGATGGATGACCCTTTGAAAATTATGGAGAAACCAGGCGAAAACTCAAGAATTGCCCGCATCATCAAATTTACCAGCGTTGAAGAGATTAACTCACAGTGGGACACCTTAAGAGCTTATATTTTTGAGGCCATTGATATAGAGAAAAAAGGCCTTAAGGTTGAGAAAAAGCCAGAAAGTACAGAAGACTTTGTTGAAGAACTTCAACAACGACTTGAAAGCGATTCCGATTTTAGCGAGGCTTTCAATGCTCTCACCCTAGGACGACAACGGGCCTATAATATTTATTTTTCAGGAGCCAAACAGGCGAAAACTAGAGAATCGCGCATAGAAAAATATACCGAGCGCATTATGAACGGTAAAGGTTTTCATGATTGTGTCTGCGGCCTTTCTAAAAGAATGCCTACTTGCGATGGTTCACATAAAAAGCTGGCCAAAAAGTCTTGATTATTTACTATTCTACAAACTGAAGCACTTTTTGCGGAAGCAAGATTTTATCAATAATATGTACCACTCCGTTTTTGGCTTCCACATCTTTGATATTAAAATAGGCCCTGATTTCAGAGGCATCCTTTATCGCGAAATCTTCTCCTTCCTTTACCAGTTGAATTGAATCGTTGGTTAGCAAGGTTTCAACAACTCCTTCTTTAAAATCAGTTGAAAGTAACCTTTGGTTCGTAAAATGCCCAAGAAGAATATCGTTCAACACTTGTAGTTCAAAGAAATTCTGAAAATCATCAAAATCATCATAGGGATCTCCCAAAATATCAAAGAGAAGTTCAACAGCTTGGTTGTTCGGAGCAAAAATAGTTAGGGCTTCTTCCCCTTCCACCAGATTAAAAAGATCAGCCTTCATCATTGCTTCTTCAAACATTTGCAAATCTTCATTGTCAACAATAATCTCTTTCAATGTAGGCTTCGGAAAAAATACATCTCTCACCGATGTGGGCCATAAAATTTCATTCACACCATAAACCACACCGTTAGCAACTTCTGAACCTAAGTCTATAAGTTCAATTGATTGGTGGGAAGCAGTCTCTAAGTAAATACTCTCGCCAACTTTCACTTTGATTTCCTCTCCATGTTCCGACGAAAGGTAATCGTCATTTAAAAAGTCTTCTGAAAAAAGAGCGTTCCCACGCAACAAATGATACTGAAGTATGGCCTGTAACAGTTCAATCTCTGAAGCGTCATCAAAATCATCGAGAGAATCATATCCGTCTATACTTTCTAAAAAATCGCTAAAGGCCATATCGGTAGGTGCAAAGAAGGTAATCATTATTTCGCCCGATAGTAGTTCGGTGAGTGATGCATCCACTTTGTTCAGAGCTTCGCTCAACATATGGTAATCTTCTGTTTGCGTGATATATTCATAAGCATTCGGAGTACCATCGCCCTCTTCATTATTGTCTTCCTCTTCTTCTTGGGGTTCATCCACGACTTCTTCCTGGTCGGGATTAGACCCCTTGTCATCGATCTCCGGGCTGTCATCACTACTAGAGCAATTTGTTAATAACAGGGTAAGGATGATAACCACTAAAGAAAAAAATGGGTGCTTGTATTTTTGTTGCATCGTTATATTTTTTTGGAACGTCAAAAGTCACTTTTAATAGAGACATTACTGATTTGCATTGTTTTCGGAACTACTTTGCGCCACTAATTGACTATTATCACCAGTTTTGCCCTGTACTTTGGTATCAGTAAGCGTTTTCAAAAAGGCTATAATGGCCCTTTGTTCACTGTCCGATAGCTGCAGTTCATCAAAAGGTAGGGTTTGATGTTCGAGATCAAAACCCATTCCGCCGCCGCCACCTTGATTGTAGAAATCCATTACTTGTTCCAATGTTTGGTAGGCACCGTTATGCATATAAGGGGCGGTTAAGGCGACATTTCTTACTGTGGGAGTTTTGAACATACCCCTATGAACCTCTTTGCCATAGCGCCAAAAGAAGCCCAAATCATCATCTAACTCTTGATTGGAAGCCGTTTCAGGAACCCCGATGACCTCTTTTTCGGTTTCCGAAAAAAATGGCGGTACCGTACCATTGGTCAATGGCATGAAATGACAGGTGGCACAAAGGGCTTTTCCCATGAAAAGGTTCATTCCTAATTTTTCTTCTTCTGAAAAATTTGATTCCTCTCCCCTCATATTTCTATCGAATTTCGAGTCAAAACCATTCAGGGTAGAGATGTAGGTCGACAATGCCCTTATGACATCGGTATTTCGGGTCGAAACTTTACCATAAGCTTCTTCAAACATGGCCGTATAGGTCGAATCGGATAATATTTCTGTAGAAAATTCATGAACACTACTAGCAAATTCTTGCTCATTGGTAAAAACAGAGGTTATTTGGTCCAAAATATTCTCGGCACGCCCATCCCAAAAAAAACTTTTTTGAAATGCCACATTGATTAACGTAGGTGTATTTCTTTGTAAAGTATTGCCTGTATTATCTAAATTGGCCGTTATGCCATCGGAATATGCCTTCTCAGGAATATGACAGGTGGCACATGACATAGTACCATCTTTTGCCAATTTTGGCTCAAAAAATAATTTTTTGCCCAAAGCCAATTGTTTCTCATTGGTATTTCTGTTAACGGGAGGAGTAAAATAGGTGAGATTAAAGGCATCTTTTTCGAAAAATGTAGAAGCGTCAAAATTGAACGGTTTGTTGTTGACGCCTGCCCAAAGACCACTCTCTTTTCTGATGGACACCCAATTTCTGGTTATAGGATTCATATAATCCCTTATGAAGGTATACCTATCAAAAGTTTCAAAATCGGTATTCTGATCCAGGTATTGAATGGCCATTTTAATATTTTCAGTAAAACTTGTATCCAGATCTTGGTTTTTATCTTGAACCAAATTTTGGATGGATAGACCGTAAACCGTATAAAGACTTTGTAGTGAAATTTTACTTTCTTCTAGCCCCCATAAACTAACAGGAGTGTCAAAACCTACAATACCAAGGCTGACAATGCGCATCAATTGCTGATGGGTAGCTATAAAGAAACGCTCGGCATTTAAGCTTCTTTCCCCAGTGTTTTCCAAAAGGTTGACCAAAAGACCCTTGGTCAAGTTGGTCTCTCTAATAAATACGGTGGCATCTTCACCTCCTTCAAAAATAGTTTCCTCTATCTTTTGCAAACCTAAAGGAGCCAATACCCTTTCGGTGTCTTCGGCAAAAATGGGCAATGCAGGTCCATTCGCTCTATGCCCAATAGCGGGATTTAGATAAGACGCATAAGGCTCGGCCTTTTTAAAGTTTATCCTTAACTTTTTGAAGACTTCTTTAGCCTTCTCACTTTCAGGATTTAAATGAGCAAGAGAGTCAATCAATTCGACCGTTCTTGTCATATGTGAATGATAAAATTTTTGTGCTTCGGTCCAGTCTATATCAGGGCCTTTCTCATGATTATTGGCCAATTGTTTAGAGCCATCTTTACACGATATAAAAAACATTAACAATAAGATGGAAAGAAAATATTTGTACATGACGGACACAGCATTTTTTTTAAATAGGTAAGACCCCTGATGAACAGGGGTCTCAACCAAAAACAGAATAATTAAGCGTATTATCTAGGCAATCCTTTCAATATAACTATTTGGCCACCTTGATCATCTTCACGGGCACCAGCTGCAATGGCATCAGGCCTATCAGACTCCATATCATGACCATCTACACTTTTAAAATCATCACTTTGCCAGTAATGGGGTTGAAGGTTTAGCAAGAAAGTATTTGGCTCTCCAATTTTCTCTGAAATATCTTCAAGTGCACCGAATTCGCCACTGAACCCAGAACCGCCAGAAGGATCAAGGTCATTTCTAATTACCAATTCTAAAACAACCTTTGCATTGTTACCGTTCAGGTCAGTTTGATAAATGTAGGCAGCATGGCCTCTATCAAAAGAGTTCGGGTCTTCTTGCAGGTAGATGAAGTTTTCGGTTACACAAATGTTATCAGGACTTTGAAGCTCAGGCACATTACCATCCATATTATTTGTATCGGTATTACCGCTGACAATCTGAGTAAGCTTTCCAGTCAAAGGAGAATCTTCATCCAATTCTAAACGATAGGCAGTACCCCAATCGTTATAGGTACCGGCACCTGGGCCGCGGCCTGTGACCGCTACAAAAACGTTTCTGTTATTGTCAGAAGAACCTTTTTGATAGTCAACATCCTCTACCCTCATAAATGCACTGGCATTAACGGCAACGCAGGCATCTTCCATCTCGTCTTTTGTCATATCGGCACCGTTCTCAATTTCTACAAATTCAAATGCATAAGTTTCACCAAAAGCCAAATCACCTTCATTGTAAGTAACACCAGAAGATACGGGTGCAGGGTTTATGGCATTACCATCGGCATCGGTGGACCCCGAAGCAACTTCTTTTAACCTTAATACATATACTTTACCATTGTTCAAATCGGCATCGCCGTTTTCAGACATGTAGAGAATAATTTGTCCTTCAGAACCGCTAGAGTCATCATCACCTCCTATGATTACGGTTTTTCCAGGATAGGCATCTCTAGGTAACGGTACTGCATTTTCCCATGAGAATTCTCCTAGCGCATCAAGACCAAAATCGGCCGTTGGGGTTGGGGTCTCTATGTAGGGATCAATAGCTTTTACATCGTAATGAAAGCTCTCGGAAGCCGATAAGAAAATATCACGTGGGCCACCATGTACACTTGCTTCCCACATGGTTCCCGAACATTGTCTTGCAAAATCAGCAACCCCAGAGTTCAATAACCACTCCCCTCCTGTTGGGTTCATATACTCATCAAAATGAAGTCTACTAACGGCATAGTCATCTTCGGCATTTACTATGTACATGTAGCCGTCACCTTCTTTTAAGAAACCGGCGCCATCTTGTGCACCCACCAATCTAAAGCCATCTTGCAATACATCGGTTGAGCTGATTAATGAGTAGGCTTTAACAAAGTTGAATTGAGGTTTCATGGCCACTAAGGGCTCTAGTTCAGATTTATTCTCGAAAATGGTTCCTTTCTCCTTTCCAGGACCATGGCCGAGAAAATCATCTAGCTTGTCGCATGAGCTGACCGTAACGGCCAACCCTGCACAAAAAAGTAGTTTACTAAGTGTTCTCATTTTTGTTTCTAGGTTTTTCTTTAAAAGTTCTTTAACAAAAATATGGTTGAGAGCACCCATGGAAGTTAACTCAATATGGTCATAATTTAAACGTAAGTTGAATTTTATGTTAAATGGTTACGACAATGTTACTATTAAAGATGATTCTAAATAATATCCTCAAAATGAACTATCTAACTCAAATTTTATAATAGTCTAGAAACCATAAATCAAACAAGTAGAACTTTATAATAAGTAGGCGCGGGTAATTAAAACACTTTGCTCGATTTTGACTCTTCAAGTTTGTTTATATTAGTCATGCCAAGCAAAAACTAGAACTTTACCGAATGCAACCTAACGGCATCTCTATTTTCAATAATCTGAAAATTATTCATACAGCCCTACTCATCGGCATGGTGCTGTTTGGCATTTTTGTCTATACCCAGAACGGACAGTTTATTGCAGAAATCGAAGAGGGAGATATTTTTGTTTATATCGTTCCAATAGTAGCCTTTGCCGCCTATTTTTTGGGAATGCTTTTTTTCAAAAAGATGATTCTTAGATTAAAAAGGGAAGATAGCCTAAAGCAAAAGTTGGAAGTCTACCAAAAGGCCAATTTGGTCAATTACGCCTTTCTAGAAGCGGCCGCTATGTTGGCACTTGTTGCCTACTTTCTGAAAGGTACCGCGCTATACTTGGTCATTGCGCTCTGCATCATGGCCTTTTATATTTCGAAACGCCCTACTATTAATAAGCTGCTCAACGACTTACCACTTTCAATGGAAGAAACAAATCAATTAACTAAATAACTTAAAACTACATATGAAAACTTTAAACTCAACTTGCCTGACCCTATTTATGGCCTTAAGCATTTTTACTACCATATCGGCACAAGATTGGCCCAACCTTAAACAGTTTCAAGAGGCCAATGCCCAACTTCAACCTGCTAAATCAAAAGAAAACAGAGTAGTTTTTATGGGAAATTCCATAACCATCGGATGGCTGAACAAACGACCTGAATTTTTCGAAGGAAAGCCCTATGTCAATCGCGGTATTAGTGGACAAACCACCCCTCAAATGCTACTACGTTTTAGACAAGATGTTATTGACCTTGAACCGAAGGTGGTCGTTATTTTGGCCGGAACCAATGATATAGCGGGCAACACAGGGCCTTCAACCCTCGAAATGATAGTTGATAATATCAAATCAATGGCCGAAATAGCGAAGGCCAATAATATTAAGGTGATTTTAAGCTCCACTTTACCCGCGTACAAATATGGTTGGAAACCCGAAGTTGAACCTGCTGAAAAAATTGTTGAACTTAATAAAATGATTAAGGCTTATGCGAAGAAAGCAGGTCATATCTATCTTGATTATTTTTCGAAAATGGCCGATGAACGAAATGGATTGCCCAAAAAGTACGCAGATGACGAGGTGCACCCCACCGTTGAAGGCTACATGGTAATGGAACCTCTTGTTGAAGCTGCTATCGCTAAAGCCCTAAAAAAGTAATAGATGAAAAAATTATTGCTCATCGCTTTTGCTATCATAACGCAAATAGCCCCGGTAGCTTCACAAGAGAAAAAAGATGCTCCCTTAAGGGTTGGTGTCGTCGGTTTGGTACACGGTCATGTAGGTTGGATATTATCCAATGAAAAAAAGAGTAACATCGAGATAGTCGGTATTGTAGAGCCCAACAAAGAATTGGCTCGAAGATTGACCAAACAGCACGGACTTTCTATGGATATTGTCTTTGATACAATCGAAGAAATGGATGAAGCCGTACATCCTGAAGCGGTAAACGCCTTCAATAGCACCTTTGATCATTTGGAAACCGTTCGCTATTGCGCCCCCAAAGGAATTCATGTAATGGTAGAAAAACCATTGGCCGTTAGTTGGGAACATGCCAAGGAAATGGTCGAACTGGCCAGAAAACATAACATACATTTATTGACCAACTATGAAACTTCATGGTACGGTAGTAATCACAAAGCCTACGATTTGATAATCAAAGAGAAAGCTATCGGTCAAATGCGTAAAATCAATTTTCATACCGGCCACTTTGGTCCTATAGAGATTGGCTGTGGGGATGAGTTTCTTGAATGGCTAACGGACCCCGTTCTTAATGGTGGCGGGGCCCTAATGGATTTTGGATGTTACGGCGCCAATATCAGCACTTGGCTAATGTCTGGCAAAACCCCCATTTCGGTTACCTGCACCACTTCTAGCTTCAAGCCGAGCAAGTACCCTAAAGTTGAAGATGATGCCACGATTGTTCTTCAATACCCGGATACAGAAGTGACCATTCAAGCTTCATGGAACTGGCCCCATCATGTGAAGGATATGGAAGTTTTTGGAGCGACCGGATTCGTTAAATGCAAAAACGGTACGGACATGGAACTGATGACCGATGAAAAAATAGGACCAAGTTCTTTAAAGGCAAACGACCTACCAAAAGGTGAAAACGACCCTTTCGCCATATTTAAAAAAGTGGTTCATGAGAATTACAAATTACCGGCATATGACCTTACCTCACTGGAAAATGCCCAAATAGTAGTTCAAATATTAGAAGCTGCAAAAATCTCTTCAAAAGAAGGTAAAACAGTATTATGGAAAAATCTTTATCCAGAGAATAAATAAATCAGTTCACCACTATTTTAGAACTAAAGGCCACCTTAAAAGGTAGGCCTTTTTTGATACTTCCAAATTGAAAGTTGCCTTTTTAATTCTTCAATGCATACATAAAATTTATCCTACCGTACATATTAACATTTTCAATTGTCAACTACTGTCTAATATTGTTGCATGCTTTAAAAACAATCCCTAAAGCAGTTTTTTATTCCCTCTTAAATAACCCACCAACAATACTTCCTTTTTTTTAAAAAAAAGGTATCTCTCCCCCGTTGCTCTACTAAATAGCTCTTGGTTAAAAGCATTAGTGCTATTTGGTATTAAAAGGTGTATTCCTCCTACAGAAATTCAACTCATAAAATCTAAATATCATGGCTAAAAAAAGTAATCCAGTAACCGTAAAGATTGATATCAAAGGTCAATCTCTACAAAAAGACCTTCAGATTTTCGTTTTTGATAAGAATGAGAACCTTTTAGAAGCGACCGCACTTAACAAAGAACAGATTAAACTGAAAACAAGTGCGAATGAAATTAAAAGTAGAGGGCAAATATTTATCGGCCCTTCTATTCCCAAGGAGTTTGAAAAGCGCAAATTGACTCCTGTTACTATTAAAAAAATGGGAGGCTATGAACCTTCTATTCGATTAGACGTAAATAATGATATTACTATTTCAAAATTACCCAATATAATTTTTCCTAATTGGTATTGGTGTCTAATTACCGGAAACTTAAGCAAGACCTTTACTATCGACGGGCAAAATGAAACTTTACCAATTTGTGAAGCAAGAGTACATATTTGCGAAGTGGATAGAATTAAATGGTGGTGGCCAAAGATACCACGGGCAGTAATTACCGATTTGGGTAAAAAATTGAAAGAGATATTAACAATTCCTGAAGTCAAATTTCCACCATTACCTGATCCTGGTCCTCTTCGACCACCCATAAGACCAATTACAGGCTTTACCGAAAAAGCTTCGAACAATTCAGAGGCCTTACAGAGAATATCAACTCTAAAATTACCTGATGATGTAAAATTGGGGTTATTATCTGAGTCTTCATCAGTAGTTAGCGATACGATTTACAAAAATTTTCATTTACTACATCCATACCTATGTTTGTGGCCTTGGTTCTGGCCATATTTCTATAGATGTACAGAAATAGCTACGGTCTACAGTGACTGTAACGGACATTTTGATTACAATTATTTCAATTTTGACAATGACAAAGACATTTATGTCTGGGTAGAAGTCAATATTGATGGACAATGGGTTACCGTATATCGACCTCCCATGTCTTGCTATACCAAATGGAACTACAATTGCGGTTCTGAGATTAATATTCGAATCACCGACCCAAGGGTAAAACCTTGCGAATGTTCACCTATACCTGGTGCTATTGTATGGATGAAAAGAATCAACAGCGGTGTTCGCTTGCGAAAAGTGCAACAAAACAATGGTTCTAGTGAACACCTTACCAACGCCATAGGCCTTACCGATTTCATAACCGCCGGCCAGAAAGTATCGCCATTTGGAGGTTCTTTTCCTTTTGTGGTGCAATTTGGTAGTGGATTTCCGAATTCTACGGTATCACATTATCGTTGGTCTTATAAAAGACTTAAAGATGCTTACTTAACGTCTATCAGTGATGTATCACATCATTTGGAAGGTAATATTAATAAATCATACACCTATGAGGTTTCAACGCCGACCGGAACCGTATTCGCCACAGGAGCATTTAACTTGGGGCCGACATATAATTCTGGAAAACCTAAGTATAAAATACCCCATGTGGAAGCTTCCGATGATGTGCCTTCAGAGCCAACTGCCGAGTGGAACCAAGATACCAGCAGCATTTATGTTAATACCTCCGGTTTTGCAGATGGGCTTTACGAATTCACTTTTGAACTTTTAGACAACTCAGGAAATGTGATGCCTGTTGATGCCAAGACGTTTGTGGTTGACAGATTATCGTCAGATCCTACCGGCGAAACTACCATAAGTGCCGATGGCTTACCAGAAAACTATTTGGTCAAAAATACTGCGGGCAAGGCTATAGCTTTCACTTTTAAAATGCGAATAGATAATCAAGCCTGTTATGCCGATGTATTAGATGCTATTGTAGATGGCAACACCACAGACACCGCTTGTGGTGTTGGTAGGTATGACAATAAAACAACTGATAAAGCCATTATCAGGTTTTTGGCAGGTCAACCACTTAACTTCGCTTATTATGGTTTCAACATAGTCAAAGGTAATAGCAATGCCGTGCCGGTAGCGAACTCGGCCGGTTATGTAACCCAGTCCGATAACGGATATAGTATAAGTACCATACTCGATGCAGGGGTACAGAAAACGTTTTATAAGAAGCAATTAAATGTAAGTGATATGCTTGGCTCATGTAACATGGCCGCCTTCGCCGAAGTTCTTAGAGTGAGGGCAACGCATACCAATGGTAGTGTTAGAATAAGCTCATATGATAGTGAAGATGTAGGTGCCATAGCAATGGCCACTTCTTAATCACAAATGGTAATTATTAAATGGAATGGCCCGTTAAGGGCCATTTTATTTTACCATTGGCACCCTTTTTTTTTTAGAAGATCCTACTCTTATCAAAATCATCACTTCTTAAAATTTATGCATATCTTCACTTTTGTTAAAGAACCAACAATTTTATTTTCAGACAAAAGGTCTGTACAATTGTTCAAATGACAGAAAAGAATAGCACTATAAGTACCCAAAAGCAACCACAGAATAAGAATTATGACGCTATTATCATTGGGTCTGGGGCAGGTGGTTTGGCCTGTGCCATTTGCCTAGCGCGAGAGGGCAAAAAAGTACTGGTGCTAGAGCAACACGATGTACCAGGAGGATGGTGTCATAGCTTCTATCTTAACGGACACCGATTTACACCTGGTGTACACTACGTTGGCCGCTTGGCCGAAGGGCAGACCACTAACGACTTATATAGAGGCCTAGGCATCGCCAACGATTTGGTTTTTTTTCGAATGAATCCCGATGGTTACGAGCATGTAAAAATCGGTGATCATCAGTTTGATTATCCTGATAATTTTGATGAACTGATCCATCGGCTTTCAGAACAATTTCCCGAGGAAGAAAAGAATATATCAAAATACCTAAAACTTACCCGAACGGTCAGTAGAGAATTATACTCCATCCCCTATTTTAAGGGTTTTTGGCAGAAACTGATAATGCCCTACAAGACCAAATATTTTGGTAAATATGCGCTCTTCAGCCTCAGTAGGGTGATTGGTTGGCATATAAAAAATCCACTTTTGAAGAAAATACTCAATATTCAATGTGGCGATCATGGGGTAGCCCCGAATAAGGTGCCATTCTTGCTTCACAGTGCTGTTATGTACCATTACATTCATGGTGCCTATTACCCCATGGGTGGAGGTGGTGCTCTCATCAAATCGATGACCAAGGTGATTAAAAAGTATGAGGGTGAAATAAGAACCAGTACGGCCGTTAACAAGATATTGCTAGAAGGCGATAAACGAAAAAAAGCCGTAGGGGTCGTACTCGATAATGATGAAAAGATTTATGCCAAATACATCATCAGCAATGCCGATGTTGGTATTACATACAATCAACTGATTGGAAAAGAGAATCTTAGTAAACGCTTGAACCGAAAACTAGAAAAAACCACCTATTCATGTACATCGATTATGTTATTTCTTACGGTGGATATGGATTTAAGAAAGCATGGGGTTGATTCTGGAAATATTTGGCTAATGCCCGACCGCGGACCCAATGATTTTTATGAGGAAATCTTTGCCGATCGTATTGATGAAGGTGATGCTTTTGAGGGAATGTTCATTAGCTGTACCACACTAAAAGACCCCAGTAGTTACGACGGTAAACACCATACCATTGAGGCCATCACTTTTGTAGATTATAAGACATTTGAGAAGTTCGATCAAAAAAATCAAGAGCGGTCTCAAGAATATCTTCGATTAAAAGAACGATTGACCCAAAAAATGGTCAATGGTATCGATAGAGCTGTTCCCGGTATTAAGAAGCACATTGTGCACAAGGAGTTGGGTACACCACTAACGAACGAATATTATATTAATTCGACCAAGGGCAATGTATATGGTACGGAGAAAAGCATGATGCACATAGGGCCATTTGCTTTTAGGGCCAAAAGCGAGATAGAGAATCTATATCTCTGCGGTTCTAGTGTACTTTCACATGGGGTAGCCGGAGCTTCCCATTCCGGAGTCGATACAGCGGCCCGAATATTGGGCTGTACTTCTGATGAACTAAAGAAACCACAAGAAGATCAACACATAAGGCTATACGAAGCTGAAGATTCTTCAGCTTATCCTGATTGGCTGAAGAAAAAAATAGCCAGTAAGCAATCTAAAAGAAAAAAAGCATCGGTCGAAGCTGCCAATTGATCGAATTTTCGTTTTGATAGTAAGCTACGACCGCCTGAACTTAATCTGGTGAAAAACGTTAGCTATATATTTTTATTATTGGCCTTGTTGGCCGAGATATTGGGAACCATAGGGGGTTTTGGCTCGTCAGTTTTTTTTGTACCCATCGCTAATTTTTATTTTGATTTTGAATCGGTATTGGGTCTGACCGCAATTTATCATCTGTCGAGCAACCTTAGCAAGATATTTTTGTTCAAAAAAGGCCTAAACAAAAGACTCTTGATAGCCATAGGTTTACCTTCGATTATTTTTGTGATAGTGGGAGGAATACTCACAAAGGTGGTTAATTCTAATTATTTAGAAATAGTATTGGGCCTATTCTTAGTAACTCTCAGTGCTATCTTTTTGATGAATAAAAATCTAGCTATTAATCCCAATAGAAAAAATGCTATTATTGGTGGAAGTTTGTCAGGATTCTCAGCAGGACTTCTTGGCACAGGAGGTGCCATTAGAGGTCTCACCATGGCAGCATTCAATCTAGAGAAAAATGTGTATATCGCAACCTCAGCTTTTATAGATTTTTGGATAGACTTTTCAAGAACCTTTGTTTACTTATTTAACGGTTTCATACATAAACATGACCTAGTTTACGTTCCGTTTTTACTATTAATTGGACTCATAGGTACTGCAATAGGCAAAAAAATACTCCACTACATACCGCAAGAGAAGTTCAAACTAATCTCTTTAAGTTTAATTCTAACCATTGGTCTAGTAACTCTATCAAGGCTGTTTTTTAAGTAGAAGAAATGAAGCTCAAAAATCATATTAAAAGCTATGCACAGTTTAATTTCTGGGCTAACAATGTTTTAGCAGACTATATTGAGAAAGTTCCTAGTGAATTGAAAAAACAACAGATTCAATCAAGCTACCCCAGTCTTTATGAAACCATAGAACATATGGTGCAAGCACAAAAATTCTGGCTTTTGGTACTTGGTGAAACATATGATTACAAAGTTCCATACATCGACCAAAGATTAGCCTTTGAAGGATTTGTTGATGAATTCAAAAATCAGTCAAAAATCTTTCTGTCAGGTTTAGAGATGGTTCTGAATACTGATTTAGAAAGAAAAATTAAAACTCCGTTTTCCGAGGAAACTATTAATCTTTCTGACGTATTTATTCATGTAATCGATCATGAAACCTATCACAGAGGGCAATTGGTAACAATTTTGAGACAATTAAATTTGAAGGATATTCCCAATACAAATTATTTTCAATTTTGTTTAAGTAGAAATCAATTGTAGACAAGTATATACGTTAAGTGGCAAACACTGACTTAAATAATCTGGAGGCACTATCTAAATCTAACATAGAGCATTCATGCCTTTTATGTCAATACCAACTATGCAGAAGTGTAGCAAAAGCTAGAATTTTTTATGCCATGATAATGCCCGTCCTCTTTATTTTTACATGTAGATTTAGAACTACAATCTAGGTGGTCATTAACACCGACAGATTATTTTGTTATTGACAAACCCCATCATATTGGGAAGATATTACCAAACTACATTTGATATTTCTCAAATGCCAATTGTCTTTTTTTATTTGGCAAAATGGTTTTCTTAGTCGGCGCACTTTTACTCTATTTCTCTGGTACGTTACTAAGAAAATGACTCCGTATAAAGGCCAGATGTTGTCGCAACAACGTTTTTGCTTTGGCTATTACCTACTCCCAATTCGTAAAATGGAGAGAAGTGAATAAAATTACTCCACTAATCAATGTTATCTATCTAATCAATTTTTTTAGGGAATGAGCCTTGGCGATTAATATTTAAATGAAATAAGCATCTACCTTCCCATCCAACCGCCATCAACTAGCATGGTCTCTCCATGCATATAGCTAGATGCCGCTGAAGCCAAGAAAACAATTGGCCCTTTGAAATCGTCGGGTTGCCCCCATCTACCGGCCGGTATTCTGGCCAGTATAGAGTCTGCCCTTTCCGGATTATTTCGAAGCGCCTCGGTATTATCGGTACTGATGTAACCCGGTGCAATGGCATTTACGTTAACACCTTTTCCTGCCCATTCATTGGCAAATGCCATCGTAATCTGCCCCACGGCGCCTTTACTTGCGGCGTAGCCTGGCACGGTTATGCCTCCTTGGAAAGTTAACAACGAAGCAGTAAAAATAACTTTTCCCTCGCCCCTCTTGACCATTTCTTTACCAATTTCCCGAGTCAAGATAAATTGTGCGGTTTGGTTGATTTCTATCACCTTGTCCCAATACTCATCGGAATGCTCCACAGCTGGCGCTCTTAGAATGGTACCTGCATTATTGACCAGAATATCTATTTTGGGAAAATCGTCTTTTACTTGTTTGATAAACTCATATAATGATTCCCTATTGCCGAAATCACAGGTGTATGCCTTGAACTTTCTTCCGATGCCTTCGACCTCTTGTTCAACCATGCTGCCATGTTTTTCCAAAGAGGCACTTACGCCAATAATATCGGCACCTGCCTCGGCCAATCCTAAGGCCATAGCTTTTCCGATTCCTCTCTTGCACCCTGTTACCAATGCTATTTTTCCTTCAAGACTAAAACTGCTGAGTATACTCATTATTGAATTGATTTTTTATGTTTTTTATTGTTGACAGTCCATTAAAACCTTCATTCCATCAGGATTCAAATCAATTTGTTCAAATACTGATTGAATGTTTGTCAATGGCTGAATATCCGTTATCATGTTTTCAAAACCTACCTTATTCTCGGTGACAAGGGTAATAGCGCGTTCATAATCTTCTTTTTCATACACCCTTGCCCCTATGAGCCGTAATTCTTTCCAGAAAAATTTAAAAAGATCGACTTCTTTTTTTTGACCGTGAATCGCGACCATAACTATTCTACCCCTGATACCTGCAACTTCGGTCATAATATCTAAAGTAGCCTGAACACCGGCTACCTCAAAGACCACATCGGCCCTTCGGTTTTCGGTACGATTCTTCACTTCTTCTATTAAATCGACTTTGGTAGGGTCAATAACATTCAAACCCAATTCTTTTGCTTTTGCAATACGTTTTGGGTTGATTTCAGAAACAAAAACTTGAGCACCAGTCTGCTGGGCTACCAAAGCAACAAGAAGACCAATAGGCCCACCGCCAAGTACAACAGCGGTTTCATGTTTCTTTAATTCACTTAATCGAACATCGTGAACAGCTACGGCCAAGGGCTCAATAAGTGCGGCCAACTTTAAATCGGTATTTTTTGGGAGCTGATGAAGGGTAAAGGCGGGAACGTTCCAAAACTGTTGCATAGATCCTGGACTATCAATGCCTATAAATTTTAAGTTCTCACAGATATGGTTAAACCCTTTATCTGAAGGTAAAACTCCCCTATCATCCAATGGTCTGACTACCACTTTATCACCAACCTTGTAATTCGTTACATCAGCGCCAATGGCATCGATTGTGCCCGACATTTCATGACCAATGGTCACTGGCATTTGAACACGTTTATCCATCATACCATGGTAAATATGAACATCTGTACCGCAAACGCCCGTGTAGGCTACCTTTATACGAACTTCATCACTGAGCGGATCAACTTTGGCTTTATCAATCACCGAAAAGGTCTTATTACCGATATATTGGGTGGATTTCATTCTTTGTGTAATCGATTGTATTTAAAATGGGCCATAAAAATACTAGCTAACTTTGAATAAGCAATAAGCAGCGAAGAATTTTCTTTACTTTTTGGGCAGCACCTATTTTAGTTCCAATGGTTCGACTGTATTACCATCGTTACCTCTTATTGCCAGATAGCCTTCAATCATTTCTTTTAATTTATCGGGATGACTGCTAGCAAGATTATCGCTTTGGCCTATATCTTCCTTTAAATTATATAGTTGATATTCTTTTGAATTGCCCAATTCGATATCAACTTGTTTGTTTACAGCGGCACCTTCATACGGTGGTATCATTACCCAATTTCCTTCCCTAAAGGCTGTTCTACTGGTAGCTTCCAAAATCAAATGATTACGACCTTCTTGGCTATCTCCCAAAAGAACATTCAATAAATTTTTGCTATCTTCAGTTTTCACATCACTATCCACCAAACTGCCTAAGGTAGCCAAAAGGTCGATTTGCGAAATAAGTGCTTCGGAAACCCCCGGGGTTATTTTACCCTTCCAATAAGCAAAAAACGGAACTCTGGTTCCCGCCTCGAACAAACTATATTTACCCCCTCTCAATGGCCCTCTTGGATTATGGTTCCCCACTTTCTCAACGGCATCATCATAATAACCATCATTCAATACGGGGCCATTGTCACTCGAAAAAATAATCAATGTATTTTCTAACAACCCCTCAGATTCTAGCATCTGAACAAACTGCCCTACAACCCAATCGGCTTCTACTATCACGTCGCCCCTCGGGCCCATACCAGAGGTGCCAACAAATCTTGGGTGCGGTGTTCTTGGCACATGGGGCTGTTGAAGAGCATAGTACAAGAAAAACGGATTCTTTTTATGGCCTTGAACATAAGATTTGGCTTTATTTAAAAAATGGTCGGCCATGTCAATATCAGACCATTTAGCCGCCTCTCCCCCTTTCATAAAGCCTATTCTAGGTATTCCGTTTACAATGCTGTTATTATGGCCATGATGCCATTTCATAGTAGTAAGTTCAGGATTATCCTTGCCCGTGGGTTCGCCTTCAAAATTTTCTTCATAGTTGACATAAATAGGGTCATTGGGGTCTAAATTGACAACGTGGCCATTTTCGATATAAACCGTAGGCACCCTATCTTGCGTTGCAGCCAAAATATGACTATAATCAAAACCAACTTCATTGGGGCTATGTGCTATTCTCTGGTTCCAGTCTACATTTCCGTTACCAAGGCCTAAATGCCATTTGCCCACTATTCCCGTAGAATACCCTTTAGTTTTCAAAACTTTGGGCAGCGTTATTTGACTCGTGTCTATAATAAGAGGAGCAGTACCAGGCAGAATCTTGGCATTTTTGTTTCTCCATGGATAAACACCGGTTAACAGAGCATACCGGCTTGGGGTGCAGGTCGCAGAAGTAGCGTAACCATTGGTAAATCGCATACCTCCATTGGCAAGCTTGTCTAAATTTGGTGTTTTTAATTCAGTCGCACCATAAGCACCCATCTCTCCATAACCTAAGTCATCCGCATATATAATTACAATATTGGGTTTTTCTACTTTGGGGGCTTTTTTAGAAGCTTCCGGTTTTTTCGTCTCTTGACAGGATATTAATAGTAAAATAACCCATACAAAAGAGGTCAACAGTGAGCGTATAGTGATCGATGTGGAATTTTGCCTTTTTGTAGTAGTTGAAATCTTTTTAGGATTGGTCATAGTATTTTTTGATAGGATGGATTTATACTCCTTCGAATAATAAGGGAAAGAACTTACCTTGCATTTTTTGCCCTTTAGGTATAATAGGAACCCCCGCTAGCAGTTCATCGTCGGTATTACTCACCGTACCATCTGCAAAAACATTTAGAACGAAAGCCCTTCTGCTTCTCTCCGATTTATTTTCGTAGGAACCATGAACCATTAAAGGATGGTGAAAAGTGGCAAAACCCTTCTTAAGTTCAATAGGTACAGGTTTGTCAAATTGTTCCTTTTGTTCTGTAGAGAGATAGCTCTTTAAACCGTTCATATCCCCTGCAAGAGTTGGAGCTTCCAAGAGTCCCCATTTGTGACTTTTGGGAATATAGTGTAAACAGCCATTTTCGGTGGTTGCATCATCAAGTCCCGTCCAACAGGTCAGATGCTGCATCGCAATTGTTCGCGTCCAATAAGAATAGTCTTGATGCCATGCTACCACACCCCCATGCCTAGCGGGTTTACAGAATAACTGGTCATGCCAAAAACGAACCGGCCTATCATTCAATAGTTGATAGGCGGCCATCACAAAAGCAGGGTTATAAAGCACATCATGAAAACCTTTTGTAATACGCCAATGACCTAACGAATGAAACAGAACCGAATTTGGATCATTCGATTCATTGGTATGAAACTCATAGAACAAATGGTGGCCTGGGTGCTTGGGGTTGGTTAATTCTTCCAATTCCTGGTTTAAAAGATCGACTTGGTCTTCATCTAAAAGTTTGATACCTGACACGTAACCTTCTTCGTGAAAATGCTTGACCTGCTCGTCGGTAAGTCTATAAGCATCCCACTCTCCTGTTGTTTTTGGCCAGTGAAATAAATCGCTTATTAAATGTTGTTTTTCAGAAAGATCACCTATGAATTGCATACGCATGAAATTAACCTTTTATTTATTTTTAATACCATTTCCACCAAAAATCTTAGAAACCTTTAAAAATAATACAGTTAACTTAGTTTTTTTATAATTTAGGCGTATCTCACCTCAGGTAATTACTAAATCTCAGATAGTGAATGAATTACATAGTTTGTGAAAAACCTAGGCAATTCCATTTAAAGGAAAAAGCCTATCCTTCAAGAAATTCTGGTGAGGCGCTTCTAAAAATTACCAAAGTTGGTATTTGTGGTACCGACCTTCATGCCTACGCCGGTAACCAAGCCTTCTTTACATACCCCAGAATACTTGGTCATGAATTGGCGGCAGAGGTCTTGGAAATAGATAAAAACCAAAGGAATATTAAAGCCGGAGACAAAGTGGTAATTATGCCCTATTTGAGTTGTGGCAGATGTATCGCTTGCAGAAACGGAAAAACCAATTGTTGCGTAGACATGTCTGTTTTGGGTGTACATACTGATGGGGGTATGCAAGAAAAGTTAGTGGTGCCCGAAAATATATTGTTACCAGCCAATCAACTATCCGATCAAGAAACAGCTATAGTAGAATGTTTGTCTATTGGTGCGCACGCCGTCAGAAGGGCCAATTTAGAATCTGGTGAACAGGTCGTGGTGATAGGTTGTGGTCCTATTGGCATTGGGCTAATAAAATTTGCTCAGATTAAAGGAGCTCATGTAATAGCCATTGATATGAACCAAGATAGACTCGACTATGTCAAAAAATATTTGGGCGTAGAGCATACCGTTCTAGGTGGCCAACAAGCTGTTGAACACGTGAAAAAAATGACCGGTAGTCAAATGGCTACTGCCGTTTTTGATGCCACTGGGCACAAGGGGGCGCTAGAGTCAGGTGTCGATTTTATGGCTCATGGCGGTAGATATATTTTGGTGGGCCTTTCGAAAGGTGAGCTTACATTTTCGCATCCTGCTATTCACGCCAAGGAAACATCGATTCTTTGCAGTAGAAATGCTGCATTGGTCGATTTTGAACATGTGATAAGCGTATTGGAAAATGGAGAATTTCCTGTTGCGTCTTTTATAACCCATAAAGTTCATTATACCGATATGATTGCCAATTTTGAGAATTGGTTACAGCCTGAAAATGGAGTCATAAAAGCGATGGTCGATTTTCAATAACATTTTGATTACCCATGATTATAGACAGTCATCAACATTTTTGGATCTACAACAGTAAAAAACACGCTTGGATCGATGACGAAATGGCAAGCATTCGAAAAGATTTTCTACCTGAAGATTTAAAGCCAATTTACCAGCAAAACGAGGTAGATGCTTGCGTGGCCGTGCAAGCGGATCAAACAAATGCAGAAACCAATTTTCTTTTACAGCTTGCCAACGAAAACGATTTCATAAAGGGTATTGTGGGTTGGATCGACCTACGTTCCAGAAAAATAGTAGCAGAGTTGGAGTCTTATCAAGCGCAACCTAAGATTAAAGGTTGGAGGCATATTGTTCAAGGTGAAGCCGATGTCAATTTTCTTTTACGAAGTGATTTCTTAAATGGAATTGCCCAACTTGAGCAATTCGAGTACACCTATGATATTCTGGTGTATCCCCACCAATTGGGAGCAGTTCTCGAATTCGTGAAAAAATTCCCAAATCAAAGATTTGTAATTGATCATTTAGCCAAACCCTATATCAAAGATGGTTTTTTTGACGGATGGGCCATTTTGATGAAAGAAATTGCAAAAAATGAAAATGTATATTGCAAGCTTTCAGGTATGATTACCGAAGCTAATTATACCAACTGGTCTGAAAAGCAGCTAAAGCCATACATAGATTTAGTAATGGAAGCTTTTGATGCTAAAAGAGTCATGTATGGCTCTGATTGGCCTGTTTGTTTGGTGGCAGGCACTTACACACAGGTAATTGATATCGTTAGAAATTATATCGGGTACTTAGACGAATGCGATCAACAAAGGATAATGGGTAAGAATGCCCAAGAATTTTACAACTTATAATTAAGGGCTTTTATCCCCCTTTAAAAAAAACAAACAACTTAAGAAATGGATTTACATTTAAAAGATAAAGTAGTTGTCATTAGCGGAGCCGCAGGTAAATTCGGTAGTATAGGTGAAACTATTTTAATGAGATTGGTAGATGAAGGTGCTATTCCCGCCATTATCGACCGAAACGAAAGAGGTGCTGTCTATGCCGAAGAAATTAGAAATAAAGGCGTCGACGCACACTTTTGTCAGACTGACGTAACAGATCCTGAACAGGTGGAAAATGCCATGAACGAAATCAGCAAAAAGTATGGTAGAATTGATGTTGTTCTTAACAATGTAGGGGTAAACGATGGTGTCGGTTTAGAGGCCAGTTATGAGGAGTTCATGAACTCTTTAAAGCTCAACATGGTAAGCTATTTTTTAATTGTAAAACATGCCCTACCCTATCTTAAAAAATCAAAAGGCAATATTTTGAACATCGGTTCAAAAGTAGCCCTTACAGGCCAAGGAAGAACTTCGGGCTACGCTGCATCTAAAGGCGGTGTACTGGCATTGACAAGAGAATGGGCCGTTGATTTGGTTACTTATGGCATTCGCTCCAATGCCATTATCATTGCCGAAAGCTGGACACCATCTTATGATACTTGGATCAAAACCCTACCCGATGGGGATAAAAAACTAAAGTCAATAGTCGAAAAAATTCCTTTGGAAAATCGAATGACATCGCCAGAAGAGATAGCCAATGTTTGCCTCTTTACTATATCAGACCGTTCTTCACATACCACTGGTCAGTTCATATTTGTCGATGGGGGGTACGTACATCTAGATCGAGCACTATTGACAGAAAACTAGAAGCCTGAAAACCAAGTAAACCAAACCCTCAACATGAACAGCAACAACAAACAATCAGTAGTATCAAAAGCGGTACTCGTGCCTTTTATTTTGATTACCTCACTTTTCGCACTATGGGGATTAGCAAACGATATGACCAACCCAATGGTGAGAGGTTTTCAAAAGGTATTGGAGCTAAGTAACACCCAAGCCTCCCTAGTTCAGTTAGCTTTTTATGGTGGTTACTTTACGATGGCTTTGCCGGCTGCTTTATTCGTCAACAAGTTTTCGTACAAGAAAGGGGTTCTTTTGGGCTTGGCTCTTTATTCAATAGGGGCCCTTTTATTCTGGCCAGCTGCGGCCAAAGAAAGTTATGGCTTCTTTCTGGCTGCCTTGTATATCTTGACATTCGGTTTGGCTTTTTTAGAAACTACGGCTAACCCTTATATTCTATCAATGGGTTCGGAAGAAACTGCGACCAGAAGGTTGAATTTTGCCCAAATGTTCAATCCGATGGGTTCTATTCTAGGGTTGCTCATAGCCCAAAATTTTGTTTTAGGTGCCCTGCGTTCAGATGATGTGACCGAAGATGGCATCCCCATTTACGACACCCTTTCAGAAGCGAGCAAAAGCCTGATCAGAACCAGTGATCTTGAGATTATTAGAAACCCATATGTTATTCTAGGGGTCGTTGTCATTTTCTTTTTCCTTTTGATCAGTTTCATTAAAATGCCACAAAATAAAAGTCAAGAGGCTAAAGTAAAGTTTTCAGCGTCGATTAAAAGGTTATGGAAAGAGCCTAAGTTCGTTTTTGGGGTGATTGCCCAAATGTTCTACATAGGCGCTCAAATCATGTGCTGGACGTACGTCTACCAATATGCGGAGACCTTGGGTATCGATGCACAATCGGCAGTATGGTATGGCCTGGCCGGCTATATTTTCTTTTTAGTAGGAAGAACGGTAGGTACCGCTTTATTGGCCAAAATAAATTCGGGCAAATTGTTGATGCTCTTCGGTTTTGGTGCCATGCTCTCGCTTTTAGGAGCTATTTTTCTCCCTGGTATGTTGGGTATCTATGCGCTGCTCTTGACATCGTTTTTTATGTCGATCATGTTCCCGACCATTTATGGTATTGCCTTAGAAGGTCAGGGTGAAGACGCCAAATTCGGAGCTGCTTTTTTAGTAATGGCCATTGTCGGTGGAGCACTATTGCCATACCTTCAAGGCTATATGCTTGATTTTGGTGGAAACGGATATGAGGATGTTCGTTTCTTAGGGGTTTCAGAAATGCGCTTTTCATTTGTTCTTTCATTTATATGCTTTTTTATTGTTGCTATCTATGGAAGAAAAGTTTATACCAGTTACCAAATCAAGTAATAAAACAATGCCTAAAAACACTAAACGATATTTCTACTCCTGTGATTTAAAGGACAATGCCGAACTCATTGCCGAGTATAAAGCGTACCATGAAGTGGGTGGGGTACCAAAAGAAGTCATCAAAAGCATTAGGGATGCCGGCATCATCCATATGCAAATATCTTTGACCGGAAATAGAATGTTTATGGTTATGGAAGTTGATGACACCTTCGACCCAGACAAAAAAGCTCAAATGGATGCCCAAAATCCTGCTGTGCAAGACTGGGAAAAACTAATGTGGAAGTTTCAGCAAGCCCTGCCTTGGGCAAATAAAGGAGAAAAATGGGTGCCGCTCGAAACAGTTTTTGACCTAAAGGAGCATTGAAATTACGGTCGGCTAAGCAACGTAATTCACTAAGGTTCCAATATGTTCAATACTTATACGAATCTCGTCTTCCGATTTTAAGGTAAACTCATCCGGAGGAATAATTCCCGTTCCGGTCATTAAGAAGCATCCAACGGGAAAATTACATTCCCTGAAAAGGTAATCTACCAAATCTTGATGTTTCCTTTTCATTTGACTGATGGCAATAGTGTCTGAAAAAACAGATGAGCCAGACCTTAAGATCTCAAGGGTAATAGTGGTGGTTTCAACAATTGGGTCTTCAGAAACTAATATACATGGGCCCAATGCAGCACAACCTTCGTATGTTTTGGCCTGTGGCAAATAGAGCGGATTCTCTCCTTCTATACTTCTTGAGCTCATATCATTTCCAATAGTGTATCCTTCAATGGTACCTTTTGAACTTACTAAAAGTGCCAGTTCGGGCTCTGGCACGTCCCAACCGGAATCTTTTCTGATACGTACCTTTCCATTGGGGTCAGCCGTTCTTTGACGAGTGGCCTTAAAGAATAGTTCAGGTCGATCGGCATCGTATACACGATCATAAAAGGTGCCGCCTCCCGCTTTTTTTGATTCTTCCATACGCGCTGTCTTACTACGCATATAAGTTACTCCAGAGGCCCAAATTTCATGGTCTCCCATGGGTTTTTCCAGTGTAGCACCGTTAAGGCCTTCATTTCTCTTCTCGAATGAATCTAAATCGTTCACCAAAGCGCTAAACAAATTTTGTCTGTTTAAAAAAGTATTCCAATCGGTTATCTGTTTTTCATAGAATTGACCTTCGTGTTCAATAATGGCAAGCGCTTGGCTTTTGTAAACTTTCATAAAGTTGTAGTTGATCGTTTTGTTTGTCTAAAAGTAACGGTTTTTTGTTTCTTTTTTAAGTAGAATACGTACACTTTTAATTTTTAGGGGATATTGTTTTATATTCGGCTTTCGAACCTTTAAACAATAAAAATATGTACGGCATCAAAGACAAGATTGCCATAATTACAGGCGCCAGCGGTTCATTGGCCGGTAGTATCGCCAAAAGTTTTGCCCAGGCCGGAGCTCAATTGGTCTTACTCACCCGAAAAGAATCATCTTTGAACGAACTTATCGGTGAAATAAATGAGTTAGGTGGTAAAGCTAAAGCCTATGAGGCCGATATACTAGATGAAGAATCGCTTATAAAAGTCAAGAATCAGGTAATCGCAGATTTCGGAAGAATTGATATTCTTTTGAACATAGCCGGCGGAAACCTTCCAGGGGCCACTATTGCCGTTGACAAAACCATATTCGACCTATCAATTGACGCTTTTAGAAAAGTAACCGACCTTAACCTCAATGGTACGGTCATTCCGTCTATCGTTTTTGGCAAGGCCATGAGTGAACAAAAAGAGGGGGTCATCATCAATTATTCTTCAATGGCCGTAGAACGCGTTATTACACGTGTTGCTGGTTATTCCGCCTCAAAGGCAGCCATGGAGAACTTTACCAGATGGATGGCGGTAGAGATGGCCTTGAAATTTGGTGAGGGTATTCGGGTAAATGCCATTGCACCTGGTTTTTTTATAGGAAAACAGAACCGTGCACTTCTTACCAACGAAGATGGATCTTACACCCAAAGAGGTCAAGATATAATTAGAAACACACCGATGGGCCGATTTGGCGAAGTAGAAGAGCTTAATGGGGCTGTGCAGTTTTTATGCAGTGATGCCGCCAAGTTCATAACGGGTATAGTTTTGCCTATCGATGGTGGTTTCAGTGCCTTTAGTGGTGTATAACTCTCAACAACTCATTCTAATCATTAGCATAACTTAAATTACTACAATGGAACAAACATGGCGTTGGTACGGGCCAAGTGATCCCGTAAGCCTTCAAGATATCAAACAGGCCGGTGCTACCGGTATCGTTACCGCTTTACATCATATTGCCAACGGCGAAATATGGCCGGTAGAAGAAATAGAAAAGAGAAAAAAAGTACTTGATGAGTATGGCTTGGTATGGTCTGTGGTCGAGTCTTTACCTATTCACGAAAACATCAAGACCCAACAAGGTGATTATAAAAAGCATATTGAAAATTACAAACTAAGTTTAAAAAACTTGGCCTCATGTGGGGTGACCACCGTATGCTATAATTTTATGCCCGTTTTAGATTGGACTCGAACCAGTCTTGACTTCGAAGTAGAAGATGGTTCAAAAGCACTTTCATTTGAATTTAATGCTTTGGCCGCCTTTGATCTATTTATTTTAAAAAGACCAAATGCGGAAGCTACCTATACCGAATCGCAAATTGCCGCAGCCAAAGAGCGGTTCGAAGCAATGAACGATAATGATATCTGGGAATTGGTCAAAACAATAATCGCTGGCTTGCCAGGTTCTTCAGAAGGATATCCCGTACCAGAAAAAGGTTTTGATCTGAGTAAGTTTCAAACCATTTTAGATACTTATGATCAAATCGGTGAAGATGAAATGCGAGATCACTTAGTTTATTTTTTACAAGAAGTGGTTCCTGTTGCCGAAGAAAATGGGGTTCGACTCTGTATTCACCCAGACGATCCACCATTCTCTATTCTAGGCTTACCGAGAATCATGGGTACAGAGGCAGATTATGCCTATATCTTTGAAAAAGTACCATCAGTACATAATGGCATTACATTCTGTACCGGATCATTAGGTGCCCGAGGTGATAATGACATTTTACAAATGTTCAAAAGGTTTGCCGACCGTGTTCACTTTTTGCATTTGAGAAGTACCAAACGAGATGGTAATGGCAATTTCTATGAAGCGAACCACCTTGAAGGTGACGTGCCCATGTACGAATTGGTGAAACTAATATTGGCCGAAGAAAAAAGAAGAACATATGAAGGCCGCGAAGATAATTTAATACCGATGAGGCCAGACCACGGTCATCAAATGTTAGATGACCTACATAAAAAAACCAACCCCGGTTATTCCGCTATTGGTCGCTTACGCGGCTTGGCAGAATTACGGGGATTGGAACTAGGTATCAGAAAATCTTTTTATTAACTAGCTTCTTATAGTCTTGATCAAGGCCAGGGTTTCTTTTACCTTGGCCTCAAGACCATCATAGTCTTTTGCGGCCAAAATCTCTTTACTGATCAATTGAGAACCCATACCCACACAGGTAACACCGGCCCCGAACCAACCTCTTAGATTCGCCTCTTCGGTACTCACGCCGCCAGTCGGCATAACGCTTGTCCATGGTTGTGGGCCTTTAATGGCCTTTACAAAGCCAGGACCGTATGTAGAACCAGGGAAAAGTTTAATGATTTCGCAACCAAGTTCTTCTGCCCTATTGATTTCCGTAAGGGTTCCGCAACCGGGAGACCACAATACCTTTCTTCTATTACAAACAATGGCAATGTCTTCCCTTAATGTAGGGGTAACAATAAAATTGGCCCCCATTTGCATAAAGAGACTAGCAGCGGCGGCATCGGTTATCGAACCTACTCCCATTATCATTCCGGGCAATTCCTTCAAAGCGAATTTGTTCAGTTCTAGAAACACCTCATAAGCGAAATCGCCTCTAGCCGTAAACTCGATCAAACGAGCGCCACCGTCATAGCAAGCTTTTAATACTTTTTTTCCTAGCTCAATGTCAGGATGGTAGAACAAGGGTACCATACCCGTTTCTTTCATCACCTGAGCTACTTCCAATCGTGAATATTTAGCCATTTTATATAATCTGTATTAGCATTTAATTAGAAAGTTACCTTATCGAGCTACCCTTCCGGAAGCGTCGCCTCCCATTAATTTTTCAACTTCATCTACGGTAACCAAGTTGGCATCGCCCTTGATAGTATGTTTTAAACATGAGGCGGCAACGGCAAAATCCAAAGCGTTTTGGTCATCTTCAGGATATTTAAGAAGTCCGTAAATCAAACCTCCCATAAAAGAATCTCCGCCGCCTACCCTATCGACAATGTCGGTAATTTGATATTGACGGGTCTCGTACATCTTTTCACCATCGTAGAGAACGCCCGCCCATGTATTATGCGATGCAGAAATAGAACCACGAAGTGTAGTGATGACTTTTTTAGCTTTTGTAAATTTTTTCATCATCTGTTTACAAACCGATAGGAAAGCATCGGCTTTTACATCATGACCATGTTTATGAACGTCTAGCCCTTCAGGGTGGATTCCAAAGTGCTTTTCGGCATCTTCCTCGTTTCCTAAAATCACGTCACAATAAGATGTTAACTCGGTCATAATAGCCTCCCTATCACCACCGTATTTCCAAAGTTTTGCCCGGTAATTTAAATCGGTAGAAATAGTAATACCTTTAGCACTAGCCGCTTTTACGGCTTCTAAACAGGCATCGGCCGCTCCCTGCGAAATAGCAGGTGTAATACCTGTCCAGTGAAACCATTCGACACCTTCGAAAACAGCATCCCAATCGACCATTCCCTTTTCGATTTCCGCCATGGCCGAATGCGCCCTGTCGTAAACCACTTTACTGCCCCGACTTACGGCACCCGTCTCTAAAAAATAAATTCCCAAACGGTCACCACCATAAATAATCTTATCGGTACCGACCCCTCTTTTTCTCATCTCCATCAAAGCACATTCCCCAATGTCATTTTTGGGCAATCTGGTAACAAAGTCTACTGGCACGCCATAATTAGCCAATGATACGGCCACATTACTTTCTCCGCCCCCATAAACCACATCAAAACTGGTCGTTTGCGAAAATCTTAAAAATCCTGGTGGAGATAATCTCAACATGATTTCTCCAAAAGTCACTACTTTCTTCATTATATGCTAAATTGTTTTGTTCGCCCTATCTTAAGTTAAAGGTCGATTTTAGATGGTATCGAAAATAAAAATTTACAAATGATTTATGTAGCAAATAGATTAGAAAAACCTTTAATCAATCGTGTTTAACAATATAAAACCTAATTGAGATATTTATTAAACAATACGATAGGTTAAGCAATATTAATCACCGGATGCATCTGTTATAGAAAGTTTTTTCGGTGGTCTTTTGTGCCAATAGGATGCTAAAATGGATCCGGTAATGTTCATCAACGGACCGAAAACCGCAGGTGCCAGACCCATTGTGGCAATCTTACCCAACGAATTGGCTATACCCGAAGCCAAGCCACCATTTTGCATACCGACCTCAATAGCTATGGTACGGGCATCTTGTTCTTCCATTTTGAAGAGCTTGGCAAATCCGTACCCAAGTCCGTACCCGAATATATTATGTATAAGCACCAAAATCATAAGAATGCCCCCAATATCCAATAGGCTGTCTCTACCCGCTGCGGTTATAATGGTAATTATAACTCCTATGGCCAACATTGATACCAAAGGCATGGCCTTATCTAGCCATTCGGTCTTGAACAGTTTGTTAAAAAGCAAACCGGCCCCAATAGGTATAATAATCATCTTGGTTATACTCCACATCATATCAAGAACATTGATTTCGATGAACTCCCCGGCCAAAAACTTCATTAGAAGAGGCGTTAGAAAAGGAGCCAATAAGGTCGCAATGGACGTAATGGTAATCGACAATGCCAAATTTGCCTTCGCCAGATAGGCCATTACGTTGGAAGCCACACCACTGGGCGAGCAACCTATCAAAACAATACCTGCTGCTATTTCTGGTGGGAAATCACTGGCCTTTGCAAGACCAAAGCCTACCAAGGGCATAATCAGCAGCTGTGCCGCTACCCCAATCATAACACCACGGGGCGTTTTAAAAACACCCGCAAAATCTTTGATGCTCATTGAGGTTCCCATTCCGAACATAATAATCTGTATCAAAGGAATGATAAGACCCGTAAGCTTAAAATCACCCACATAGGTAAACAAATCAGGGTAATATAGAGCTGCTGATACTCCAGCAAATATCATTGTAGTAAAAACCAGCCCATTTAACATTTTGTAGCCACTGAAACCCAAGGCCAAAAGGGCGAAAAAGGATAAGAATAATATGCCAGCCCCGCTGATATTACCCATTACAATCATTATGATAATGGCAATTAGAATAACAGCAGCAACGACAAGGCTTATAGAGTAAAGATTAATTTTTTTCAAAGCGTAGAATTCTAAAGTTTATATGCCTGTCTGGCCAACAGTAGCCATTTGCCCGATTTTTTCTGCCAAGTCATCATTACACCAATGCGCACATCAGCCTTCTCGCCATTATTGGTACCATTGGCGACAAAGATGTGGCGAGCGATCCCGGTATCACCTGATACGGTAATTTTCTGCTCTTCCGGTGTGATGGAGAAAAAATCAAAAGAACCGGTCAAAACCGCCTCTACATATTCACTTTTATCTTCAATCGTACCACTTGAATGACCATAAGTCAATTTCTCTGAAGTTAAATTTTCAAGAACTGACTTATTTTGAGATACCATTGCCTCATATAACTTTTTGACATTGGCATCTATTGCAGCTTCGTCTTTTGACTGTGCAAAAGTAAAGGTGGTCATTAGTCCGACCAAGACAAATAATAGAATTCGGTTTTTCATTTTTTTGGTAATTGGTTACTCGGTTTGAGGGATTAAAAATTAAGATTAATTATAATGTTCTTTTAAATAATCGTCCAGTTCTTTTCTGGTCATTGGTAATTGTGCGTTCGGATATTCTTTCAGCCACTTCAAAAAATCTGCTTTAATGGCATCCGTCCATTTGGTATCAATTTGGCCCGGGGTATAAGTTTTCTCGCGCAATCTTTGAAAGCCGAACAAATCACGTAAGCCCACAACTTCTGAAGAAATCACCAATTCTGCTACGAAATGTGAAGGTATGAAAATAACTCCATGTTGATTGGCCAATACCACATCGCCCGGTAATACGATGGCCCTGCCAATTCTTATAGGATTATTAATGCTGGTAAGCATCTGTTCTGCCAAGTACGATGGGTCGTCACCACGGTACCAACCATTGAAACCTTCAATATTCAGTAATCCCGCTACATCACGAACACCGCCATCAAAAATGACACCGTTCTGAGAGTTTGTGTAAATGGCATTACCCAAGTTTGAACCTATCAAGGTACCATCAATGATACGCCCGTAGCCATCTGCTACGTATACATCTCCTGGTTCCAATATTTCTATGGGCCATGAATTGCTACCGCCAATCGTATCTCGCTTTTCTTTTCCTCCTTGAACTTTTACTACCTCTTTAAAATCAGGTCGCAAAGGCATATACTGTGCAGTAAGAACTCTTCCGCTCATTACCTGATCAGGATGCAAAATCTTCCATTCTCCATCATATTGATTATGGTAGCCCTTGCTTCTCAAATAGCCCCACGCCTCTTCGATTTGAATATTCTTGATTCTTTTTAATAGAGCATCGGAAACTTTTGGGCGACCGTCTTCAAAGCGCTCACCTTTCCAATTAGACGTAAGTTCTTTAATATATTCAGGGGTTGCGGCAACACCCTGTGAAAAAATTGAACATGTGAAAAATATAAGAAGTGACGAAAAAAATACTTTTTTTCTCATTTGTATTGTATTGTGGTTAGAAAGTAAATATGGATTTTAAGATTTATTCGAACAATGTAATAAATTTTAAGGTCGTAAGCGAATTTGTTGAACGTCCCCGAACGGAAAGCTCGGGGAGCTCAACGGCAACCAAACCAACTCAAACAAAACTCTAGTAACTACCTATTTTGCTATGGCTTGATTTTTAAACACGTACCTTTTTAACTATAGGTACGGTCGTGAGACATTAAGGTGTTCCACTGGTCTGTAGGAGCAAAATAGCTCTTGTCTTTTGGGTGAACATGCTTTTTGAGCACTTCTTCGTTCAACTCGATACCCAAACCTGGTGCAGTTAGAGGTACGGTAGCAAAACCTTTGTCTATCATTTTGAAACCGCCAACGGTGGTTACCAAATCTTCCCACCAAGGAAGATCGACCGAATGGTGCTCCAAAGCCAAGAAGTTCTGCGATGCTGCCGCGCAATGTACATTGGCCATAAAGGAAACAGGCGTGCCTGCTTGGTGCATGGCCATTGCGATACCAAACTCTTCTGCATAATCGGCAATTCTCTTGGTTTCTAAAAGTCCGCCAGAAGAAGCCAAATCTGGGTGAACGATATCTACCGCTCTTTCATGAATCAGAGGTTTGAAATCTTTCAACAAATAAATATCCTCACCTGTAGTGGTAGGCGTATCAATGGAACGTGTAATTTCTTTCCATTGTTCAGTGTATTGCCATGGCACCATATCTTCGAACCAGGCCAATCGGTATTTCTCCAACGCCTTGGCCAACCTCATGTTATTGTTCATGTCAAAATGCCCATAATGGTCGGTAGAAATAGGAATTTCATACCCCACCATATTACGAACATCCTCAACTACCTGTTGTAGATGTTCCAACCCTTTCTCAGTAATCTGTATCTGGGTAAAGGGGTGCATGGTATTGCCATAAGACATGTAATTTCTCTGGTCGCCCCATTGAGCTAGATTGCCCTTGGAATCTTCCCAGAATTTGCCATTGACGACGGTATCTTTCATACCCTTTAGTTCCCCTATCGAAACATCCATTTTAAGCCAAGTATATCCTTGTTCCTTTACCCTAAAATTGATTAAGCGCTGTTGCTCTTCAGGAGAATTGGCTTCAGGAGTATCAGCATATAATCGAACCTTGTCTCGATATCTACCCCCCAATAGCTGCCAAGCTGGAACGTTATAGGCCTTTCCGCAAAGATCCCATAGGGCCATTTCTACAGCACAGACCCCACCGGCCTGTCTTGCCGGTCCACCAAATTGCTTGATGGTCTTGAATATCTTTTCGACATTACAAGGATTCTCGCCTAGGATTCTACTTTTGAGCATAAGTGCATACTTGACATCGGCTGCGTCACGCACTTCGCCCAAACCATGTATGCCTTGATTGGTCTCAATTTTTATAATCGGGGTACCCCCCATTACATTGGTAACCACATAGCGCATATCGGTGATCTTCAATTCAGAAGGTGCCGAGGCCCTATTAACTTTTGAAGTGGTCTCTGCAACCCTATCTTCGAAAGAATAGCCCATAAAGCTCGATAGTGCAATACCGCCCAAGGCCGTTTTCTTTAGAAAATTACGACGGTCATCTCCGGTTTTAGGATTATTGATTTCTTCTTGCCGAGATGCTGCGTATGCCTTTTCTTCCGCTTTATTTTGAGCAATTAATTTCTGTAACGTGTTTTTCATATCTAGTATTCTTGTTTGGATTTCTTGAATTTATTGATCCCACCAAATTTTGGTTTCGAGGTTATCGGCTCCCATTCTTGATACCGCCGCACCTAAGTTTTCATTATTTGTTGCCACCTCAGAATTGGGGTATGTCAATCTATTAATGAAATCAGTGCTTATATCTTGTGCCGGATAGGTATTTCTATCCAATGCAGGAAAACCGGTTCTTCTAAAGTTAGCAAATGCCTCGGGCCCATTCATAAAACAAGAAACCCAGTATTGATTTCCTATTTGTTCCAGTGCATTACCGGCATCAAAAGGGTTTTCGGCCAAGTAGGCCTCAATATCTTCATTCAGTATTTCGACCGAAGCATCATACTCTACCATAAGTTCCATATGCGCCCTAACCCCTTGATTGTATAGCTCGGTGGCATCACCACTCGTCCATCCCCTCACAGCGGCTTCAGCCAATAATAATTGGGTCTGGCTATAGGTAATAATATACATGGGTGCCGTTTGCTTGGCGATACGAAACCTATCTATTTGTGTAAAGTCATAAAAACTTGCCAAACCTAGATTGGATGCAACAGCGCCTATGGTCCCATTATCATAACCCATAGGCATACCTACCTGCTCTTCAGGATCTTTTACGCCCGCATCAATGGTTTGATCGGGTCCGGAGGTTGCACCTACGAAGCGAAGCGCCAACGATTCTAACCTTGGGTCGTTGGTAGAGGTAAGAAAGTCAACGAAAGTATCGACCATATAAAAGTTATTTGCTTCTGTTGCATTCAAAAGAGAACCCGCATTGTTGGTGAAATTGCTATCATGGCGGACCACATAGTTATCATCGTTTGACTGCATTACACCGCCAGCAATAGCATCATTGACCGTTTGCTCGGCCAAACCCGGATTCACCTCCGACAAATGCATGCCAAGTCTCAGAAGCAATGAATATCCAAATCTCTTCCATTTTTGGATGTCTCCTGAATATAGTACTTCACCATTTTCAGAAGGGGCCGACTCACTTAAGGCCGCAGTCGCTTCTTTTACTTCATTGATCAAATCGGTATAAATGGCTTCTTGGGCGTCGTAGGCCGGTAGCACAATCTGATCAGATATACCCTTACCTGCCTCAGAGTAAGGCACATCTCCATACTCATCGGTTAAGATCATAAACGTCATTGCCTGTATAAGGCGGGTCATTTGAAGTAAGTTGGGTCTTTCCGGAGCTTCTTCAGCTTGAAGTTGACCCATTATATCCCCGGTATTCTTGATAACATTTTCATAGTATTTAACCCAATGATCATCGGTCACATCCCTATTGTCTTGATTATAGTTAGCACCTGTCAAAACACCAGAGTTTGGTGAAACAATTTGCTGCACTACCCCCAAATCATAAATCAATTGGGCATTGGAAAACGAGGTGTTGATAATGGCATTGTTCAACAAGAATATAGGATCGACACTATCGCTCGTAGGGTCTACATTATTGGTATTAATTTCATCGAAATTTTTATCGCATGATATGACCAGGAAAACCATTCCGAAGGCCATAATTCTATATATTATATTTTTCATGATGTTTTCCATTTAGAATTTACAGTTAAGGTTAAAACCTATACTACGTGTAGTGGGAACACCAGTTGACTCAAGCCCGGAAACATTATCGGAGCTATAACCGAAAGAATCAGGATCAATATTCGGCACCCATTTTTTAATGATGAAAAGGTTGTTAGCGAAAAGATTGACAGTTACCCCTTTAAAAAAGGTATCGTCTGAAAGTAAATCGCTGAGGTCGTAACCCAAGTTCAACTGTCTGAACTTCCAATACCCACTATCATACACGATAGGTTCTATCAACTGTTGAGAGCGAACAACTTCCCAATAGGTTTGCGCCGGAGTGGCCACCGTATTAGGTTGCCCGGCCTGATTAACTCCGTCACCGACTACACCTCCTTCACGCCCCTCTAAGGTCATTTTATGAAGACCGTGGCGTGTGGCATTGAAATTGGTTCCGGAAATCATTTTTCCTCCTAGTTTAAAATCGATTAAGAACGATGCACTAAAGTTCTTGTACTTAAAACTATTGGTGATACCACCTACCCATTTGGGTAAGGCGCTACCGAAAAAGACGATTTCATCTGATCGTAAAGGTCTACCATCATCAGCAAACATCTGTCTACCCTGATCATCGAATTTATAACCAAAGCCTGCTAATTGACCGATTTCTTCACCGACTACCTGATAGAGAAAACCATTAAATGCATGGGTACCCACCACAATACTCTCTCCTGGTGCATCTGTAAGAAGGCTTACCACCTTGGTTTTATTGTAAGATGTATTGAGGGTAATATCCCATCGTAAATCGTCATTCCTTATCGGCACCAAAGTCAATAAAGCTTCCACCCCATCACTTCTACTTTCACCACTATTTATCAAGGTGCTTACAAAGCCTGAAGTATTTGAAATTTGAGCAGGAATGATTTGATCGAACGTCGATTTACGATATACACTCAAATCTAAATTTACTCGGGACTCGAACATCCTTAAATCCAAACCTATTTCTGTTTCCTTAACGCGCATGGGCTTAAGGTTAGGGTTGGGCAACGTGCTAGTATTGGCGGAAGCCACTGGTTGCAGAAGTCCATCGGAATTGGCAAATAGATTTGTATTGATATTGTAAAAGAGCGCATCTGAATATGGTGGAACATCTGTATCACTACCCACCTCTGCATAAGCAGCTCTTAACTTACCAAAACTTAGCCATTCAGCATTCTCAAAAGCATTTGAGAAAACATAACTCGCGGAGACCGAAGGATACAAAATGCTACGATTTGCCGGTGATAAGGTAGTGAACCAATCGTTTCTAGCCGTAGCGCTTAAATAGTACGTATCTTGATATGAAAGATCTAAAGCTCCATACAATGAATTTACCCCACGCTCTGAAAAACTATAAATTGGATCTTTTACCCGACCGTTCTGAACCGTGTAAAGATCTCTAATAACAAAATCGGTCACGTTTGTTCGGTTCAATTTAGAGATTCGTTTCATTTTGTTACCTCCTAAATTGACACCTATATTAAACTCTTCTCCCAAATCTTTATTGGCCGAGATGAGAAAGTCTACGTTTGTTTCCCTAAATCTTCTTACTTCTTGCGTAAAGGTACCGTTTACGAAACCTTCCGGTGCAGGTGGTCTTGAAGCTTGACCGGTAGGAAAACCATTATAGGCCTGATCTCTTGACCAATAATCTTGGCCCACTCGAATCTGACCAAAGAGCCATGATAAAAAGTCATATTTTAAAGAAACATTACCAAAAATTCTATCCCTTTCAATTTCATTAAACTGTTCGCTTAAAGTAAAATAAGGATTGGTACGGTTTCTAAATCTTGAATAAACATATTCGTTGCCATTTTCATCGAACTTATTGGCATCCAATAAATCCAAAGGCATTGAATTCGCCATATTGAAAAGAGCGACCGGTATGGTATTGTCTTGCTGACCTACGTTAGGAGGATTGATATTTCTTTCATTGGAATAATTGATATTCGTAGTAAAAGAAAGTTTACGTGATAAAATATAACTGGCTCCTAAACCTACATTGATCCTCTTAAACTCATTGTTCGGAGTAATACCCTTGCTCTCTAAGTTAGACAGGGACAGGTTGAAGCCTCCTTTTTCACTATTTCCTGAGAGTCCAATTGAATTGGTTATATCTAAACCATGTCTGTAGAACTTCTCGATTCTATCATAGACGGGCTCATAAGGCACCTCAATTCCGTTAAATAGAACTTGCGTCATCCCTGGCTGAAAGCGTTCACCGAAAGACCATTGGCCAGAAGTAGGGTTGGCAGAAGTAGGTCTTACCCCATTCTCCCCTTGGCCATACTCATATTGATAATCTGTAAAATCTAACGGTTTTTGGTCAGCGATGCTTAAAGTATAGGTGACACCTATACCTTCACCAGAACCCCGGGTCTTAGTAGTTATCATGATAACGCCATCTTTTGCTCGAGACCCATACAGAGCGGCACCAGTGGCACCTTTTAAAATGGTCATACTTTCAATATCATCAGGGTTGATACTGGAGAAACCATCACCCCCATCAGAATAAACACCTCCGTCACTTGTGCCTAATTCGCCGCTACTTCCGGAACTTCCAACGTTGGTTCCGAAACTAGTGTTGTCTATAGGAACACCATTTACAACAATTAAAGGGTTATTTGTACCTGAAATGGACGATTGCCCACGTATACGTACTTTTGAAGACCCACCAGGACCTGTACCGAGTGCCGAAACGTTCACACCCGCAACTTTACCCTGTAAAGTATTCATAAAGTTAGAAGAACGGTTAACGTTCACCTCTTCGGCATCTACTTTGGCCACTGAATAGCCGAGTTTTCTAGTCTCCTGTTTAATACCTAGGGCCGTAACTACCACTTCATCCAAAGCTTCCGAATCTTCAGAAAGTTGTACGTTAATGACAGTGGATTGAGCGACAGGCACCTCTTTTGTGGCAAAACCTAAAGAGCTAAATACCAAAACAGCATTAGAACTGCCAGTAGTCAACGCATAATTACCGTCGAAATCGGTTGCCGTACCGTTCGTAGTTCCCTTTTCGACTACTGATACGCTCGGTAGCGGTACGCCGTCGGTATCGGTGACCACCCCACTTATTTCTTGTTGAATTGTTCTGTTTGAAGCAGCTATTTTTGATAGCGAAGAACCAAGAGATTTGGTGAGTATAATCTGGGTGTCCAGAATTTCAAATGCAATCGGTGTATTCTTAAAAAGGTCTTCCAGCACTCCAATAAGAGGAGTTTTGTTATAACTGACACTTACCTTTCTATTATAATTTACCTGATTGTCATTGTAGAGCACCTTGAAATCGGTCATCGACTCGATTTCGTGTAAAACTTTCTCAACGGTCACGTTCTGCAACTGTAGAGTGATTTTTGTATCGGCCGAAGACGGATTACCCTGAGCCTGGAAAAAAATAATGGCAAAAAGGCAAATGCTGAGTTTCATTTTGAGCCGTAACTTCAATGGATGAGGGGTACCACCCCCCAACCATATGATTGGGTTTTTCATATCTTTGTTCAAATTTAGATGGTTAACGTAGTGTAGATCACTCTAAATCGTAATCGGGAAATGTGCCAGCATTTTCCGATTTTTTTATGACTAGAGTTGTAGTAGTTTTGTTGCAGTTACATTAAATCATAGGCATTCTAGTTTAAGGTTTTTCAATTATTACATTTTTTCCGGTGACTGTAAATTTCATTGGATAGTTCTTGTTGAAAGCTTCAAAGACCTGACTAATGGTTTCAGTATCAAAACTGGCATTGAACCTTATGTCATTAAGTTCTTGATAGTTATTTTGAATTATAACATTATAGTTTCGCTCTAGCTTTTTAGTAATATCTTCAAAGGGCATGTGACTGAAAATAATTCGCCCGTCCATCCAACCCGTAAAAAGATCGGTGTTGGTCTCCCGAAACTCTATAGTCTTTAATTCTTTTTCCCAAATGGCCATTTCACCAGGAACCAAGCGTCTACTTGTCTCATCAAAATCAGTTGTAGAATCATAGAAGCCCACCGAACCCTCAACCAATACGGTTCTTATATTCTCATCCTCAGGATAAGCCGATAGGTTAAACTTAGTACCTAGAACCCGTATGTTAAGTTCGTTCGCATTGATGATAAACGGACTGTTCTTATCTTCTGACACATCAAAAAAACCTTCGCCGGTCAAAAAGATTTGTCGTGACTTGCCCTCAATAAATTCAACGGGATACCTCAAAGAACTGCCTGCATTCAAGTGAGCTTTTGTACCATCTGAAAGAATAAGAACAAACCGTTTGCCGTAAGGCACATTTACCGTATTATAGACCAATTTTTTGGCCTTCTTACCCTTGTGGTAAATAAGTTGATTACCTTGTTGTAGACCAACGCGTGTTCCGTCTTTATCATACACAGAGGCATTACCGGCTTCTGAAATTGTTTTAATGCTACCATCTGATAGCTGCAAGGTGATTTGACTTTCAGGATTTTCAGAAACTTGGGAAAAATTCGAATTAAAGTTATGATCCCAATAGAAATAGCCCGCCGTGAGACAGACCAATAATACCGCTGCATATTTGACAAATTGAAAGAAGTGTAACCGCCTTACCTTTCTTTTATCCTTTCGAATGGTATCAAGAAGTTTCTTTTTGGCACCGCCGGTATTGTACTCACTCATAACATGTCGCGTAAAAAAATCAATTTCCAAATAGGTTCTGAACACATTATGATTGCCCGACTTGCTCAAAGAACCATTAAGTTCATCAAGCTCTTCCGAAGAGATGGCATTTGTAAGGTATTTTGCCAATTGTATTTCGAAGTTGGAAAATCTCATATTGCGATATCTATCATTAATACGAGTAAATTTTACACTACCCTAAAGTTTTTTTGATATTTTTTTTCATAAATTTAATTTCTAACCAATTTTGTATTGCAGAACCCTATTTATGAGAATTGATTTTAATGACAATACCCTGCTTATTCAAAACCTCAAAAATGGTGATGAAAAAGCATATGAATATTTAGTAGATAATTACCATCATAGGCTGTGCGTGTATGCGAATAGTTTGGTAAACGATCACGATCATGCCGAAGACATTGTACAGAATGTTTTCATTCGCACATGGGAGAGACGCCACAATCTCAAAAGTAACTTCACCATCAAAAGTTTTTTGTATAAGTCTGTGCACAATGAATTTATCGATCAGTACAGGAAGAAAAAATCAGTCACGGCCTTAGAAAAAAAGTACATTGAAGAATTAGAGCGCTTTACCGAAAAAGATGAGGTTTTCTTTGAAAGGCTACTGAATTTGGTACAGCGAGAGATTCAAAACCTACCACCTAAATGTCGAAAGATATTTTTGATGAGCAAGCAAGAGGGCTTTACAAATGTTGAAATTGCCGAACAGCTAAATGTTTCCATCAAAACCATTGAATATCATATTACTAAAGCCTTTGCCATCTTGAGGCAAAAAGCAAATAAAGATATGGAGCCTGTTTTGTTTTTATTGTTCGGATTTAGAAGACCTAGCAAATTAAAAGCCTAATCTACCACCGTCAACTTAGCATCTTTTAAGATATCTCGCATCTCAGGATACTGCTCATCGGTATCTCTATATTTCTTGCGTTCTTCAATCAATGCCTTTTTCATTGTTGCGATAATAGGCTTGTACTCTTCTTCGTTAATGGCATTATGCAATTCTTTTGGGTCTTTCTGTAAATCAAAAAATTCCCAGGCCGGTTCGGTTGTAGTCTCAGAAGTTCCCTTTTTATTCAGCGGTTGCCCATAAAAAAAGGCCAGTTTGTAGCGTTCATTCCGAATTCCGAAATGAGACGGTCTTTCAGGGTGATGAAGCCAATACCTGTAGTACATTTGACTACGCCAGTCTTCAGGTGTATTTCCCTTAAGATTGTTCCTGAAACTTCTACCCTGCATATAGCCTGGTTGCTTTATGCCGGCATAGTCGGCCAGTAATGCCGGAAAATCAATGTTCAGAATAATATCATCTATTCTTTGCCCTCCTCTTATTTCTTTAGGATATCTAATGACAAAAGGCATGCGAAGAGACTCCTCGTATATCATTCTTTTGTCAAAAAAGCCATGCTCACCCAAAAAGTAACCTTGATCAGCTGTATAAACAACTATGGTATTATCGGCGATACCCTCTTCCTCTAGAAAATCAAGAAGACGACCAATGTTGTCATTAATGGCGGCACCACAACGCATAAAATCCTTAACTAGTTTTTGATAGATTTTTTTCCTTTTCTGTATGCTATCCATTCCATCAAGGGGATAAGGAAGTCCGGGATAGGTGGTCCACCAATTCTCGGGATCTTTGGTGGCACTGTCCCACCTATTGCCCAGTTTTTCCAGCTTTTGGCCAATAAATGTTCTTCCTGTTGTTTCGGGGCCGAAGTCATACAAAGATTCCGGTTCAGGTATTTCTTCATTCTCGTACAGTGACTCAAAGCGCTCAGGATAATCGAAAGGCTCATGTGTAGCCTTAAAATTACAGAACATCAGAAATGGTTTTTTATCATCCCTTTTTTTCAAATGTTCGATGGTCAAATCGGTAATAACGTCGGTTGAAAAACCCTTGTATTCTTTACCTGCAGAACTATTGTGACCATCTTTCCAATCTTCTTTAGTTTTTAAAATGGGATCCCAATACCTGCCTTGGCCGGGTAACACATTAAAATAATCGAAACCCTGAGGTTGACCTACCAAATGCCACTTGCCAATGATTGCAGTTTGATAGCCATTTTCTGATAGTGTTCGAGCCACATTTGGGTGCCCATCAGGTAAAGGTTCGTTCAGGGTATAAACTTGGTTAATATGACTGTATTGGCCTGTTAATATGCTGCCACGGCTGGGTGTACAGATACTATTGGTACAAAAGGCATTATTAAGAACGGCACCTTCATCTGCCAACCGCTTTATTTGGTCGTTTTTCACATAGTCTTTGAGAATACCTCCATAAATCCCCCATGATTGAGAAGTGTGGTCGTCAGAAAGTATAAAAAGGATGTTAGGCTTTTTTGTTTCAGTTTGAGAAACAGATTTTTGAAAAGCAAAAAAGCATGCAAAAAGAGAAAGAAGGCTAATCTTTTTAGAAATCATCATGATTCTGGTCTGGTTTGATGAGCAATATAGCAAACTATCAATTACCCGACCGATATATCAAGTTTTAAATTATTGCCTTATTTTCGGAATGGTCAAATATTAAATCCATAGTTACATGAAAACGAAATCTATTCAGCTCAGCTTCCTCTTTTCAATCAGTTTCCTCTTTGTTTCGATCGCTCAGAACTCTGATGAAAAAGCTATTTTAGAAATTATGGCCCAACAAGAAAAAGCTTGGAGTGATGGTAATTTAGAAGGATTCATGCAGGGATATTGGAAATCGGACTCACTAACCTATTATAGTGGAGCCAGAATTACAAAGGGGTGGCAAACTACACTTGACAATTATAAAAAGGGCTACCCTAATAAAGACTATACGGGAACATTAAATTTCACCATTGACCAAATAACCCAGATAAACGATGGGGCTTACTATGTAATGGGACAGTACCATTTGAAAAGAAAAGTAGGCGACGCCAACGGAACGTTTATGATTATTTTCAAGAAAATTGATAGAGTGTGGAAAATTGTTGCGGATAGCTCGTGCTAAAAACTATTCCTTTTCAACCGCAATTTGTGGTTCTTCCTTTTTATAATAGGTGATTCTTCGCGTCTTGTACGTATTGTTCGGGGTAATGATTTCTTTTACCCAATTTTTGGCCTCGCTACCATCGAATTGATAAATATATTCTTTGGTAGAAAGCAGCCCCCTGTTCTTTTCTTTTGATTTGCTTAGAACACCTTCTTCGGTGTACTCATAATTGATTTCTTCTTGAGAAATCCACTTTTCGGTGCTCGAATCATAGATAGAAGAACATATAAAAAGTAATTTTTCTTGAGGTCCGATTACCTTTCTATTTCTAGTGGTCAATTCTCCGTTTAAATAATTCTTTGTTTCCAAGGTTCTTTGCCGTAACGAATCTCGGTCTATTTTACCATAAGTAGTTTCAACCGTCTTTGCTATTATTCCATTTAACTTCTGGGTCATCAATTCCCCTTCTTCAGTGTCTTCGTATTCAAAGGTTATTTCGTCGGTTCCATCGGTTCCCACGCGCACCATTCGAATAATCCGGTCCGAATCATCGTAATAGTACCTATTCTGTTCTAGTAATTCTTTTTCATAGCTAATTATTTTCTCAGTAACCATTCTCTCAGGAACCGTATCCAAGGTGTAAAAATTGGCTAATGAGGTGGCGCTGTCAAAAGTATCGTTCAAATAGTTTTCGATTCTTCTCTCGCTTATAAGACCATTTTTATACTTATAATGGGTGGTCTCGTAATCGCTATCACTGAATATCGTTACAGATTTGGTTAGTCTACCCTGCTGGTCAAAATGATATTCTTCTTTACCATAATCGGTAATGACCAAACAGGTTTTTACATTACCCCTTAAATCGAAATCGGAAACTTTAAATATTTCGATTTCCTGTGCGGAAAGTTTTGAAACCAAAACTATAAATAGGCAGAAACAAAGAAGGGGACTAATTCGTAACATGCTGCAAAATTAATGGTTATTCCTACAATCGGAAACAAAAGATGTACCATTTCGATAAAATGAAATCTGCCCGTTCCACTTTTTTATTTCGTCACTGTAATGCATTTTAACCAAAGGAAAGCTTCTACCTGTTGTATTTAAACCTATTAATAAGTAAATAGGCGTATTTAAGACCCTCGTAAAAATTTAAAAACCGTTCTTAGTTAGGTATACAAACATCTTAATCAAAAATTTTATGGAAACCCAACCCAACTCAGTTCAACCTTTTGTCGGCCAATTAGATGACCAGGCCCGTGTAGCATTCTATCGAAAAACCTACGCCCATTTGGCCGCGGCAGTTCTTCTATTTGTTTTAGTTGAAACACTATTTTTTCAAATCGATGCCATTGTAAGTCTGGCCTTATCATTAACGGGAGGCATAAGTTGGCTTCTACTTTTGGGCGGCTTTATGCTCATTACCAACTATGCCGAAAAAATGGCTTTACGAAGTGACGACAAGAATATGCACTATGCAGGTCTTGTTCTGTATGTGGTAGCGGAAGCTTTTATTTTTATACCCCTCATTTTCATAGCAATGGTCATGGCAGATGGTGGTGCATTTCAAATTTTAAACCAAGCAGCAGTTTTGACCTTATCCTTATTTACAGGTTTATCGGCCGTGGTCTTTTTGACCAAGAAAGATTTTTCATTTCTTAAATCTATTTTGACCATTGGTTTTTTTATTGCTCTAGGATTAATTGTCGCCGGAGCTCTGTTCGGTTTCGATTTAGGCCTATGGTTTAGCGTGGGTATGGTCGTTTTGGCTTCCGGATCAATTCTATATCAAACTTCTAATTTGATTCACAAATACAATGAAAATCAGTATGTTGCTGCTTCATTGGGCTTGTTTGCTTCGTTGATGTTACTCTTCTGGTACATCTTGAGCATTCTTTCTAGGGAATAGCTCATCACATATTAAAAAATAAAAAAGCCCCTGATGAAAATCATCAGGGGCTTTTTGTTTATGTATCAAGTGAATGTTACTTAACCTCTTCGAAATCTACGTCTTCAACGTTATCACCTTCTTTGGCATCTGCACTGGCAGTATCGGCACCGGCATCAGCTGATGGGCCTCCACCCTGTTGTCCTTCCGCTTGGGCTTTGTACATCTCTTCAGAAGCAGCTTTCCAAGCTTCGTTGATTTTGTCTAAAGCTGGGGCAATAACCGCTAGGTCTTTGCTTTCGTAAGCTTTCTTCAATTCTTCCAAGCAATCTTCGATAGGCTTTTTCTTATCTGCAGAAAGTTTATCGCCAAACTCTTTCAATTGCTTTTCAGTTTGGAAAATCATTCCGTCAGCCTCGTTCAACTTATCGGCAGTTTCCTTCGCTTTTTTATCCGCTTCAGCATTTGCTTCCGCCTCGGCTTTCATTTTCTTGATTTCCTCTTCGGTCAATCCTGAAGAAGCTTCAATTCTAATATCCTGGGATTTTCCAGTAGCCTTATCGGTAGCAGATACTTTGATGATACCGTTCGCATCGATATCAAAAGTAACTTCAATTTGAGGTGTACCTCTTGGCGCAGGTGGAATTCCGTCTAAATGGAACCTACCAATGGTTTTGTTATCACCGGCCATAGGGCGCTCACCTTGCAACACGTGAATTTCAACAGAAGGCTGATTATCAGCTGCCGTAGAGAAAACCTGTGATTTTTTTGTCGGGATAGTAGTGTTCGCCTCGATCAACTTGGTCATTACACTTCCCATGGTTTCGATACCCAACGATAGTGGAGTTACATCTAAAAGAAGTACATCTTTCACATCACCGGTCAATACACCACCTTGAATAGCAGCACCAATAGCTACTACTTCGTCAGGGTTCACCCCTTTAGAAGGCTTCTTACCAAAGAATTTTTCAACAGCCTCTTGTACTGCAGGAATTCTTGTAGAACCACCTACCAAAATAATCTCGTCGATATCACTTTTTGAAAGACCGGCAGCTTTAAGAGCAGCCTCACATGGCTCAATGGTTCTCTTTACCAAATCTTCGATCAATTGCTCGAACTTAGAACGGCTCAACGTTCTTACCAAGTGTTTTGGTCCTGTAGCGGTAGCCGTTACATATGGTAAGTTGATTTCAGTTTGTGCTGAAGATGATAATTCGATTTTAGCCTTTTCAGCAGCTTCACGCAAACGTTGCAAAGCCATGGCATCTTTACGCAAATCGATATCTTCTTCACTCTTGAATTCTTCGGCCAACCAATCAATAATTTTTTGGTCAACATCATCACCACCTAAGTGGGTATCACCATCGGTAGAAAGTACTTCGAAAACACCATCTCCTAATTCAAGAATGGAAACGTCATGTGTACCACCACCAAAGTCAAATACCACAATCTTTTGGTCGGTATCTTTTTTATCAAGACCATATGCCAAAGAAGCGGCAGTAGGCTCATTGATAATTCTTTCTACGGTCAGACCTGCAATTTCACCAGCCTCTTTAGTGGCCTGACGTTGCGCATCGTTAAAATAAGCGGGTACGGTAATTACCGCACGGCTTACATCTTGACCTAAATAATCTTCGGCCGTTTTCTTCATTTTTTGAAGAATCATGGCAGAAAGTTCTTGAGGTGTGTACAAACGACCTTCGATGTCTACTCTTGGGGTATCGTTGTCACCCTTAACCACGTTGTAAGGTACTCTTTCCGCTTCTCTACTGGACTCGGAAAATTTGTTGCCCATAAAACGCTTGATGGAATAAATAGTTTTATTTGGGTTGGTTACCGCCTGTCTTTTAGCAGGATCACCAACTTTGATCTCACCACCGTCAACAAAAGCGATAACGGAAGGAGTTGTTCTCTTACCTTCAGCATTTGGGATTACAACGGGCTCATTACCCTCCATAACGGAGACACAGGAGTTGGTCGTACCCAAATCTATACCTATAATTTTGCTCATTATATATGTTATTAAATATTAGTGCTTTGATTTTTTCGTCGGTTCTTAAATGACAAACAATATGCCAAGCCAAACCAACATGACATGATGTCATTTTGCCCATTCACAAACGAAACCAAACTGACCAAATGTGTTTAATTTATTCGTAGTACAACCAACAATGGCGTAATTTTTCTATTTTGCAGGTAACGAAAATTCAACTTTACTATGCATTTCAACAGACGCAATTTTTTACGTAAAGGAGCTACCTCTGCCGCTGGTCTGGCGGCAGCTTCTATGCTTCCTTTAGATATGTACGCCAACTCATTAGACCCCAATAAGGTCAGGGAAGTCATTGTTCCCAAAGAAAAAATCGGTCCCCCTAAAAATAGTATTCGGTTTTCGGTCATCGGAGTCAATCACGGACATATCTATGGAATGGTAGATTCCCTAATTAATGGGGGCGGCACCTTGGTGGCAGTTTATGCCAAAGAAGCTGATTTGCTCAAAAATTTCACCAAAAGATATCCTAATGTAAAAATCGCCAAAAGCGAAGAAGAGATTATAGATGACAACTCGATACAATTGGTAGCCAGTGCTGCCATACCTATTGAGCGTGCTCCCATTGGCTTAAAAGTTATGAAGTCTGGAAAGGATTATATGACCGATAAGCCCGGCATTCTAACTTTTAATCAATTCAACGAAGTAAAAAAAGTACAAAAGGAAACAGGCAAAATTTACTCAATTGTCTACAGTGAACGGCTATCTAACCCAGCTTCCGTAATGGCCGGTAAATTGGTTCAAGAAGGTGCCATAGGCAAGGTCATTCAGACTATTGGGCTAGGCCCGCACATTATGCGCCCGGAAAGTAGGCCTGATTGGTTCTTTTATCCCGAGGAAGCAGGCGGTATCTTATGTGATATCGGATCGCATCAGTGCGATCAGTTCTTGTTCTACACCAATTCGACGAAGGCCGAAGTAAGCACCTCCCAAATTGGAAATTTTGGTACTCCTGATTTTCCCAATTACCAAGATTTCGGTGATATGATGGTTCGTAGCGACCATGCTACAGGGTATATACGAATCGATTGGTTTACCCCCAAAGGTCTGGGTACTTGGGGCGATGGTAGAACATTTATTTTAGGAACGGAAGGATACATCGAAATGCGCAAGTACATTGATATAGCAGGAAGACCCAAAGGCAACCATCTCTTCTTGGTTGACCAAAAGGAAACCAAATACTTGGATTGCAACGAAGTGCATATGCCCTACGGGGAGCAATTGGTAAACGATGTAGTTGAGCGCACGGAAACGGCCATGAGCCAAGACCATTGCTTCTTGGCCACGGAGTTAGCCTTGACCGCACAGAAAGAAGCATTTCGATTGAATGTCGGATAATAAATCATTGACCAATTTCTAAAATATCCCATATGACCCCGATTAAAAAGGTAAGTCTAATGGCATTTATATGCCTTTTGATAACTTCCTGCAAAGATGAAAAAGTACAACTGACCATTATTGAAGAACAGGTAGAGGCTCCTTTTGACATGGCCTCCATAAAATCTCCTGATTTTTCCAATTGTCCAATCATTTCAATTGTTGATAAGGGAGCGGTAGAAGGAAACCAACAGGCGACAGAACAGGCTATTCAAGCGGCCATCATAGAAGCAAATGCGGCTGGCTGCGGTACCGTAAAGATTCCAGAAGGGGAATGGCTAACGGGCAAGCTGCACTTTAAAAGTAATGTCAACCTACATTTAGAGGAAGGTGCCGTTCTTTTATTTTCAGATAATCCCAAGGATTACCTACCGGCAGTACATACCACATGGGAGGGTATGGAGTGTTACAACTACTCTCCATTAATATATGCCTACGAATGTGAAAATGTGGCCATTACCGGCAAAGGTGAACTTCGAGCGAAAATGGGCACTTGGGAAAAATGGTTTGGCAGACCACCGGGCCATATGAACAGCCTTAAAAGATTGTACAATTTGGCAGCGAAAAACGACAATGTTGAAGAAAGGCAAATGGTAAACGATAGCGCCAATCTGCGCCCCCATTTTATTCAGTTCAATAGAAGTAAGAATATCTTATTGGAAGACGTCACCATTACCAACAGTCCGTTTTGGGTCATTCACCCTTATTTATCCAACCACGTAACGATACGCAGGGTAAAAGTCACTGCCCATGGTCACAACAATGATGGGGTTGATCCCGAAATGAGTCAGAATGTACTTATTGAAGATTGTGTTTTTGATCAAGGTGATGATGCCATTGCCGTGAAATCGGGTAGAAATCAAGATGCCTGGCGCTTGAATACCCCTTCTAAAAATATGGTCATTAGAAATTGTATGGTTAAAAACGGACATCAATTATTGGCAGTGGGTAGCGAACTTTCTGGTGGAATAGAAAACATTCTCATTGATAATTGTGTAGTGGAAGATAAAGCTTCGTTATTTCACCTGTTATTTATAAAAACGAATGAGCGCCGTGGGGGTTACGTGAAAAACATTATCATGAACAACATTAAGGCGAATGAGGTTAGAAATGGGGTTTTAGGCATTGAGACCGATGTGCTTTATCAATGGAAAGATTTGGTACCCACCTATGAAAGAAGGCTTACCCCTATATCAGATGTTAGCCTTACCAACGTTCAGCTCAAGAAAGGTAATTTCATGTCAAGAATCATGGGGCAAGAAGAAGAACCGGTTAAGAATGTCTCCCTTATAAATGTGAAAGTCGACTCTTTATTGGGAGAGCAAATGATTCATGAAAATGTGATTGGTTTTAAGATGGATTAATTGCGATTACTTCAACTTCCATAGAAAAAAATACTCCTACCTTTACTCCAAATAAGTCTTAGTTCATGGAGTGCATCAGTGTTTTTGATATGCTAAAAATAGGTATAGGGCCTTCGAGTTCTCATACCCTTGGGCCTTGGCGTGCCGCGGAGAGATGGATCAAAGAACTTAAAGACGCCAATATTTTTGAAAAGGTAAAGCATGTTCATGTTCATATTTATGGTTCATTGTCGTTAACAGGAAAAGGCCATGCTACCGATTATGCGGTTATGTTAGGTCTTTCTGGGGCCGACCCCGAGCATATTCCCGTAGAAGACATTCATGCTATCGTAAAAGAGATACAGGAGTCGCACGTTCTTCGTTTGGGAAATGAAAAGGAACTTCCTTTCAATCCTAAAGAAAACATATCATTTCATCGTAAATTTTTAGAGTTTCATGCCAACGGACTCAAGTTTGAGGCTCTTCTCGAATCTGGCGAAAAAAAATCTAAAACATACTATTCCATCGGTGGCGGCTTTGTGGTTGTCAAGGAAAGAAAAAATGCCAAAAAGAACCTAGAAGATTTTCATCGTTTTCCGTACCCCGTTGAAAAGGGCAGCGAACTTATTGAGCATTGTAATGCTCAGAAGGTCAAAATTTCTGATCTCGTTCTCAAAAACGAGCTTTCATTGAGAAACGAAAAAGTGGTAGATCGTGAAATGCTTCGTGTTTGGAATACTATGCTCGAGTGCATGTATACCGGCTGCCATACCCAAGGTAAACTACCCGGTGGGTTGAATGTACATCGACGGGCTTTCGATTTAAACAAATCGTTGCTCGAAGAAAACCACGGTAACTATCAAAACGCAACCGAATGGCTTGAAACTATTCGAAACACTAAAGTGAAATTTAGGCAAATTTTCAAGTGGGTAAGTTGTTTTGCGTTGGCGGTCAACGAAGTGAATGCATCTTTAGGTCGCGTGGTTACTGCACCAACTAACGGTAGCGCAGGGGTAATTCCTTCTGTATTGATGTACTACCTGGTTATTGAAAACCATAAAGCCGATTTTAAACAGATTAAACAATTTTTGTTAGTGGCAGGTGAAATTGGCAGCATATTTAAAAAAGGAGCTACCATTTCTGCCGCTATGGGTGGTTGCCAAGCAGAAATAGGTGTTTCTTCGGCCATGGCAGCAGGTGGCCTTACAGAACTATTGGGCGGCACCCCCGAACAGGTTTTAATGGCTGCCGAAATTGCCATGGAGCATCATTTGGGCCTAACATGTGACCCCATTGGAGGTTTGGTACAAATACCCTGTATCGAAAGAAATTCGATGGGAGCCATCAAAGCCATTACTGCCGCTGAACTTGCGTTGGAATCGAACCCTGAAGACGCCAAAGTACCTTTAGACAAAGTAGTTATAACCATGTGGGCCACCGCAAAGGACATGAGCTCTAAATACAAAGAAACCTCCGAAGGAGGTCTCGCTGTTGGTATTAATATGAGTGATTGCTAGAACTGATGCCCTAACAATGAAATTTTATTCAACTCTTGGGGTTACGGTAAATTTCCTGAATGAAATCGGACCATGGTCACCTTGAATATAGAAAGGTCCGGGCTCGCCTTCTTTACTATCTAAAGCACCTCCCGTAATTCCTGGAATATTCTGCTCGCTAATAATAGTTTTGCCGTTTGCCACAATAGTCACTCTTCTACCGATTAAAGTAATGTCATAAGTCTGCCATTCGGTGGCTGGGTTAGCGGCCATTTCATTGGGTGTTAAGAAGCCATATACACCTCCAAAAAGAACATTGCTCGGGTCGCTACCATGGTCATCGGTGATTTGAACCTCATAACGACCACGAAGGTAAATACCGCTGTTACTTCCTTCGGGAACCTTAAACTCTACGTGAATTTTAAAATCGTTAAATTTTTCTTCAGAAGCTAAATTGGCACCGGATTTTGGGCTCTTTAGAATGCCCTTTTCGACAATCCACTGATTTTCACCTAAAGCTTTCCATCCAGTCAAATCCTTTCCATTGAAAAGTTCTTTTGTTTTACCCCACTTAACTTTATCGGCATAAGCCAATTTTGGTGCTCTGTCAGCTGTCCATTGATGGGTATCTCCATTTTCAAATGACAAGGTTCCCTTTAAGCCTTCGCCTTCTTTCGAACCTTTGATAGTTATATTGCCTAAATCTTGTTCCCACTGCGGTGGAATAGTGAACGAAAAGCCGTTACCATCGAGTTTAATTTCAGAGATGGGGCGGGCACTACCGGAAGCGTACACAAATCTTCCGACCAAGGTCTGTACACCTGAGTGTTTGATTTCTAACCAAGAAGGAGATTCTTTACCATCCATCTGCAAGGTTATGTCCCATTTACCTTCATAGAATTTTTCATCCTGACCATAGGTAAACGAAGAAAAGGTCAGGGCCAATAGAAATAGCACCAAGTACAATATTGATTTCATAGTTTTCATTTGCGGGGGGATATTAATTGAGGCCAAATATAAAAAATACCATCATATTTGAACAAATTGCATTCAATACTTTAGAAAATGATTATTAAACTACACTTTAATTAGAGCTTTCATATATTTTTATACCTTTAGAAGCTAATTCTAATCCTAACTATATCAAAAGAAACATGAAAAACAAGAAGACTCAATCTTCAACCAATTCACGACGGTCGTTTATAAAAAAGGGGGCAGTGGCCTCTTCTATTTTTATAGTACCGAGACATGTATTGGGTGGTGTAGGCTACCTTGCCCCTAGTGATCGCCTTAACATTGCAGCCATTGGTGCTGGTGGTAAGGGTGCTAGCGATATTGCCAATGCATCTGTAAACGGTCGCGAAAACGTTGTAGCACTTTGTGATGTCGATTTTGAAGGATCTGCCAAGAGATCTGTAGAGCGATTTCCAAAAGCAAAACTTTATGCCGATTTCAGGGAAATGTTGGACAAGGAGAAAGGCATCGACGCCGTTACCATTTCTACCCCTGACCACGTTCACGGCCCAGCGGCCGCCTATGCGATGAACCGCGGCGTGCACGTGTACGTTCAAAAACCAATGACCCACAACATTAGGGAAGCACGTATGCTGACCCAAATGGCAAGGGACAAAAAGATTGTTACCCAAATGGGTAACCAAGGTGGGTCTAACCCTCTATTGGGTATGGTTCAAAAATGGATCGATAACGGTTCTATAGGAGCTGTATCTAAAGTTCAGATTTGGACAAACAGACCTGTTTGGCCACAAGGTGGCGCCATGCCAGAACCTAATGCCTCTATGAAACCCGATAGTTTAAATTGGGATCTATGGCTAGGGCCAGCTCCTGAAAAACCTTATACCCCTAACCTACACCCATTCAATTGGAGAGGCTGGTGGGATTACGGTACAGGTGCACTTGGTGATGTAGGATGCCACTTGATCGATATTCCTTTTAGAACATTAGGCTTAAAATACCCAACCGATGCTGAATGTAGTGTTGGTGCTGTTTACTCACAAATGTGGAATGCCGATTACCACCCAGAAGGTTGCCCGGCATCTTCTTTCATTACACTTCATTTTGATGCTACCGAGAAATCGAAGTCGCCTATTGAAATGACCTGGAGTGATGGGGGTATTCGACCTGCACACCCAGAAATTATTCCTGCGAATAATGATATAGGTGGGCCTGACAGTCAAAATGGAGTCTTGATCATCGGTGAGAAAGGTATTATTTCTACCAACATCAACGATAGTAGCCCATTGACACCAAAGTTATATCTGAATGATGGCACTACCGATTTCGGACCTGAAACTGAGCCAAACGATGAGCCCGAATACGGCCATCAGCGTAAGTGGGTCGATGCCTGTAAAGCCGGTTTCGCGAGTAAAGAACATAAAGAGCTTACTTCTTCGTTCGATTACGCCGGACCAATGACAGAGACCGTTCTGATGGGTAACTTGGCCATTCGTAGCTATCTTTTGAGAAAAGAAAACGAAAAAGGCGCCATGGACTTCTATGCCCGTAAAAAGTTATTGTGGGATGGAGAAAACATGCGTATTACCAACCTAGAGGAAGCCAACCAATACGTTGGAAGAACTTACCGTAAAGGTTGGGAGATGTAATTCTCAATAAATATTAAAACCTAAAGTCGAAAGGAACTGGAAAAATCCAAATCCTTTCGGCTTTTTTATTTACAACCCTCTACCCTTCTGGTATCGATTAAATAAATAATTTGCCAACCTTTCTTGGCATCTTTCACCAATTGAAAAGAATTGACACCACAGTGGTGAAAACTTCCATCTAAATTAAATTCATAGTCCGTCCAGGCGTTGGCCATTGGCCCATCAATTTGAATGTGGAAATTAGTAATGACCTCTTCAAATTGTGTGCTTTTGGGTATGCTGATGATTGATTTTAAAAATTCATTGAAAGGTTGTGTCTTTACAACGGGGGCACCCTCATTGTCTTTCGCAATAGTCTGCAATACGATATCGTCGGATACTGTTTTTTTAATTCCTACGGAATCTTGCCTGTGAAAAGCGTTGAAAAAATTCTCTATTGTTGTTTCCACCAAAGCCTCTTCGTCTTGGGCGTTCATTTGCACAGAAATAAAAAACAAGGCCAATGTTACTAAAGCTCTCATAAGTTGATGATTAACTGATTGAAAAGGTATTTTAATTCGAATGTAGAGTTTTTTATTAAATTCTGACCAAAATTGATTTGATTACAACCCTACCCTTGTGCTGAAACAATTTCCTTACTTTTAACCCTCCAAAACAATTATTGAATGTCAACTGCAAAAAAAGAGTACAGGAGAGTAACTGTTAAGTCCTTGGTGGACATGAAAAAGAATGGCGAAAAAATATCTATGCTTACGGCCTATGATTATTCAATGGCCAAAATTGTAGATTCAGCCAATGTAGATGTGATTTTGGTCGGTGATTCGGCCAGTAATGTGATGGCCGGCCACGAAACTACGCTGCCAATTACATTAGATCAAATGATTTATCATGCCACATCGGTAATCAGGGCCGTTCAGAGAGCACTCGTGGTAGTTGATATTCCGTTCGGAAGTTACCAAAGTGACCCGAAGGAAGCCTTAAGAAGTGCCATACGAATCATGAAAGAAAGTGGTGCACATGCCGTAAAACTAGAGGGTGGAGAAGAAATAAAAGAATCGGTCAAAAGAATCTTGAATGCAGGCATACCCGTCATGGGGCATCTAGGCCTAACCCCACAATCAATCTATAAGTTTGGTACCTACACCGTTAGGGCAAAGGAAGAAGAAGAGGCCGAGAAACTTCTAGCCGATGCCAAACTTCTAGAAGAGCTTGGTTGCTTTAGTATCGTTCTCGAAAAAATACCGGCAGAACTTACCAAAGAAGTTTCGGAAAGTATTTCTATACCTACGATAGGTATCGGTGGTGGAAAACACGCCGACGGTCAAGTCTTGGTCATTCATGATCTGTTGGGCATGACCCATGAGTTTAATCCACGTTTTTTACGTCGTTATATGAACCTATATGAAGATATGGGTCACGCTATTTCACAGTACGTTACCGATGTAAAGAATAGAGATTTTCCGAACGACCAAGAACAGTATTAGAATCAATAACTATGAGGAAGGCACCTTGGAAAAAATTAGCCATATTACTTTTGGTCGTATTGAATTTTGGGTGCGACCAGATTTCAAAAGGTGTGGTGCGCAAGCATGTAGAACCCAATGATTATATTAGGGTAATCGGCGACCAATTTATACTTACCAATGTTGAAAATACAGGTGCCATGCTTGGTTTCGGAAGGCAATTTTCACCTCTCTTGAAAATTGCTCTATTTCAAATGCTTCCCATACTAGTTTTGGTGGTTCTGCTTTTCAGGATTTTAAGAAAAAATCATTTGAACACTTGGTCTACTCTTGCTTTTGCCTCAGTAATCGGTGGAGGAATCGGTAATTTGGTGGATCGAATAGCCTATGGTTCGGTAACCGATTTCTTTCAAATCAAATTGGGGCTTTTCAAGACTGGAATTTTCAATATGGCAGATGTTTCTGTAACCTTGGGAGTATTACTTTTGCTTTCACTTACCCTCACAAAAGAAAAACCCGTTTTATAGTGGCCCAAAAAATACTCTCGACTGCCGAAAACCTTCAAGTTATTTATGAGGACAATCATCTGATTGCCGTCAATAAGAGACCTGGTGATATTGTTCAGGGAGACAAAACGGGAGACACCCCCTTAAGCGAAGTTGTAAAGGAATATTTGAAGATTAAATATAACAAACCGGGCAATGTATACTTGGGTGTTACTCACCGATTAGATCGCCCAACTTCCGGGATTGTTGTATTTGCCAAAACCTCAAAAGCGCTTCCTCGTCTCAATAAACTTTTTGCGGAAAAGGATGCCCAAAAGACCTACTGGGCCATCGTTAAAAATGAGCCCCCTAAGTCTGAAAACTTGCTAGTGCACTGGTTGGTGCGAAACCCTAAGCAAAACAAATCGTATCCGAACCCAAAACAAGTTCCCAATAGCAAGAAGGCCAGTCTAACCTATCGTATCGTTCAAAAACTGGATAACTATTTTTTGCTTGAAATTAACCTGCATACGGGCAGGCATCATCAAATACGTGTGCAGTTATCCGCTGTTGGTAGCCCTATAAAGGGCGATTTGAAATATGGTTTTGATAGGAGTAATAAAGATGCCAGTATCCATTTACATGCTAGAAAACTTTCATTCGTTCATCCTGTTAAAAAGGAACAAGTTGATTTGATTGCCGATCCACCTAATGACCCACTTTGGAATGTTTGTTGTTAAATACTTTATATTTAACATAATAAACACTGCACCATGTTCAAAAAGTTTCTTTTTATAGGTAGCTTGGTTTTACTTTCTGCCTGTAGCACTTACAACTCGATAGATACCTTTTACAATGCCCATAAAGAAGATGATCAGGTTACGGCTATACGTGTACCGCGGTTCATGCTCTCGATGATTTCTAACCTTTCTCCTGAAATGAAGGCCTTGGTAAGTAGCACGAAAGATTTAAGATATATGCAGTTTCCGAGCCCGACGCCGGATAGAACACAATTTCTCAACCAACAGATGAACGGAATAACAGGAAATTCGTTTATTGAAGTGTATAGAAAGAACGATAATCTTAAAAGAAATATAGTTTCTATTAGAGAAAAGAGGGACGCCGTTAAGGAAATCTTGATTTATAACAACAACAATGTTTCTGGCTCATTTTTATATTTTAATGGGAACTTTGATCCGGTCAAAGTGCGACAAATGGCGCAAAACGAAGAATTTCAAAAATTGGGCGAAGGGTTGATCAATCAATATCAATCGAGTAATTCTACTTCTGGCTATTGAAGTGATATCAAAAGTTGAAGGCTATTATTTATAAGACCTTCTACTCTCTAAAATTACCGATGCGAGAATCAGAGAACCTCCTAAAATGGTCGACCATCCAGGTATTTCCTTCAGAAATAGGGCACCAATGATGATACCATAAACCGGTTGAATACTACTAAGAATACTAACGGTGGTAATCGAAAAATGCTTAAAGCAATTGATGAACATTGAGTGACCTATGACGGTTGTAATCAAGACCAATCCGAGCAAAGCGGGTACATAGTTGGTGGCTTCCGTTGCATCATAGAGAAAGTAAGTCGGTATTAATAAGATCCCAATAATACCCATCTGATAAGTCATCAGCATGCTACCTTCGTATCTATCGACCTTGGTTTTCAAAATTAAATTTCGAAGGGAATAGGTGAAGGCTGAAAAAAGTCCGAAACCAATGGCTATCGTACTCGAATTTTTAAGGTTAAAATCAGGAACCAAAAAATATATGCCCACAAGAACCATCAGCCCCAATAACAAATGGGTTTTTCTAAACCTTGTCTTTAAAAAAATGGGCTCTAAAAATGAGGTCATGATCGGATAGGTGAACAATGACAACATACCGATTGCCACATTCGATAATTGCAAGGCATGAAAATAGGTCACTAAATGAACTCCCATTAAAACACCGGTAATCAAAATAGGCCAGATATCACGACGGTTCAGATGAAACGAAACGCCCCGAATCTTACAATAAATTAGCAAAAAAATAAAAGCCAATAGTGTTCTTAATTCGATTGTCAAAGGTGCCGGAAGCGCTATGAATTTTCCGAACGGCCCGGAAGTTGACATGAAAAGTACGGTAAGGTTGAGTTCCAGAAACCTTCTGGTAGGGTTGGTTGGGGTCATTTGAGGTATTTATCTTTTGACAGCAAGTGCCTTTTCACGAATGATTTCAGCCACAGGTCTATTTTCTAAATGACTTTCTAACCATGAAATAATATCGAGGTATAAAAAAGCCCTTTTTTCATAAGGGTGGTCTTCATACTTCTTCAACTCGGTATGCAATTTCTGAAATTCGTTTCTTAATTGGTTTGGGTAAATATTACCAAGGTTACGCAAGAATTTAATCATTTCTTTTTGAACTGCATGTAAATCGTTCATCTTCAACAAGAACTTATAGGTGCTTTTAAGCTGCACTTCCAAGTGATAGTCCATACCTGCTTCGTAATGTGCTACAAGACTTAAAACACGGGCGAAACACATCAAGTCTTCGCGCATTTTTAGGTTTTTGTTGTTGATTATTTTCTTGAGATATTGAATACAGGTCTTATTATCTCCGATTCCGAAATACAGGCAAGCGATTTTGTAATATAAGACCATGATATGGTGGGCATCGATACGATCTTTGTGTTTGTTGATACCGTACTCCACTATTTTCACCAAATAGAGGCCTTGTTGAAAAGTACCTTCCAAGAAATGCAAATTCAGCTTGTTGGCATTGATATACAAAAAGGCCAAAGATGAAATGTTATCGTTCTTTGGAAAATCTTTACTTTCTACGACTTCCTCCAGTCGCTCAAGTGTTTGCTTGAACTGACTACTATACTTTACATAAAAAAGTGACTCCAACAAATAATGGTTTCCCTTTAAAAAGAATACGGGGTTCAAGGCAATCTGTTCTTCGTGTTCATAGAACAAATCGACCCATTTACTGGCATATTTATAAGATGAGAGAAAGTCTTGAATCAAAAAACTATACCAAAGGTGCGCTTTATATAGCCAAAGTTTTTCCCTAAAACCAAGCATTTCAATGCGGTGTTTCGGTAAATGGCGTTCAAAATATTCCTTTACCCTTTTATGATCATCGTCGCTTCTTACATACCCTACTTTCAACATCAGACCGTACAATTGAAGTGATAGATTGGAAAGCTTACTGGTAATAACGTTTTGGGCCGAAAGTTCTTTGGCCTGAACCGCCAATTCATTGGCTCGGTCGGGTATACTTCGGGTGATGTATTGCGTTTCTATAATTTTTTCAAGCTCTACTATTTCGTAGGCAATATTCTTTTCCTCGTTCTCAATGGCGATAGACTTCGCCTTATCCAAAATCTTTAAACTTTGCTTGTAGAGTCCTTTTTGATATAGAATGGTAGCAAAATCGAGTTGTTCCCTAATTTGCAAACGAATGGTCTGGTTAACCGGGTTCAATCTTAAACTGACCAATATTTGTTTGTATAAATGGGCCTTTAAATTAGAGAGCTGTGCTTTCTTGACAATACCGGATTCTAGAATGGCCTTTTCATCATACTTCTTTAAGCGATCTAAAAGGTTGAAAAGGGCCAGAAACTTGGCATCGGTATTCACTCCCAATCGACCTACATATAACTTGAATTGGCGTTTCTCAGATTTCGAAAGCGATTTCACGAGCACGAATAAAGCATCTCTGTGCGCATTTGTCATCGTAAAAAGAATGGTTTAATTTACTGTTCTTCAAATAATTACATAATTGAAAAACTTATTTAACGTTGTACTATTTTTGGTTAGGCCTAGGTGTTTTAACCTAATGGTCATATCTTCGTAATGGTTAGCTAAACTACATAAATATAATGAGTAAAGATAAGGTACAGATTTTTGATACTACACTAAGGGATGGCGAACAAGTGCCCGGCTGCAAATTAGACGCCGCGCAAAAATTGGTCATCGCAGAAAGGTTAGATGAATTGGGAGTAGATATCATTGAAGCAGGGTTTCCCATATCAAGTCCTGGAGACTTTAAGTCTGTCGCCGAGATTTCCGATTTGGTAAAAAATGCATCGGTCTGTGGTCTTACCCGAGCCGTGAAGAAGGATATTGAGGTGGCGGCAGAAGCTTTAAAATCCGCTAAAAAGCCCCGTATTCATACAGGAATAGGAACTTCCGATTCACACATTAAATACAAGTTTAACTCCAACCGAGATGCCATCATTGAAAGGGCCGTTAGTGCCGTCAGTTATGCCAAAACCTTTGTAGAAGACGTAGAATTTTACGCCGAGGATGCCGGTAGAACCGATAATGAGTTTTTGGCCAAAGTTTGTGAGGCCGTAGTAAAGGCCGGAGCGACCGTGTTGAACATTCCTGACACTACGGGCTATTGCTTGCCGGAAGAATACGGTGCGAAAATCAAATACTTAAAAGAGAATGTCAAAGGCATTGAAAAAGCTACGCTTTCTTGCCATTGTCATAACGACCTAGGTCTTGCCACCGCCAATTCAATTGCGGGGGTTATCAATGGAGCACGACAGATTGAATGTACCATTAATGGTATAGGCGAAAGAGCCGGCAACACTTCGTTAGAAGAAGTGGTGATGATTTTAAGGCAACACCCTAGCTTGAATTTAGATACCAATATTAACAGCAAATTACTTTACGACACCAGTCAAATGGTTTCGCAAAAGATGGGTATGATCGTTCAGCCAAACAAGGCTATCGTAGGTGCCAATGCGTTTGCCCACAGTTCCGGTATTCATCAAGATGGTGTTATTAAGAACAGGGAAACCTACGAAATCATCGATCCTGCAGATGTAGGTGTTAATGAATCTTCCATCGTTTTAACTGCAAGAAGTGGTAGGGCCGCCTTGGCATACAGAGCCAAAATTGTGGGGTTTGAATTGACTAAGCTTCAGTTGGATCAGGTCTATCAAGAATTCTTAAAATTTGCCGATTTGCATAAAGAGATTTCTGATAATGATATTCCTAAAATTATCGAAGCAGCCAACCTAAAGATAGAGAGCGTTTCGTAAATCACACTTTTTCAGAAGACCATCTGCATAAATTTTCCATCGGTTTTATGCTGTAATGTCACCTTTTTTTTTAACCTTAGCTTAGCTTTGTTAAAACATTCGACTACCTTATTTCTAAGGCTTTTAGAATAGTAAGGTGGTTAAAAAGGCATTATATGCATTTGAAAATTGCACTTTTAGGTGGTGATGGTATCGGTCCTGAGGTATTGGCCCAATCGGTCAAATGCCTGAAGGCCATTGAGGAGACCTTCAATCATAATTTTGAATTGGTTGAGGCGCCGGTCGGGGCCATCGCCATTTCAGGAACGGGCAAACCCCTACCCGACTCTACCTTAAAATTATGCCATGAGGCAGATGCCATACTTTTTGGAGCCATCGGTGCCTTGGAATATGACAATAATCCTGAGGCCAAGGTTAGGCCTGAACAAGGTCTTCTCAAACTGAGAAAAGAATTAGGACTCTTTGCCAACATCAGACCGGTTAAGATGTTTCAATCGCTTATAAAAAATTCTCCTTTAAAAGAAAATATAGTCAAGGGAACCGACCTTGTCATTTTCAGGGAACTTACCGGGGGAATTTATTTTGGAGAAAAACATATTAACCAAGACGGCACAGTAGCTTCCGACTTGTGTGAATATTCTGAAAAGGAGATTAGTCGCATAGCGCATATGGCTTTCAAGGCCGCAAAAAAGCGCAAAAAGAAATTGACTTTGGTAGACAAGGCCAATGTTCTCGAATCTTCTCGGTTATGGCGTAAAACGGTAACCGAAATCGGCAAAAGCTACCCAGAGGTGAAATTTGAATGCATGTTCATTGACAACGCCGCTGTTCAAATGATGTTAAATCCGTCGCAATTCGATGTGATTCTTACCGATAACATGTTCGGTGATATTCTGTCTGATCAGGGCAGCGTAATTATCGGATCCGTGGGATTGCTTCCCTCTGCATCAATAGGTGCCAATAATGCCATGTTCGAGCCTTTTCATGGTTCATATCCGCAGGCAAAAGGAAAGAATATAGCCAACCCGGTAGCTTCTATCTTTAGTACCGCTATGCTTTTGCAACATTTTGGACTTGATGAAGAGGCCAATGCCATTGTATTTGCAGTTCATGAGTCATTCGCCAAAAAAGTTGTTACCGCCGATATTTTAGGAAGCAGCAAATACGGTACTGATTATGTGGGTGATTTCATTTCAGAGCATATCGTAGATTCCGATGAAAACTTGAACATAAACGATGAAAACATTGGGCTCGGCAAGTCTACTATTATTTAATTTGTCGATTTCTACTCTTCACGTAACTGCTGTACAAAAGTTTCGAATTCACTTTTAAACTCAACAAATTTATCGCCAGTGGCAGGCCCATTAAATCCTGTATGTATTTTTCTGACCGCACCCTTTTTATCTAAATAAATAGTAGTAGGATAGGAAAGAACATGGTTCAACATTGGCAGTTTTTTCTGCGCTTCGGTCTTATTGGTCGTACCGTACTGGGCTAATAAAATGGGGTAAGGCACATCGACACGTTCAACCAATCGATTAATACTCTTAAATGCCGAGGCTTCGGTTTTGGCATACTCGAATGCCAAGGCGACCATGGCTACATCATCGGGTCGGTTCTTTTTTATATAATCGACGTAAAACTTGGTCTCATCAAGGCAATTGGGGCACCACGTGCCCATAATCTGTAACAAAACCACCTTATCTTTAAATTGTTCATCTTTCAGGGAAATTTGCTCCCCCAAAGCATTCGGGAAGGTAAAATTAAAAGAATCATAGCCCGGTTTTAGAAAAGTCAAGGAATCAGCATCCGGAAGTTCAAAAGCATCATTTCTTTTTGCTTGAAAAGGCTCTTTGAAATGATTTCCTGAATAAAACATTCCGTCTAAAAGGCTGTCTGTCGCTTTCGCTACAAAAAGAAAAGCATGAGATCCATCAAAGGCAGAGAGCTTTAACGAATCCCCCGTAACCACCCCCTCCAGAAATCGGTAATCACCAGTTGCAGTTTCAAAAGTACCGGTGACCTTTTTCCCTTTTTGTTCAAAAACGCCCTTTGCTACATATCTATCATCAGTTCCATCACTGAACACTGTTTCCCAATTTCCAGATACATTAACGTTTGCCTTATCTCCTGTTTTGAAACGCTCTTTTTGCCCATAATGGGCCGAAAAAGGCACAGAACGGTTCAACTCTTCTTTTATGAAACGGCCGTTTATACTTTTCTCGGTAAAAATACCCGCGAAATACCCTTCAAAAACCGGAGGGTGAATTATGATGGAATCTTGTTTAATAGTTATTTCATCAACCTTTATAGTTTCATCAGCATTATATATTTCCATATGAATACTATCGTTTTCAGAGCGTATCAACCGGAAATTAAAAGGTAAATGGTACCCATCCATAGCTTCCAACTCCCCCAACCATAGACCATCGGCTATAGTTGATTCACGACTATGTTTTTTACAGGAGGCGAGAATTAAAAGAAAAATAATAAAGTAACTAAGATAATAGCGCATAGGGGTTTTATGTTTAGGTACGGATTATGGCTTAAAACTTACGATAAAATTTTAAGTATTTCAGTTTGGCACATTATTGAATCTCTTACCGCATTGTTTTATCTTAGCGGCCAATAAAAATAGCCAATGCAGATTTCATACAACTGGTTGAAGCAGTTCTTAAAACTTGACTGGGAAGCCAAAAAAACAGCCGAACTTTTAACAGACTTAGGACTCGAAGTAGAAGGGATTTCCACTTTTGAGTCGGTCAAGGGCGGTTTAAAAGGCGTCGTGGTCGGTAAAGTTCTAACTTGTGTGCAACACCCAAATGCCGACAAACTAAAATTGACCACTGTCGATGTCGGTACCGATGAAGTATTGCAAATCGTCTGTGGCGCCCCAAACGTTGCTAAGGGTCAGTTGGTACCAGTCGCCACTATCGGCACAACTCTTTACACCCCTGAAGGTGAAGCCTGGAAAATTAAAAAGGGTAAAATAAGAGGCGAAGTAAGTGAAGGCATGATTTGCGCTGAAGACGAACTTGGTCTGGGTACTAGTCATGACGGCATAATGGTTCTAAATGATAAATTACAACCTGGTATACCCTGTGCGGAAATTTTTAAAGTAGAAGAAGATGAAGTCTTTGAAATAGGATTGACCCCCAACCGTGCGGATGCAATGAGCCATTTTGGGGTTGCGAGAGATTTAAAGGCCGGTCTTAGGCAAAAAGAAATCAGCAAAGAGCTCATAACACCATCCGTCAGCAACTTTAATATTGACAATCGTTCTCTAAAAATGCAAATCGAGGTAGAAAACAGCAAGCTGGCACCTCGTTATTGCGGCGTTACCATGAGTAACCTAGTAGTACAACCCTCACCTGATTGGCTAAAAAACAGATTGAAGTCCATTGGGCTGAAGCCCATCAATAATGTGGTAGACGCAACGAATTATGTGCTTCATGAATTAGGTCAACCATTACATGCATTTGACGCCGACCGTATTCATGGTAAGAAAATTATCGTTAAGACATTGCCTGCCGGAACCAAGTTTATGACTTTAGACGGTGAAGAGCGTATCTTGCACGAAGATGATCTTATGATCTGTGATACCGAAAAACCAATGTGCCTAGCCGGAATCTTTGGCGGTATCAATACAGGTGTTACCAATTCAACAACCAGCATCTTTTTAGAAAGTGCTTATTTCGACCCTGTTGGCATCAGAAAATCGGCGAAACGTCACGGTTTGAATACCGATGCCTCATTCCGGTTTGAAAGGGGAATCGATATTGAAGATGTAGAATACGCTTTAAAAAGAGCGGCCCTTTTAATCAAAGAGATTGCCGGTGGCGACATTACTTCTGACATTGAAGATTTTTATCCTAAACGAATTGAAGAACACCAAGTATTTCTCACATTCGAAAAAACATACAGCCTCATCGGTCAAGAGATTCCTCAAGATACCATTAAATCGATTTTAGCTTCTTTGGATATCAAGGTTAAAAGTGTGACCGAGGCCGGTCTTGGGCTTTCGATTCCATCTTATCGTGTTGACGTTCATAGAGAGGTAGATGTAATCGAAGAAATTCTAAGGGTCTATGGTTATAATAATATCGATTTTAAAGACAAACTGAACGCTTCTATAGCACCGGTTTCAAAATTCGATGACTATAAACTTCAACAAAAAATAGGTGATCATTTAGCGGCACTTGGCTATTACGAGATAATGACGAACAGCCTTACTTCGCCCGATTATGCTTCACTATTAGAAGAAAATGAGGTGGATAAACCGGTGAAAATGCTCAATCCTTTAAGTAACGATTTATCGGTATTAAGGCAAACCATGCTCTTTTCGGGTCTGGAAGCTATTTCATATAACGTAAATAGAAGAAAGCCCAATTTAAAGTTTTTCGAATTCGGTAAGACCTATCACTTAAAGGGAGAGCAAAGAAACGAATACAAACATCTAAGTTTGCTTCTCACAGGTAATCGCTCTGCCGAGAGTTGGGCTGGTGCCGAAAGTAAATCAGATTTCTTTTACTTAAAGTCTTCCGTAACGAGTGTTCTTGAGAGATTGGGTGTTAACAATGTAGCTCAAGCTTCCGTAAAAAATTCCATTTACTCCGAGGGTCTTACTTTTTCAATAAACTCGAAGGACTTGGTATCGTTCGGTTTGGTGAAAAAATCGCTCTTAAAACCTCTTGACATAAAACAGCCTGTACTTTATGCAGATTTTAATTGGGATAATTTAATCGAGCTGGCCAGCAAAAAAAGTATTAGTTATCAAGAAATACCCAAGCACCCTGAAGTGAGACGCGATTTTGCCCTTCTATTGGATGAAAGCGTAACTTTTGATCAAATAAATGAGCTTGGTTTCAAGACGGAAAGAAAGCTTTTAAAAAACATCAACCTTTTTGATGTATACACTGGAAAAAACCTACCGGAAGGCAAAAAATCTTATGCGGTCAGTTTCACTTTGCAAGATGCCCAACGTACGTTGACCGATAAGCAAATCGATAAGATTATGGCAAAGCTTCAAAAGAGCTTTGAAGAGCAGTTAGGTGCAGAATTAAGATAATAATTCTTTAGATTTTTCTAGGTCGTATAACGCTGTCAATCTCATGAATGACCCCGTTGCGCTGATTGGAGTCGGCAACGACAATGGTGGCACGGCTTCCGTGACTATCGGTTAGAACGATGTCGATACCCTGCATGGTGGCCGTAATCTGCTCACCTTGTACTGTAGTAAAGGTGGCCTTGCCCTTGCCCCTGCACATAGCCTTTAAAATTTTAGAAGCTGAAAGTTTACCGGCAACTATATGGTAGGTCAACAATTCTTTAAGCTCTTGTTTGTTCTCAGGGTTGAGCAAGTGATCAATAGATTTACCTGAAAGATTCTCAAAAGCTGAATCAGATGGGGCAAAAACAGTGAAGGGCCCTGATTGATCAAGCAATTGTTCTAAATCGGTGGCTCTCATCACCGCCAGTAAAGTCTTATGGTTTTCTGAATTGGCCGTTGTGTGAACAATTGACTTTTTGGCTCCTTTAGCAACTTCCGTTTGAGCAGATGTAATACAAGCTGTGAACATCAATAAACAAACCGAAACCTTTAGAGAAAACCTCATGCCAATGAAATTAATTTAACAATTGATCCGACAAAATGCAGACTTTACCGACAAATAACGATCAATGTTTTAATTTTTACAAAAAATGCTTCTGTAGTACATCGATTTTAACATTATATTAACTTTTAAGATGTGATTATTCGATTTCATTCCCATGATGAAATTCCTAACTTTGAGATAATTGCTAAAAAGAAAATGAGATGTTGAAGAGAACCAATGTTCAAGAAGTATTGAACAAGAATCGTGGTAAGCACATCAGTGGCGACCACCTAATCGCTCAGGTACAGCGTATATTTGATGAAACTGCATCACAAAGAAGTAGAATTTCTACCACTCTTTCGAATGGCGGTTCTGCGGCCCGCAATTCGTTTCAATTAGATTTATTGGAGAGTAACAAAATCTATCACCTAGATGATATTAGACTAACCTGTATCAATTATCGCTTGCGGTTTTTAGACTCTAAATATTTTAAAGGTCAGATACCGGAAGAGGCAGTCAGTATAATAAGACAACTAGAAAAAGACCATGAAACTGAAATAAGTGGATTAAAAATTCTGGCTCCGAGCAAATTGTTTAAACTGGAAGACAAAGATGACCCCCTATTATTTGCACCTATCGGTAACGATTATTTCTATCTTATCCACAAATGGGGCAACGACCTTCACCCGTTAAGAAGATGGCTCATGTGGCCTTTTAAGAGTATTGTTAATCTTACTCTATTGGTGGTTATGATCAGTTATGTTTTGACATTAATGGTTCCGGAGGGGCTATTCTCGAAAAAGAGCACATCTGCGGAATTTTGGATTATTTTCTTTTTTATGTTTAAATGCCTAGCCTCCGTGGTTATATTTTATGGCTTCGCATTGGGCAAGAACTTTAATCCCGCTATTTGGAACAGTAAGTATTACAACGCATAATTTTAAATGTAGATTCAATTAGGCAAAAATTCTCTTCTACTTGATTTAGAAGAAAATTTTAATTGGTATTCCTTCCAAATTAGTATTATCTATTAAAACAGGGTTGGGAGTTGTTTTTATTCTAATCAATCCGCCTCTACTTTGGTTGCCTTTTTTCTTATAGCCTATCAATAATAAATCATTTTCTTCATCATACGATACCATAGTGGTATTCTCAATTTCGAATTCAAAGTCGCGTTGTGCCTCGGTCAAAAAGTTTTCATAGGCATAAAGAACTGCTGTGTTTTCATGAAAATCATAAATAGCGGAAATTAGGGGATAATTGCTGTATTCACCTCCAGGCATTGTATAGTATAATTTCCCGGAACTATCAAGCTGTAGACTTTGTGATTCTTTAAAATGAGGTTTGGTGTTTTCGCCGTACTTGGTAGTGGTTAATGACAATGTTTCGCCATTAATAGTCATATGCAAGTCATCATAGCTGACTATTACCGTGTTTTCGGGGCCTTCAAAAATTTGGCGAACATCGGAAGGTAACATATCACTATATAAAACGGTATCAGTATTACCATCAATGACCGAGAAGGCATTTTTACCGGTAAACAGTGTATCTTGTGTCAAAACGAATAATCTTTCGTTCACAAAAGCAAGACCTAACGGTTTTTTGAATAGGGCTATATCTCGAAAATCTTCACCAGAAGTTGACAAATCGAAAACACGAACATAATTATAGGTCAATTTATGAGTGACCGCTATTTCATAGGCCAAATAGATTTTATGGTCGGTATGCAAAATGGCGTTTACCTGTAGATTACAATTGCCTAAATCATTAAAAACTTGAAATTGAATATTACTCCCATCCTTAAAATCAAAAAGGGTCACTTTGCCTTCACAATCCCCTTGTTTTGAATAGTGGCTCCATTTACCTTTACTTTCGTAAGATACTGTGGGCTCTTTAACCGAAGAAAAAGGAGCAATTATCGAATCATCGCCCACAAGAACATCCCCACCCTGCTTAAAACCCAGGGTAGACAAGGTTTCGTTATCCTGTAAAACTACGGTATAACGGGCATTACCTTTAGTGAGATTTTCTGAAGAATCATCGTTAGAGCCTGACTTCGTACAACCAATGAACGCCAATGCCAAAAAGGCATAGCACAAATTGTAGGTTTTCATATGTAAGAGTTTCGGCCGACAAGACCCTACGCGAGCACACCGTACATCTTCTCTCTCTGCTCTTTTAACGCCTTATCGGACATGTACTCTTCAAACGATAAATATCTGTCGATGTTGCCTTTAGGCGTTAACTCGACGATTCTATTGGCAACCGTCTGGGCAAATTCATGGTCATGCGTTGTGAACATAACCGTTCCCTTAAAGTTTTTCAGGGAATTATTGAATGCAGTAATACTCTCTAAGTCTAAGTGGTTGGTCGGTTCGTCGAGCATAAGAACATTGGCCCTTAACAACATCATTCGGCTCAACATACAACGAACCTTTTCACCTCCTGAGAGAACGGTACACTTTTTCAACGCCTCTTCACCACTAAAAAGCATTTTACCCAAAAAGCCTCGAATATAGACCTCTTCACGCTCTTCTTCAGTCTTGGCCCATTGACGTAACCAATCGACTAGATTGATATTTTCTGTAAAATAAGAAGAGTTATCGGCAGGTAGATACGATTGATTGGTAGTTACCCCCCACTGAAACTCACCTTCATCGGCCTTTTTCTTGCCATTTATTATTTCATAGAAGGCAGTTGTGGCACGCGAATCTTTAGAGATTATAGCTACCTTATCTCCCTTGGCCAAGTTTAAATTGACATTCTTGAAAAGTAGATCACCATCCTCTGAAATCGCCGAAAGATTGTCGACATTTAAAATTTGGTCACCCGCCTCCCTTTCTCTTTCGAATATAATAGCCGGATATCTTCTGCTCGATGGCTTGATGTCGTCTACCTTTAGTTTAGATAACATCTTTTTACGAGAAGTGGCTTGCTTACTCTTGGCGACGTTGGCACTGAACCTTGCGATAAACTCTTGTAGTTCTTTGGCCTTTTCCTCTGCCTTCTTGTTCTGTTGTGCCCTTTGTCTTGCAGCTAGCTGACTACTTTCGTACCAGAAAGTATAGTTACCTGAATATAAATTCATTTTACCAAAGTCAATATCGGCAATGTGGGTACACACGGTATCTAAAAAGTGCCTATCGTGAGATACGACGATAACTGTATTCTCATAATCGGCCAAGAAGTTTTCTAGCCAGTTGATAGTTTCATAATCAAGGTCGTTGGTAGGCTCATCCATAATGAGTACGTCAGGATTACCAAAAAGCGCTTGTGCCAAAAGAACCCTCACCTTTAATTTAGAATCTAAATCGGTCATACTGGTATAATGCAAATCTTCCGATATGCCCAAATTTGATAATAGTGCTGCGGCGTCACTATCGGCATTCCAGCCGTTCATTTCTTCAAACTGAACTTGAAGCTCACCAATCTTATCGGCATTCTCATCGGTATAGTCGGCATATAAAGCATCAATTTCCTGCTTAATAGCAAATAAGGGCTTATTACCCATTACTACTGCCTCTAAAACCGTATTTTCATCATAAGCATTATGGTTCTGCTCTAATATGGACATTCTTTTGCCTGGTTCAAGGGAAACATGTCCTGAAGTAGGATCAATTTGTCCTGAAAGTATACGTAAAAAAGTAGATTTACCGGCACCGTTGGCGCCTATAACACCATAACAATTGCCTTCGGTAAAACTTACATTTACTTCATCGAACAATACTCTTTTACCAAACTGGACAGATAAATTAGATACCGATAACATAGCGCTGCTTTTTTAAAATCCGTGCAAAAATACAGAAATTTATATGCCTTGCCAATAATCTTGCAATCAATACTTTTCATCAATTTCCTTAACGTAAACCATTAATTTTTAACTCGCTATTAACAGCGTAGCAAATGGTGTTGTTTAATTTTGTTATGGTATCGGAGGTGCTCATATATGAATAAACATTTACTCTATCTCTCTCTTTTTTTCTTAGCAGCCTGTGGGTCAAACGAAAAGCCCAATAGTAACGTCCATTTTTCGGGTGAAATAGTCAATCCTACCAGTAATCAGGTTGTACTCTACAAAGGCGATGAAATTATTGATTCGGCAAAACTTGATAATAATAATAGGTTCTTATTCACATTCGATTCTATTTCAGAGGGTCTTTATCATTTCAACCATGACCCGGAGGTTCAGTATATTTTTCTTGAAAATGGAGACAGTATTGTCATTCGATTAAATACCGTTGATTTTGATGAATCACTTATTTTTTCAGGAAGAGGCGAAGAAGTGAACAATTTTCTATTGGAATTATTCTTGGCCAATGAAGAGGAAGCATCGAAAATACGGTCTTATTATTGGTTGAAACCAGAAGAGTTTGCCCAGAAAATCGATTCTCTAAAAGCTGATAAACTTGCCGTTTTAGACGACCTAAAGTCGGAATCTGAACTGTCTGAAAAAGAAGAAAAGATTGCATTTGCCAGTGTTTTCTATACTTACAACATGTACAAAGAGGGTTACCCTTTCAGACATCGTCGTCGTACCAAAAATGAGGTAGTTGATGAACTGCCAGACAATTTTTATGATTACCGAAGTGATATTACCTTTAACGATAACGACCTTACTTATTTAAGGCCCTATTACAATTTTGTTAAAAATCACGTTGGCAATTTGAGTTACGTACACTGTTCTAATGACTGTGATGATGACGAGTTAATTGCCCGCAACAACTTACACTTCAGTAAGCACAAGCTTCATATTATTGATAGTTTGGTTGCTGAAAAAGAACTGAAAGATAATCTGTTTAGAAACGTAGCCTTCGATTACCTTTTAAAGGTTCACGATAGCGAAGAGAACAATGAACAGTTTATCAACGGTTTTCATGAACTTTCAAGCAATAATCGGCATATAGAAGAAATAAATACGCTCTACGAGGGTATCAAGAACATTCAGCCCAATAAGACTATACCCGGTATTCAGGTGTTGGATTTTGATGGAAATAAAATATCGCTCCCCGAAATCGCCTCAGATAACAATACAGTATTCTATTTTTGGTCGGGAATCGATAGAAAGCATTTTGAAAACATTAAGAAGAGAATTGATAAACTTTCGGAAGAAAAGCCTAAATACAATTATGTAGGCATCAATATCAAAACGGAAGAAGGCCATTGGAAGGCTCTTTTAGAAAGTTCGGGCCTTGACCCTAAGAACCAATATAGGGCCCCGAATTTCGATGAACTTACCAAGGCGCTTATCGTCTACCCTTTAAACAAATGCATTATTACCAAAAAAGAGGTGATTGTAGATGCATTTGCCAATGTTTACGGTCCTTTATAAAATAAAAAAGGAAGAGCAAACCCTTCCTTTTTTCCTATTGTTTTAAAACTTGCCTTATTGATTACCCTTTTTGTAATCGGCCAAAAATTTCTCAAGACCGATATCGGTAAGAGGGTGTTTCAGCAATCCGGTGATGGAAGAAAGACCACCAGTCATTACGTCTGCTCCAATCTTGGCACATTCAAGAACATGCATCGTATGACGAATAGAAGCCGCTAAAATTTGGGTCTCAAATGCATAATTGTCATATATGTGACGAATTTCAGCGATAAGGTTCAATCCATCAGTTGAAACATCATCCAACCTTCCGATAAATGGAGAAACATACGTTGCTCCGGCCTTTGCAGCTAAAAGCGCTTGGCCTGCAGAGAAAATAAGGGTACAATTGGTTCTGATACCTTTATCCGAAAAATATTTTAAGGCTTTTACACCATCTTCAATCATAGGTACCTTTACCACGATTTGCTCGTGTAGTTCGGCCAGCTCCTCCCCTTCTTTTACAATATTCTCAAAGTCTGTGGCAATTACTTCTGCAGAAACATCACCGTCAACTATCTCACAGATATCTACATAATGTTTTAGAATATTATTTCTACCTGTAATTCCTTCTTTGGCCATCAGAGAAGGATTGGTAGTTACACCATCTAAAACACCAAGCTGTTGTGCTTCACGAATCTGGTCAAGGTTTGCCGTGTCTATAAAAAATTTCATTCCAGTTGTTTTTATTAGGTTTTGAATTTAAGCTTTATCAATATTTGTGGAAAATACCACGGTTACGAAATTACAACTTATAATGCTTAAGCAATAGTTTCTCGTACAGTTTATCGGGTAGTATGCCTTTCAAAAAGGTTGAAAATTTTTGAAGGGGTTCCCCGACCTTATAGTGCACCTTAGGGTTTTTGGTATTTATGATTTTATATACCTCTTTTGCCACTGCAATGGGGTCTCCTGAATTGACCACATCTTCATCGATCATTTTTAGTGTAGCACCATATGGCTGCTTATAGGGTGAGTTTTCTTTCACGGGAGCATGGTATCTACCTGCCGCTATATTCGTATTAAAATCACCTGGTGCTAAAGTACATACTTTGATTTGGTCATTTTTCACTTCCATTCTCAGGGCTTCGGTAATTATACCGAGAGCCCCTTTGGTCGCAGAATACACCCCGCGAAATGGCAGGCCCATATAACCTGCTATAGAGGTAATATTAATAATAAGACCTTCTTTCTGTTTTCTCATCTGAGGAAGCACCGATTTAACCATATGCAACGGTCCGTTCAGGTTGGTATTAAAAACCTTTAGCACTTCATCGTGGGGTGTTTCTTCAATGGGTCCGGTAATACCGACACCTGCATTGTTGACAAGCACATCAATTCGGTTTTCTTTAACCAGAAGATGTTTAATCGCAGAATCGATACTATTTTTGTCGGTTACATCCAGTTCAAGTAGTTCAAACGATTCAAAATCACTATGTTTCGCTAAGCTTCTTGTGGTTCCGTATACCTTGAACCCCATAGATTGTAGGTATAGACCTATTGACTTTCCTATACCTGAAGACCCTCCAGTAATAAGTACTACCTTATTTTCCATATGGTTGCAAAATAACAAATTAAATACGCCAAAGGGAAAGAAAAAAGGAATATGGCGAAGACCCTCAAAAACAAATAAAAAAGTTACAAATTCGAGTAGAAAACCTTGACTTTAGGGCATAAAAAAAGGCAAGCTACCTACATCGCACCGCTACGACCGTATACCCTTGCTGCGTTCCCACCCTGGGGGATTCTACAGGAGCTGGTCGTGTAGGACTTGCCGACCGCAAATATACAACCTTTTGTTGCTTTCACAATTCTTTGCACTCATAATTCTGTTCCAATATTGATTACAGTTCGCTATTTTTGTCACCGAATATCCTGTTTTATAAAGAGCTATAAACTGAAATCACAAATGAATTTTATCAAATTTTTTTCCTCAAGTTTTATTCTATTATTCTTTCTCGCCTGCGGAGGTGAAAAAGCCCCGGCTTCACTTTTTGAAATAGAGCTTGATGGTGGGGGAAACAAGTTTCAACAAAACCAGACGGTAGGTATTTCAATCAAGAATAAGAAAAACAAGACTATTGACGACGTTACTTATACCCTCGAAGGTGAAGAGTTGAACGTTGAAAACGGTAAAATTGTTCTCGATGCTACTACATTGGGCGACAAAACAATCAATGCAACGGTCAAATATGAAGACCAATCGGTAGAGGTTTCAAAAGCTATTAAGGTCTTAGCCGGTAAAGCTCCCGAAATCTATACCTATACAATTATCAATGAATTTCCTCACGACAACAAAGCATACACCCAAGGTCTTGAATTTTATAAAGATACCCTTTATGAAAGTACAGGTAAAAAGGGCCGGTCTTCTTTGAGAAAAGTGAACTGGGAAACAGGAGAACCTTACCAGATAGTGGAACTTGAGGACACTTATTTCGGAGAAGGAATTACCGTTTTAAACGATAAGATTTATATGCTCACCTGGCGTAGTGGTACCGGTTTCACTTACGATTTGGGCTTGAAACGTCTTGATAGTTTTAAATATGGCCAAAGTAAAGAAGGATGGGGATTGACCAATGATGGCAAAAAACTCTTCAAAAGTGATGGTACTGAGAAAATATGGTTCTTAAATCCGCAGACCTTAGTGGAAGAAGGAAGCATAGAAACCGTTACCAACAAATCAATAAATGACAGTGCAAATGAACTGGAATTTGTAAACGGAAAGATTTACGCCAATGTCTATCAAAAACCCAGTGTTATGATTATTGATGCCAACTCTGGCGCCATAGAAGGTGTTATTAATTTCAGTGGTTTAAGCAGTAAGGTAACCCATCATAGTACTTGGAGCGACACTGACAATGTTCTTAACGGTATTGCGTACCACCCTACTCGCAAGACCTTCTTCGTGACCGGAAAAGAATGGGATAAAATGTTTGAGGTGACCATCGAGAAGAAATAAATGCGTTCATACCAAAAGACAATAATCGTCGGTGAAGATGATTTGGACGAACTGAACCACGTGAACAATGTTAGATATGTTCAATGGATTCAAGATATCTCAAAAGAACACTGGCAAGTGGCCGTTTCTGAAGAAGTAAAAAAAGATATTGTTTGGGTAGTTATGACCCACCATATCGAGTATAAAGCAGCCGCAAAGCTTGGAGATGAGATTGTTATAAAAACATACATCAATAAAAGCAAAGGAGCCATTTCAGAACGAATTGTTGAAATGTATTTCGAACAATCTGACCAGTTGCTAATCCGTTCTACTACCAAATGGTGCCTTTTAAACAAAGAAAGTCAAAGACCGATTAGAATACCTAAACAGGTTATCGATATGTTTTCGAAATAATACGTTAAGGCAACTTTGCTATAAATGGGTAATCATGCCAAAAATATTCTTGTTTTTTTTAATGGTCACCATAGCATGTTTATCATGTAGAAAAGATTTCGACTATTCCCCAAGTAACGGAAACCTTAGATTTTCTAAAGACACCGTTTTTTTAGACACCATCTTTTCCGGTATCGGTAGCGCCACCTATCTTTTAAAGGTTTATAACGATAGTAAAGAAGACATTGAAATTCCTTCTATTTCTTTGGAGTCTGGCCTAGAAAGCAATTATCGACTCAATGTAGAAGGAGTGGCCGGCAAAATGTTCTCCGACATTCCTATCAATTCAAAAGACAGCCTTTTTATATTTATAGAAACCAACCATTCTATCACCAACGACAGCACTAATCAAATGCTGTATACCGATATTCTCAATTTTGATGTTGGTAGTAATCAACAAAAAGTGCCTTTGGTTACACTCATAAAAAACGCCATTTTTCTTTATTCACAGGAAAATAGCAATGTAACAACAGAACCGATACCCCTTTACACCGATCATCAAGGAAACGAGGTCAGCATAAAACCATTCGACCTCTCAGCCGAACATCTTACTCTTAACAATGAAAAACCCTATGTAATATATGGGTATGCAAAGGTACCCGACGGTGATAAATTAATTATAGAACCTGGAGCCCGATTGTATTTTCATAAGAACAGTGGTATTTATATTAGCAAAGAATCTTCAATTGAAATCAACGGAAGTGCAAGTGTAGATACCCTAACCCTAGAAAATGAAATCATATTTCAAGGTGATAGGCTGATAGATGACTATTCGGAAATAGCTGGTCAATGGGGGGGATTAATAATCGACCAAGGCGAGGTCGAAAGCCGTATTGAACATCTTACCTTAAAAAATGCCGTAAATGGACTTACCATTAAGGGTCAAACCTCCTCTCTCCACTTAAAAAATAGTCAAATCTACAATTCTTCTTCAATCAATCTTCATGCTATTTCAGCCGATATCAGAAGTGACAATGTTGTTTTTGGAAATGCAGGAATCAATTCAGTAAAAATTTCTGCGGGAGGCCGCTACTCCTTTCAACACTGCACGATAGCCAACTATTGGTCTCAAGGCTTTAGAGTAGGCTCCGCCTTAGAAATAGATAATTCCGCTTCACTTATTGCCGAAGTTGAAAATAGTGATTTGATACAAGCAGAGTTCATCAACTCAATTGTGACCGGAAATGGAAATAATGAGCTTTATTTATCTGATAATCAATCGAATTCCATCAGTTTCTTTTTTCAAAATAGTCTGATTCGTTATTCGGGGAATAATGAAGCAGGCGGGTTATATGATTTTGAAAATCAAGAATTGTATAATAACGTTTTTTTGAATGAAGATGAAGGATTCAATAACAGCCTTCAAAACGATTTTCGTCTACAATCATCCTCGTTTGTTATAGACAAGGGTGCCTCTGAGACCCTAAATGATTTACCTCTAGATGTTCTAGGTAATGAACGAACCAACCCACCAGATTTGGGCGCTTTTGAATTTGTAACAGTGCCGGATTAGATTTTGTAAGATTCTCAATTAAGCATATCTGTAGATTACCAGAATAATCAAATTCACATTTTAAAGTCCTAATTTTTATTAATTAGTAATTTTCTTACATTTTTATGTTTTTTTGAAGGTATTTTCTTTCAAACTGCTTAATTTTCAGGAATTTAGGCATAAAAACCCCAAATAATCGGGGGAAATACTTGGTTTTAGAACAGTATACAATTGGTAATTTGCATTAAAATCTTCTAACCCGTGGAATACAATTATAACATAATCGATTCCGACGCAGCATCAAACCTTCAGCTGCAACACTACCTAGAAGAGTATGGTGATTTTACTTGTACCTCCATTGCAAAAGACAGCAACGAGGGTATCAACTTCATTTTAAAGTATTCTCCACACATCGTTTTCATCAATTTGAACGAAAAAGCGCATGAATATTTTCAAATGGTGATGGAACTTCATCAATACATAACCAAGTTGCCCATCATTATTGGCATAGCCAAAGGAAAGCAACATGCATATGATGCCATTAAAAACGGATTTTTCGATTATTGGCTTATGCCATATAATGAGTTTGATATTCGTAAGTCGTTGCTTAGACTTAAAAAGCAAATGCCGGTGGAAGCCGAGCCGCAAACTCTATGCTTAAGTTCTTACCGTGATTTTCAATACATTAACACCGATGAAATTCTTTACTTGAGGGCAGACAATAATGCCACCGAGTTCATCATGAAAGACGGTACAATAAACAATGCCTTTAAAACGTTAAAGACATTTGAAAATCAATTACCTAAAAATTTTGTACGAATTCATCAAAGCTACATAGTAAACACCGATTGCATCTCCCGCATAAGTTATGGCAAATCGGTCTGCACACTAAAACAGAATAAGCAGCAGCTTCCTTTCTCGAAATCATATCGTAAAAACATAGATTACCTGAAACAGTTGTTGTCAAAAAACACGATTTCTGCACTTAACTGACCAAATTCTAGTAGAATACGGTCAGATACTCATAGAACTGCGTCATATACTAATAAGTTTTAGCGGGTCGTTTGTTTTCCACATCCTGGTGGTAGTTTAGCACCAAGAAATAACAATAACCCCTAAAAAATCCCACTTTAATTATGAAAAAAGTAGCAAGTATTTTCGCAGTAGTAGTAATGTCAATCGGAATGTTCTCTTGTGAGGCTGAAAACAACGTACAAGATACCGATGCGGTTTATGACCTAAACATTGATGCTTCTGTCGATGGTGATGATATCCCCCAAGATGAAAGAGACAATGGATAGTTAGATATCGATATAACAAAAAGCCTTAATGAAAATTAAGGCTTTTTTTATACCTTGTAATTAAGTGCCGCCGAATGCTTAAGAAATACATAATATACAAATCCTTCTTCCTCATCTGCTTTACTGCAGTCTTCTTCGCATTATTTTCATGTAATTCAAAGTCTGGGGTGAACAGCAAAAACTTTGAAAATCAGGTTTTGTTGGATTCAATAAACTTATGGATTGATAGTAGTCGCAACAGTGGTTTTTCTGATTCTATAAGACAGGAATATCTCAATAAAGCTGAGCAGAATTGTAAAGAAATAGGCAATGACTCGACTCAACGTCGTTTAATTTCTAGAATTTCCTTTGCTTATTCTAGAATTCCGGACTCTGCCAATTTCAGAAGGACAAATAAGTTAGTCTTACAATTATCAGAAGAGGCTAATGATTCAATTAGGGGAGCAGAAGCACATTGGGATTTAGCCATATTTTTTAATAATGAAGCTTTTCCAGATAGTGCTTATTATCATTTTTCCAAAGCTCAAAAGATTTACGAAAATTTGAAAAAGGATTTTGAGAGTGCTCGAATGCTCTATAACATGGCTAGAACTCAGGCAACGGTTAGAGATTATACGGGCAGCGAAATAAATACCATTAGGGCGATAGAACTTTTAAAACCATTAAATCAAAATAAACACTTATTCTATAATTATAGTAATTTAGGCTCTGTTACCAAAGAATTGAGGGATTACGATCGAGCGATTGAATACTATCAAACCGCTGCCGAATATCAAGAGAAAATACAGGGTAAGAACAATTTTGACGCCAGTCTGCAGAACAATATAGGCGTGGTTTATCAAGAACAAGGCAAATACAAAGAGTCGATCCCTTATTTTCAAAAAGTTTTAAATGAAGCCAACTTAATAGACAACAATCCAAAATTATATGGGTTGGCTCTCAACCATCTTTCCTATAGTAGGCTTAAAGCTGGCTCTACCAATGGAGTCGAAAACGATTTAAAAGAATCGATAGCTGTTTTAGATAGTATAGAAAACATTCCCGGCTTGGCACGGGCTCATTACAATTTTTCAGAGTTTTATTTAGCAAAAAGAGATACGGCGACAGCCATTCAACAGGCTAAACTGGCCTTAAACTTTGCACGAGAAAGTAATAATAATGACCGAACCTTATCCACGCTTCAGCTTTTGGCCAAACTACAGCCAGAATTGTCTTCGGACTACACTCGTAATTACATTACTTTAAACGATAGTTTACAGCAAGAAGAACGCCAAGTACGAAACAAGTTTGCTCGAATTCGTTTTGAAACCGACGAATTCATTGCCGAAAATTTACTTCTTTCAAGACAAAAGCAATTATGGACAGGTATTGCCCTTGCTGTACTGCTTTTGGGTGTAATGTCGTATTTCATTCTTGACCAAAGGGTGAAAAACCAGAAATTACGTTTTCAACAGCAACAGCAGGCGGCCAACCACGAAATTTTCAATTTAATGTTGGCCCAAAACCAGAAAATGGAAGAAGGTAAAAAACAAGAGCAAAAGCGCATCTCAGAAGAGTTACACGATGGCGTCTTGGGCAGAATGTTAGGGGCACGAATGGTATTGACAGGGCTGAACAAAAGAAATGGAGAAGATGCCGAAAGCGAGCGCAAAAAAGCTATTGATGCCTTGCAAGATGTAGAAAAAGAAATTCGAGCCATATCGCATGAACTGAGCCATGCCGCATATCAAAAAATCAACAACTTTATCTACTCGGTCAAAGATTTGTTATCCACCGTACAAAAAACAGGCAATTTCGAATATACTTTCAATTATGAACCCAATTTTGATTGGGACAGTCTAAAAGGCAACACCAAAATCAATCTTTATCGACTAATTCAAGAAAGTCTCCAAAATTGTGTAAAACATTCTAACTGCAAACACATAGAACTTGATTTAAATGTCAATGAAAATATCTTAACGATTAATGTCAAAGATGATGGTAAGGGCTTTGCCGTTAAAAGGGGCAAAAAAGGTATTGGCATGCGAAACATGGCTTCACGAGTTGAAAAACTTAACGGTAATTGGAATATAGAAAGTAATATTGGCCAAGGCACAACTGTAAGTTTTAATGTACCTTTGAACAAAATTCCTACCAAGTCCGCTTCGCAGACGGCACCGGTATAGATGATGTTTTTGTATGGATAATTTAATACGCATACTTGCGGTAGATGATCATGAAATGATTGTCTTGGGTTATAAATATACTTTAGAAGGAACTGACTTTGACGACTTTAAAGTGGTAGTAAATACTGCTCCCAGTTACTTAAAGGGCAAGGCTGAAATAGAAAGCTCTGCCAAAAGAATACCTTACGATATTATCTTACTTGATATTTCAATGTTTCCGGAAAACGCGAAGGAAGAAAGAAGTGGCCAAGATTTAGGCCTCTTGGCAAAAGAAATTTCCCCTTCCTCAAAAATTGTCTTCTTATCCTCATTTAGCGATAGTTACCGAATCAACAATATATTGAAAACGGTAAATCCTGATGGATACATGGTCAAATCGGAGGTTGATGAAAGAACCTTACAAGATATGGTCAAAACCGTTCTCTTTAAACCACCTTATTATACGGCTGCAGCCCTGCAAGCCATTAGAAGAAAAATGGCCAATGAAGACCAAATCGATGAAAGGGACAAAAAAATTCTTTATCAACTTTCCATCGGTACCAAAACAAAGGATATTTCCTCTATTGTTGCAGCTGCCAGTACAACTGTCGAAAATAGAAAAAGGCATCTTAAAGTAATTTTCGGAGTGGAAAACGGAAATGATTTCGCTTTAATCGAAGAAGCGCGCAAACGCGGATTTATTTAACATAGTATTCCGCGACCCGAAAAAAGATACAATTTATTGGCTTTGAGATAATTATATGTTAAATATCTCAAAACAAAGAAAAACCCCATAAAAATTGGGGTTTTTCTTTGTCTTCTTAGTGGGTTCTCAAGGTATTTTTGATAGTCAATTGAATTACACTATACGTTTATGCCTTCATTTTCAGATAATTTCGAGAACAATTCTTCCGGAGGTTACAACATAGACTTGCGGCTGGAGGGGATTGAAAGCTTTAGAAAAAGCTTGGAAAAATACTTTTTTTCAGAAGCTACGGTACGCAATTGTTCCAACAACAACAATGGCGTAAACCTTGCTGTAGAACTAGAATGTAATTTAAGTCTCGTAGAAATGCTATTTCATTTCAATAGAGGCACATGGGGCAATTTCAAACAAAATAGCTCTTCGTTCGTCGCCATCTTGGATAAATTCAGAAGAGAAAACCTGATCACCGTTGACATCGACGAACTCTCAATTCTGTTCAAAGACACGAGAATTATCATTAATAAGATTTATTCACGAAGTATTGCAGAGCAGTTAGACAATATTCTTAGGGAAATGGGCAAACACTATGTTCATTTTAGTAAAGGTCTTTCAGAAACGCCCTATGAAATATATGTTCCCGTTTTTGAAGAAGAGCATACGGCCACCGACAAAATATTATTTAGAAACGTAGAGGTTTCCAATCATTGCAAAAAAGATTATTTCAATTTTTGGGGACTCTATTTTGAGTCTGAAGACGATGCCGTGATTTATGACCTAAATGCTTCTCACCTTGAGAATGGTGATTTGTTTATGCTCAGCACCGATGAAGATTGATTCTTCGTCTTAAAATCGACTTACAATTATCCTTATACTTTAGCATTTTTATTCTAACCAAAAAAGGTTGCCCGTCGGGCAACCTTTTTTAATGCTCTGATAGTAAAGTAAGGGCAGATTAGAAATTAAACAACTCTCTACCCTTCATCAATGCATTAACTTTTTGCTTGACCTCTTTTACTTTAGTTTCATTTTCGGCATTCGTCAATACTTCATCTACCAGGTCTACAATAGTTGACATGTCATCTTCTTTCAACCCTCGAGTAGTAATAGCCGCGGTACCAAATCTGATACCTGAGGTAATAAACGGAGATTTGTCATCGAAAGGAACCATATTCTTATTGGCTGTAATATCCGCCTCAACCAAGACTTTTTCAGCATCCTTTCCTGTGATATCTTTATTTCTTAAATCAATCAACATCATATGGTTGTCGGTACCTCCAGAAATAATATTATACCCTTTGGCCACGAACGCTTTTGCCATAGCCTCGGCATTCTTTTTCACTTGAATAACATAATGAAGGAAATTGTCTGTCAAAGCTTCACCAAAAGCAACTGCCTTGGCAGCAATAATATGCTCTAATGGCCCACCTTGATTACCTGGAAAGACAGCTAAATCCAATAAAGCCGACATTTTTCTTAAGTTTCCGTTCTTAAGTTTTATGCCGAATGGGTTATCAAAATCCTCTCCCATCAAAATAAGACCTCCACGCGGTCCGCGCAATGTTTTATGGGTAGTTGTGGTTACAATATGGCAATGAGGTATCGGATCGTTCAACAAACCTTTGGCTATCAAACCTGCCGGGTGCGAGATATCGGCAAGCAATAAAGCCCCGACACTGTCGGCTATCTCCCTGAACCTTTCAAAATCCATATCTCTAGAATAAGCGGAAGCTCCTGCCACAATCATCTTTGGCTTCTCTTTTTCCGCTAGTTCTTGAATTTTATCATAGTCTAATTCACCAGTCTCTTTGTCAACACCATAGAAAACAGGATTGTACAGGCGACCGGAGAAATTTACGGGCGACCCATGGGTCAAATGACCGCCATGCGACAAATCGAACCCGAGAATGGTATCACCTGGCTGCAAACACGCGTGATATACAGAGGCATTGGCCTGAGAACCTGAATGTGGCTGAACATTGGCATACGCTGCTCCGAACAGTTCTTTAGCGCGATCGATGGCCAATTGCTCAACTTTATCGACAACCTCGCAACCGCCGTAATAACGTTTGCCAGGGTACCCTTCAGCATACTTATTGGTCAATACAGAGCCAGCAGCTTCCATCACCTGCGGACTAGTAAAATTCTCAGAAGCTATCAGCTCAATACCACTTAGTTGCCGTTCTTTTTCCTCGGCTATCAAATCAAAAATTTGCGTGTCGCGTTGCATACGTCAATATTGTGTTAAATGAGCCGCAAAAATACGAATTACTCATTGTCTATACCTATAAAATAATATATTTGATTCTCAATTTATCAAATAAAAATTAACAAAATAGACATGCCCATTCCTGCAAATGACCCTACGAGAAAAACTTGGTTACCAGTAGCCGATAATTCCGATTTCCCCATTCAGAACATACCGTTCGGGGTATTTTTAACAAGAGACGATATCATTACTATCGGTACTCGAATCGGAGATTATGCTATTGACTTGGGTGCCTTGCATCAATTGGGTTATTTTAAGGATATACCGTTGACGGATGATATTTTTCTACAGGATACTTTGAACGATTTTATTTCCGATGGTCAAAAAACATGGAGAGCGGTACGGAATCGTATCAGTGAAATTTTTGAAATATCGAATGATGAATTGAAGAACAATAAAGACCATAAAGATGTGGTCTTGTTCGCTATGAACGAAATCGAAATGCAATTGCCAGTGCAGATTGGCGATTACACCGACTTTTATTCTAGCAAAGAGCACGCCACCAACGTAGGAAGCATGTTCCGTGATCCTGAAAATGCTTTATTGCCTAACTGGTTGCATCTGCCCGTAGGATATCATGGTAGAAGTTCAACGATTATACCAAGTGGAACACCTATAAGAAGACCGGTTGGCCAAACGATACCCAAAGAAGCCGAAAAACCTGTTTTTGGACCATCGAAATTGGTAGATTTTGAGCTTGAAATGGCCTTTATTACTACAGATGCTAATGTCTTGGGTGAACCTATTCCGGTTCATGAAGCTGAAGATTATATATTTGGTTTGGTACTGTTCAATGACTGGAGCGCCCGTGATATTCAGAAATGGGAATATGTTCCTTTAGGTCCGTTCTTGGCAAAAAGCTTTGCTTCTACCATATCTCCGTGGATCGTTACTTTAGATGCTTTAGAACCCTTTCGTGTAGATAGCCCTTCGCAAGAACCTGAACCTCTACCCTATTTGCAATTGAACGGCAAGCATAGTTTCGATATTTCATTAGAGGTTGACCTAATTACCAATGACGAAAGCGCTACAACCGTGACAAAGTCGAATTTCAAATATATGTATTGGACAATGGCCCAACAATTGGCCCACCATACCATAAACGGTTGTAAAATCAATAGTGGTGATATGATGGGTAGCGGCACCATTTCCGGTCCTACGCCAGATTCTTATGGTTCGATGCTAGAACTCTCTTGGCAGGGAAAAAACCCTGTAAAGCTTAACGATGGTTCTGAGCGTAGGTTTGTAGAAGATAATGATACGGTGGTGTTACGTGGCTATTGTAAAAATTCTTCTGTTAGAATTGGTTTCGGTGAAGCCGCTACCAAATTACTACCAGCCCTTGAATTCAAAAATTAGCCCTTCAGGTTTGTTACTTTAATCGATTTCATACGATTGTTCATCGTTTTGCGTTAGTGAAAAGATAAGTTTTGGCACGCTGCTTGAATTTATCAAGCAAAACCATAAATCGTATGTTATGAAGAAAAATATACTGTTTATAACGGCAGTAACTTTGTTGACTGCCTGCGGAGGGTTGAAAAAGACCCAAAAAGCCTTAAATATTGGGGATTATAATCAGGCTATTTATACCTCTATCGATAACCTCGCTAAAAACAAAGGAAAAAAATCGAATCAACCTTATATTTTATTGCTTGAGGAAGCATATCGGAAAAATACGGAAAGGGAACTTGAGCGAATAGAATTTTTGAAGGAAGACGAAAGCCCGGTGCATTTTGAGGAAATTTATAATTCATACGTAAATTTGAATACCATTCAAGAGCGTATCAAACCTTTATTACATCTACAGGTTCAGGATGAGCACAGAAAAGCTAAGTTTGTTTTTAATAACTACAATGACGAAATTATCGATAGTAAAGATGATTTAGCTGAGTACTTATACGACAACGCAACAAGCCTGTTACAAAGTGCAGCTACCAAACAAGACTATAGACAAGCTTATGATGATTTAGCCTATTTGAATGAAATCGAACCCGGTTTTGATGACACAAGACAAAAAATGCAAGAAGCCTTTGAAAAAGGTCTTGATTACGTACGGGTCGATTTAATCAATGAAACCGAGCAAATCATACCCGCAAGACTTGAACAAGAAATGCTCAATTTTGATATTTATGGTTTAAATCAATTATGGACCAAATTTCACACTAATCCGCAGGCAGAAATCGACTATGATTATCATATGAATCTAGCCTTCAAGAGTATTTTAATATCTCCTGAAAGAATTAGTGAACAGCAATTAATAAAAGAAAGACAAATCAAAGATGGCTATAAATATGCCACCGACAGACAAGGTAACATTCTCAAAGACAGCCTTGGTAACAAAATTAAGATCGATCGATTCAAGACGGTCAAATGTAACTTCTATCAGTTCACACAATTAAAAACCGCCCAAGTAAGTGGCATGGTAGAGTTTACCGATTTAAGAACCAAGCAACCATTACAGACCTACCCGCTTACCAGTGAGTTTATCTTCGAACATAATTACGCAAATTACGATGGGGATAAAAGAGCGCTGGAGAACGACTTGGTTCGCCTAGTAAAGTTAAAAGAAGTACCATTTCCCACTAACGAACAAATGGTTTATGACGCGGGTGAAGATTTAAAAAACAGATTGAAATCAATACTTCAGCGACAGAAATTCAACTAAAAAAAGAGCCCCTATTTCTAGGGGCTTTTTTTATATATAAATCTCAAGCTTTAAATCTGTAATGGCACCGTGCGAATCATGGGCCACTACTGCGCCATCTTTAATAATCAATAACTGCGGTGATTGGTGAACAACATTGAACTGGTGGGCAACCTCGTTAGAAACAGGCCTGTATTGTTGTAAATCAAGAAAATAAAAATCCATTTGGTCATTTTCCAAGGTATAATCCTTAGTAAACATATTCAACACCATCCTGCTGATACCGCAGGTAGTCGAATGTTTGAAGATGATTTGTGGCCTATTAAAAGAGTTGGCCTTAATTTCTTCCAACTGGCTTATTTCTTTCAAATCAACCCAAGGAATTTTTGATGAACTGCTTTCACTCTCTCCTTTTCCTCCGAACAAACTGCCAAATAATCCCATTTTCAAATAATTAGTTTATAACTTAATCCTACCAATGCAAAATCTGCCGAAATGTCCTGTAAACAGTGGCTTTAACAGACATTTTGTCTGTCTCTTTCCGTTGGTAGGGTTATTGACTTAAGCAAATCAAAAGTAACAATAAGCTAAAGATATAATCAGATGAATTTTAATAATTATACAATTAAATCACAGGAGGCCATTCAGCAGGCGCAACAGATTGCGCAGTCACTGGGCCACCAACAAATAGAGAACGAACACCTGTTCAAAGCCATTTGGGAAGTAGATGAAAATGTATTGCCCTTTATATTAAAAAAACTCAACATGAATGTTTCTATAGTGAAGCAGATTCTTGACAAAGAGCTTGAGAGTTTTCCCAAAGTATCAGGTGGTGATATTATGCTTTCCAGAGAAGCAGGCAGAACAGTTACAGAGGCCAGCGTAATTGCTAAAAAAATGGACGACGAATATGTATCCATAGAGCATCTTATTTTGGCCATATTCGGGTCTAAAAGTAAAATTTCTCAGATATTAAAAGACCAAGGTGCCAATGAGAAACATTTAAAAGCTGCAATTCAAGAATTAAGAGGTGGTGGCAAAGTAACTTCTGCTAGCGCTGAAGACACTTATAATTCTTTAGACAAGTATGCGAAAAACTTGAACGAACTGGCCGATAGTGGTAAGTTGGATCCTGTCATTGGTCGTGATGAAGAGATTCGAAGAATTTTACAGATTCTTTCGCGACGCACCAAGAACAACCCCATGTTAGTAGGTGAACCGGGCACGGGTAAAACTGCCATCGCCGAAGGGTTGGCCCATCGAATCATTCAGGGTGATGTACCTGAGAATTTGAAAGATAAGGTTATTTACTCCTTAGATATGGGTGCGCTTATTGCTGGCGCTAAATATAAAGGTGAATTTGAAGAACGTTTAAAATCGGTAATTAAAGAAGTAACCTCTTCAGATGGTAACATTGTGTTGTTTATTGATGAGATACATACATTGGTGGGTGCCGGTGGTGGACAAGGTGCCATGGACGCTGCCAATATATTGAAACCTGCTTTAGCGAGGGGTGAATTGAGGGCCATTGGTGCCACTACCCTAGATGAATACCAAAAGTATTTTGAAAAAGACAAAGCGCTTGAACGAAGGTTTCAAAAAGTGACGGTCAATGAACCCGATACAGAAAGTGCTATATCAATTCTCAGGGGGATTAAAGAAAAGTATGAAGCCCATCATAAGGTTAGAATCAAAGATGATGCGGTCATAGCTGCCGTCGAATTGAGCCAGCGTTATATCACCAATCGTTTTTTACCTGATAAGGCTATTGACCTTATGGATGAAGCAGCATCTAAACTTCGCATGGAAATCAACTCAAAGCCCGAGGAACTTGATGTACTCGACCGTAAGATTATGCAGTTAGAAATTGAGATTGAGGCCATTAAACGTGAGAATGACAAAGCAAAACTAAGTTCTCTAAATATTGATTTGGCCAATCTTAAGGAAGAAAGAAACGAGATTTTTGCCAAATGGGATAGCGAAAAATCAGTGGTCGACAACATTCAAAAGACCAAGCATGATATCGAGGAATTCAAGCTGGAAGCCGAACGGGCCGAAAGAAACGGTGACTACGGTAAGGTAGCCGAATTACGGTACGGAAAGATAAAGCAGGCCCAAGAGCAACTTGAAAAGCTTCAGGCAGAACTTCAAGAACAGCAAGAAAACGAAACGCTCATTAAAGAAGAGGTTACGAATGAGGACATTGCAGAGGTGGTTGCCAAGTGGACAGGGATTCCGGTAACTAAAATGTTACAGAGCGAACGGGAAAAGCTATTGAAGCTCGAAGATGTTCTGCATAAACGCGTTGTTGGTCAAGAAGAGGCCATTCAGGCCGTGTCGGATGCCATTCGAAGAAGTCGGGCAGGTCTGCAAGACTCAAAGCGACCTATCGGTTCCTTTTTATTTCTAGGTACCACAGGGGTCGGTAAGACCGAATTGGCTAAAACGTTGGCATCATATCTATTTGATGATGAAAATGCAATGACTCGCATCGACATGAGCGAATACCAAGAACGCCATTCGGTGAGTAGATTGGTAGGTGCACCTCCAGGATATGTGGGTTATGACGAAGGTGGCCAGCTCACAGAAGCTGTTCGAAGAAGACCTTATTCCGTTGTGCTTTTAGATGAGATTGAAAAGGCCCATCCAGATACCTTCAACATTTTATTGCAAGTGTTGGACGAGGGCAGATTAACGGATAATAAGGGGCGCGTGGCAGATTTTAAAAATTCCATTATCATCATGACCAGTAATATGGGCAGCCACATCATACAAGAGAAGTTCGAGAACAGTAACGATATTTATAGTGCTACCGAAACTGCAAGGGTTGAAGTGTTGGGTCTTTTAAAAAAGACGGTCAGGCCTGAGTTCTTGAACAGAATCGATGATATCATCATGTTCACTCCTTTGAACAAAGAAGATATTTCACAGATTGTTCGTTTACAGTTAGAGCAGTTGAAAAAAGTGGTCGCAAAGCAACATATAACTATCGATGCTACTGAAGAGGCCATCGAATATTTGGCAGACCGAGGTTTTGACCCTCAATTCGGGGCAAGACCTATCAAACGGGTCATTCAGAAAGAGGTACTCAATAAGCTATCTAAAGAGCTGCTAAGAGGTAGTATTAGTGCTGAAAGTATCGTGTTAATCGATTCATTTGAAGATGAGTTGGTATTTAGAAATCAAGAGGAGTTGGTGTAAGATTTACCAAACCTTAAAGTAAGATTAGGGCATCTTTAAAAAAGGTGCCCTATTTTTGATAATCTTAAATACCATACAGTATATAATTTTTTTATCTTCGTAAGAAACTGCACTACCATGACCACCAAAGCCGAAAGAACTACCGCTTACATCATTGAAACCGTTGCTCCTATATTTAATAAACTAGGTTACATCGGCACAAGCATGAGTGATTTGACCGAGGCTACAGGTCTTACCAAAGGTGCTATTTACGGTAATTTTGAGAATAAAGAAGCTTTAGCTTTATCTGCATTTGAGTTTAGCTCCAAGAAATTACTGGCTAAACTTGATGAGGTTCTTTCTACGGAAGGCAGTTCGTTGGATAAAATATTCGCGCTTACCGAATTTTATAGACATTATGATACCTTCACTAATGATTTAGGTGGATGCCCTATTTTAAACACTGGGGTTGACGCCCAAAACAACAATAGACTATTAGCTGCTGCCAGTAAGGAAGCTATCAAGGAAATTGAAGGAAGAATTGCCCTAGTATTGGAAAATGGTACCAAAAGCAATGAATTAAAACTTCCGGTAACACCGTTGCAATTTGCCAAGCAATTTTATACTATGATTCAAGGGGCTATTGCCATGTCTACCATAACCAGGGACCGCAAATATCTGGTCAATACGATTGCGTATCTTGAAGTATTGGTCAAAAAGGAAATTAAAAAATAAACTCTTTTTTCCCTTTCCCTCCTGAAGAGACTTTTTCTTTAAAACTAAGTTTCTTTCACAATTCTGCTAGTTGCCTACAACTCTAAATATCCACGTATTGCCTTCGTATCGACCGCTGTAGTTACTATCCCTTGCCGCACGCGCTTCTTGCATCGTATTGAACCGCTCTAAATACGCATAGTTAAAGTTGTTCTTGCTTCTAACGAACGACCCTGGATTCATACCCTTGCTCTTTAAGTCTGCCATGAAGGCATCAAAGTACTTTTTGGTTCCGAATACATTGGCAATCAGATAATATCCTGGTTCTAACCCATCTTCGGTTTTAACCTCTTCGTATTTTTCTCCCGCTTGAGGTTTTGATTCCTCCTCCTGTCTGGCCAACGCTTCTTTTCTCTTGGCTTCTTCAATAGCGGCAATCGAATCTTTTCTACGTTCCTCGGCCAACCTTCTTGCCTCTGCAATTGCTGCTTCTTGTTTGGCATTATTTATCGAGTCAAGTTTTCTGGCCTGCTCTGCTTGTTGATTGGCCAAAGCATCGGCCTCCTCTTGAGCTTTTTCGGCATTCAGCTCGGCCAATTGTTCCTGTTCGGCCTTGGCAATTGCCTTCTCCTCCTTTTCAATCTCCCTAGCGGCCAATTTGGCTTCTTTTTCAACAGTTGCTAAAGAATCTCGTACTTCTTTTTCTCTCTTTCGCAACTCTCTTTCTTCCTCTTTTTGCTGTTTCTTGGCTTCCTTTCTTTCCTCTTTCTCTTTTTTGGCCAGCTCCTGAGCATTTTCCAACTCTTTCTTAATTTGCTCGTCCCTGTTTTCAGAGTCCAGTTCGGCAGGTATTTCTTCCTCCAAATTAATATCCTGGCCGACCATTTTGTGACGATCTTCGGGTTTCCCCAAAAAGTAAGCGGCCATCAGTTCAAAAGAGGCGTCTTTGGTAATGGTCGACCCAGTCCCTAATTCCACCAAAGCACCAACAGAAAGGTGCTTAAAGAAAGTTACGCCTGCCCCAATACCGTATCCGTAAAAATTATTATATCCTAACTGCCCCCAGTATTTATCAGTATTCAAAAGGGAATATAATCCGATTTGGTTCGATTGCCCAGGAATGGTTCGGAGATACATCGAAGGGCGTAAAAAAGCATTTGTGGCACTACCTAGTGTCAAAGGAAAATCATACGACAATAGACCCATAAAGATTTTATCTTCTTTAGAAGTATTGCCTTCTTTGGCGGTAAAATTGTAATCAATTAGATTTTCAGAGGCCAAGGCCAAAGTCAATCTTTCTACAGACAGGCTTAGACCGGGCGCCATTTGAACAATAAAGTCATCGGTCGCTGTGGGCATGGGAATGGGCAGGTTAGGGTCTGTTACAAACCTATTATCGGCCAATTCTTGCTGAAAGACAAAAACATTGGCCCCAACGGAGAGTTTTACCAATTCATTCAATTCAAACTGGTGGGCATAGTTCAAGGCACCGCCTGTATTAAAGTAAACCCCGGTATTCTGCTGAATAAATGCAAGACCTGCCGCAGATTCATTATTCAACTTTCTTGTATAGTTTAGAAAAATGGTCGTTGGGTCGGCATCAATACCTTGCCATTGCCATCTTGACCAAACGGCTATAGATTGTGGGTTGTTTCGATCTAACGAAAAGGCCGGGTTGAAGAGGCTGGCGTTGTATATAGTTAGGTTATGCTGTCTTAAATCAGCGGGTAAACGCTCTTCCCTTTGTGCGTTGGCAAAAAAGAAGGCAAAGAATACAAGTGGTAGGTATAAAGTTCTCAGCATACACAAAAAAACAAAAACAACCAGCTAAACATACTTTTTTCAACTAATTTTAGTTAACATTTATGCTTGAGTTTTCAACCAAAAAACTATTGAAATACATGAAAATCAAACAAATATCAAAAATTGTAGTAATTTTCTTATTTATCGTGGGATGTAAAGATAGTCAAAAAAAAGAGCAACCTACACCTACTGAAACTGCGATTTCTACCTATTATTTTATCCGTCATGCCGAGAAAGATTTATCAAATCCGGATGATGTTGATCCAGAATTGAACCAATCGGGTCTTGGGCGTGCTATGCACTGGGCAGAGATTTTGAATGAGGTACCACTTGATGCCATCTATACCACAGATTTTCAACGAACCTCGATGACCGCTGCCCCAACGGCCGTAAAAAAAGATATTACCGTTCAATATTACGACCCGCAAACCATTGATATTGATCAATTCAAAGCAGACAATCTGAACAAAAATGTGCTGGTCGTAGGCCATAGCAATACCATACCAGACTTTGTCAACAAAATAATCAATGAAAGTAGGTATTATGAAATGGACTCCTCAGACAATGGTAGTCTTTTTATTGTTCAATTAACGAACGATATCGCTACCGCCCAAAGACTTCACTTCAACTGTAATTGCCCAAAAGAAAGGGAGTAAACCTGTCACATCTCGCAAATCAACCGAGAAAATAGGTATTCTTATTTGAATTATTAAAATTGGCTCAACTTCATTAGCTTTGCGCCATGGTTCAGAAGAACATCAATATTAAGAATAAAAGGGCAAAATTCGAATACGAATTTATAGATACCTATGTCGCGGGCATCGTACTTGCCGGCACGGAGATTAAATCGATTCGCGAAGGAAAAGCTTCAATTGCCCAAAGTTTCTGTGAGTTCAATGATAAGGGAGAATTGTTCGTCATCAATATGCAGGTCGATGAGTATTCTCATGCCTATCATTTCAACCACAGGCCTAAAGCCGAGAGAAAGCTTCTACTGAACCGTGGTGAGTTAAGAAAGCTAAGAAAAGAAGTAACGACTACTGGTCTTACCATCGTTCCGCTTAATCTCTTTATAAATGATCGAGGACTAGCCAAAGTAAAGATTGCCCTAGCTAAGGGTAAAAAGCTTTATGATAAAAGGGAAACCATCAAAGACCGGGACAATAAACGTAACCTTGATAGAATCAAGAAAAGCTTCAACAATTAATTTGCCTGGCTAGTTTTTGTTTTCAAGTAGGGGAACAAATCGAAAAGACCCGTACTGATGCATTTCAAATTCCTTTTCCGACTTTCTGATGTATAAGGTCATTATTTGGTCATCAATACCCACGGGTATCACCAACCTACCTCCTATCTTGAGTTGAGACATTAGAGCTTTAGGAACTTCTGGAGCACCTGCCGTAACGATAATAGAATCAAAAGGAGCATCTTCTGGCAGCCCTTTGTAACCATCACCAAAAATTGTCTTCTTGGGCCTGTAGCCCATTTTACCAAATAACAGTTTGGTCTTTTTAAAAAGCTCTTGTTGTCTTTCGATGGTATAAACCTTCGCCTTTAAGTGCAATAAAACTGCCGTTTGATAACCACTTCCGGTACCTATTTCCAGAATCTTGTGTCCTGCCCGAACTCCTAATAATTGCGTTTGAAAAGCTACTGTATAAGGCTGAGAAATAGTTTGATCGGCTGCAATAGGAAAAGCTTTGTCTTGATAGGCGTGGCCTTCAAAGCTACTATCCATAAACAAATGCCTAGGTATGGTCTTGATCGCTGAAAGTACTTGAGGACTGGTAATGCCCTTGTCGACCAATACTTCGGCCAACTTATTTCGCATTCCACGATGTTTTAAGGTATCTTTCAAAGGTTTGGTTTTTGCTTGGTAAAGTTAGCTTCAATATTTTCAAATCACAAGAAACAGTTATTAACGATAATGGTAACTTTTTCTTGATTACTCAAAACAAGCTGTTCTTTTAGAAGCCTTAATAATGCGTATTTTTGATCAAAACATTATTTCATGCTAAAAGTTGGGGTCTTAGGTGCAGGCCATTTAGGTAAAATACATTTGCGATTGCTTAACCAATCAGAAAAATATCAGTTGATCGGTTTTTATGATGCCGATAGCATCAACGGTAAAAAAGTAGCAGACGAATTCGGTTATCAATATTTTGAAAACATCAATACGCTAATTGATTCAGTTGATGTAGTAGATATCGTAACTCCTACCCTGTCGCATTTTGACTGTGCAAAAAAAGCCATTGAAAAGGGCAGGCATGTTTTTATAGAAAAACCTATTACCAATACACTTAAAGAGGCCCTAAAAATTCAAGAACTGGCCAAACAGTACCAGGTGAAGGGCCAAGTGGGCCATGTGGAGCGTTTTAATCCCGCTTTTTCAGCGGTTAAAGAGCAAATTAAAAACCCCATGTTCATCGAAACGCATCGCCTCGCCGAATTCAATCCTAGAGGTACGGATGTTCCCGTGGTTCTTGACCTCATGATCCATGATATCGATGCCATATTAAGCGTGGTCGATTCAGAGGTCAAGCAAATCAATGCCAGTGGTGTTTCCGTTATAAGCAGATCTCCAGATATTGCCAACGCCCGAATCGAATTCAAAAACGGATGTGTAGCTAATTTAACAGCAAGTCGTATCTCATTGAAGAATATGAGAAAATCAAGATTCTTTCAGAAAGACGCCTATATCTCGGTAGATTTTCTTGAAAAAAAGGTGGAAGTTGTGAAAATGAAAGATGCACCTGAGGTAGCAGGTGATTTTGATATGATATTACAGAACGCTGAAGGCGAAAAGAAACAGATTTATTTTGAAAATCCTGATATTGAACAGAACAATGCCATTCTAGACGAGCTTGAGACATTTGCCGATGCCATTTCAGAAAATCAGGAACCTGTCGTTACCTTGCAGCACGGCACACAAGCTTTAAAGGTGGCCCTTGAAATCATCAACTCTTTTGAGAATCAAAGCGTTCAATAAAAATCAGTTACTGAATGTCGGTTAGCAACAATCTTAGTGAAATACGAAACTCGTTACCTGAAAATGTAACGTTGGTCGCCGTATCGAAAACCAAGCCTAATGAACTACTTATGGAGGCCTATGAAGCGGGACAAAGGGTTTTCGGAGAAAACAAGGTGCAAGAGATGGTAGCCAAATGGCAAGACTTACCAAAAGATATCGAATGGCACATGATAGGTCACCTACAAAGAAACAAAGTGAAATACATGGCCGAGTTCGTGTCTTTGATTCATGGGGTGGATAGCCTTAAACTACTTAAAGAAATAGATAAAAGAGCGAAGGCGTGCGGCCGAATTATCGACTGCCTTTTGCAAATGCATATTGCGGAGGAGGATACTAAATTTGGGCTCGATAAAGATGAGCTGCAACTTTTGGTCAACTCAGACGAATTTAAATCGATGAAAAACATTCGAATTAAAGGCTTGATGGGAATGGCCACTTTTACCGATAATGAAGACCAGGTAAGAAGGGAATTCGCTTCATTAAGAGCCATATATGAAGATTTGAAGGGAAAACTGCCCAATATTGATACGCTTTCTATGGGAATGAGTGGAGACTATGCCATCGCTATAGATCAAGGAAGTAATATGGTCAGAATCGGCAGCAGTATTTTCGGTGAGCGTAATTATTGATCCCATAATCGCTTTTTCATTCCGTCATACCAATTAATGTATCTTTACAAGACTAAAAGTTATCAATGTACGCAATTCTGGATATAGAGACCACTGGCGGAAAATTCAATGAGGAAGGAATCACCGAAATAGCTATTCACAAATTTGACGGACATGAGGTGGTTGACAAGTTCATTAGTTTGGTGAATCCGGAAAAAGAAATTCAACCCTTTGTGGTCAATCTTACGGGCATTAATAACAAAATGTTACGTACCGCCCCAAAATTTCATGAGGTAGCCAAGCGTATTGTTGAAATTACCGATTCTACCGTTTTGGTTGCCCACAATGCGCAGTTCGATTACCGTATTCTAAGAACCGAGTTTAGGCGATTGGGCTACAACTTTGAAAGAAAAACATTGTGTACGGTAGACCTTTCAAAAAAATTGATTCCTGAAGCGCAATCGCATAGTTTGGGCAAACTGGTGCGTTCTCTAGGTATACCGGTCAGTGATAGACACAGGGCCAATGGTGATGCCGTAGCGACGTTAAAATTATTTAAAGTATTACTTTCAAAAGATTCCGATAAATCAATAATTAAGAGTGTAATACGAAATAAAGAGCATGGTGAACTTTCTGATAGACAACTCGATATAGTTGAGTCTTTACCTTCTGAAACCGGTGTTTATTACATGCATGATAAAGACGGTGACATCTTATATTTAGGTGATAGTACCAACATAAAGAAAAGGGTCAATCAGCATTTCACCAATTCTGGAAAAAGGTCTAGGCAACTTCAAAAAGCGACTAAAAAAGTTTCTTTTGAAAGAACGGGAAGTGAGTTAGCTGCCCAGTTAAAGACCAACGAAGAACTTATACGAAACAGACCCCGTTACAACCAAAAATTGACCAAGCGTAATTTCAGTCATGGGATTTTTGCGTCCTTAAACGAAAGGGGATATATGACCCTATCTGCTCAAAAAATAGCAAACCGAGGCAATGCAATTGCCACATTCAACAGTTTGGCAGGTGCCAAAAATTTCATTTTCAAGTTGACCAAAGATTCCACTCTCTGCCCTAAACTGAACGGTATTTCAGAAGCAAAAAAAAATTGCTCCAATTATGATTCGGGCGAATGCAAAGGCGCTTGCATAGAAAAGGAAAATGTACAGGAATACAACCAACGGGTTGAGGTGGCAATTCAACAATATTCCTTAAATGGAAAAAATGAAATCATTGTTGACAAAGGACGTGAAATAGGCGAATATTGTGCCATTTTGATTAAGAATGGTCTGTTCAAAGGTTTTGGATATTATGACTTAAACCATCAAATTAATAATATTCATATCTTAGAATCAATTATCGTTCCTATGAACGGAGATCAAAACACGACCCATATAATCGAATCTTACCTAAGAAAAAGACGGGTACTTAAAGTTTTAGAGCTAAGCAACTAAGTCTTGAGAGAACACAAACCTGACAAGGGCTGGAAGCATAGAGTCCATGAAATTATATATGAAGCCGATACCCCCATGGGTAAATGGTTCGATATACTTCTTTTCTTTCTGATTATCATAAGCGTGCTCTTGGTGATGCTCGAAAGTGTTAGATGGATCGATGCCAAGTACCATAGAACATTATTTGTTTTAGAATGGATCGTTACCGTTCTATTTACCATAGAATACATCGCCCGAATCGCTTGCATTAAAAAACCTCAAAGCTATATATTCAGCTTTTATGGTATAATTGACTTTGTGTCGACCATCCCCCTCTATCTTTCTTATATTTTTGCCGGATCACAAGTACTCTTGGCCATTCGGGCATTTAGATTGCTGAGGGTTTTCAGAATATTGAAACTGGTTCGCTTCTTAGGCGAAGCCTCACAATTAAAAAGGGCCTTGGTAGCAAGCCGCGCCAAGATTACCGTTTTTCTATTTGCCGTTCTAATTTTATCCGTCATCTTGGGCACACTTATGTATTTGGTGGAAGGAGATGAAGCCGGCTTTACCAGCATACCAACAAGCATTTACTGGACCATTGTTACGCTGACCACCGTCGGGTATGGAGATATCGCGCCTATAACTCCTCAGGGGCAATTGATTGCGACCATCATTATGTTAGTAGGTTATGGCGTAATTGCCGTACCAACGGGAATTGTAACTGTAGAACTTGGCAAGCAAGGAAAGGGAGACAAAGCAGCAGGAGGAAACCATTTTGTTCATGTAAATACCCAGGCATGCACCGTTTGCGCTAAAGAAGGCCATAGAGATGATGCAACCCATTGCTATAACTGTGGAAGCAAATTGTAATGAAAAAAACGCTTGTATCGGTTATAGGGCCTACAGCCATAGGCAAAACGAAATTGGCCATTGAACTCGCCAATCACTTTGATACCGAAATCATTTCTGCCGACTCGAGACAATTTTTTAAAGAAATGAGTATTGGCACGGCTGTACCATCTAAAAAAGAACTCGCTCAAGCCCGCCATCATTTTATTCAGCATATTAGCATATTTGAAAACTATTCTGTGGGCGATTTTGAGCGTACCGCCATTAATCTAATTACCTCTCTGTTCAATGAGAAAGATGTTTTAATATTGGTTGGAGGCAGTGGTCTGTATATAGATGCCGTGACCAAGGGATTGGATAAATTCCCTAAAATCGACTCGGAAATTCGTAAAATCCTAAACGACAGGTTGGATAAAAACGGTATTGAAGACCTTCAACTCGATTTAAAGGAAAGAGATCCTGACTATTATTCAAAAGTTGATTTATCGAATCCCCATCGGGTTATTCGAGCCTTAGAAGTCTGTATTGGTACGGGACGCCCCTACTCTTCATTTTTAAGTTTAAATGAAATAACAAGAAACTTCAACACTGTTACTGTCGGCCTTACTGCAGAGCGCCAAACCATCTATGACCGAATCAACCACAGAGTTGATTTGATGGTTAAAGAAGGTCTGGTAGAAGAGGCGCAGGCATTATTAAAACATGAAGATTTAAATGCTTTACAAACTGTAGGCTATAAAGAGCTTTTCAAATATTTCAAAAAAGAGTGGGATTTCGATTTTGCTATCTCAGAAATCAAAAAAAACACCCGAAGATTCGCTAAACGACAAATTACCTGGTTCAAAAAAAACGAAGAAGCCCTTTGGTACGATTACCAAATGAGCAGCAAAGAAATCATTAAAGACATAGAAAAAAAATTATGAGCAAAACCCCTGTCATCTTTGTTATGGGTGTATCTGGATCCGGCAAGAGCACTATTGGAAAATTATTGGCCGAAAAGCTTTCGCTTAATTTTTTTGATGGAGATGATTATCATCCAAAAGAGAATGTTGAAAAGATGGCCAAAGGGCAACCCCTAAATGATGAAGACAGAATTGGTTGGCTCGAACAACTTAACCTATTGGCGAAAGAAAATACCAAAACAGGAGCCATAATCGCCTGTTCTGCCTTGAAGCATCAATACAGGAAACTGCTAAGAAAGGGTCTGGAAAATGAACTGGAATTTGTATTTCTCAAAGGTTCGTTTGACCTTGTCTCCGAAAGACTCAGTAAACGAAAAGGACATTTTATGCCCCCTGAACTGCTCAAATCACAGTTTGAGGCGCTTGAGATACCAACAGCGGCTTTGACCGTGTCAATTGACCAAACACCGGAAGAAATTGTTGAGTCAATCATGCAACAACTTCATTTAAACTAAAAAAGCCTTGTTGACTTTTTCAACAAGGCTCCAATATGATACTTCAAGTTTCTAAAGACTAATTTTCCTCGTCTTTGATGACTAATCTGAAACCTTCGCCGTGAATATTTAAAATCTCTACGGTATCGTCTCTTTTTAAATACTTTCTAAGTTTGGCAATATAAACATCCATACTACGAGAGGTAAAATAGTTATCATCTCTCCATATTTTAGTTAGGGCGAGCTCCCGTGGCATAAGATCGTTTTCGTGCAAGGCCAATAATCGAAGTAACTCGTTTTCTTTCGGAGATAGCTTTATAGATTCTTCATCTTTATACTTCAAAAAGCGAAGTTTCGAATTCAAATGAAAATTACCAATTTGAAATTCAAATTTCTTACTATCAGCTAATGTGTTAGACGCTTTTCTTTGAAGTATTGCTTTAAGTTTCATTAACAGCACTTCAGAGTCAAAAGGTTTGTTCAAATAATCATCTGCACCCGCCTTATATCCCTTAAGCACATCTTCTTTCATTGTCTTGGCCGTTAGAAAAACGATAGGCACGTTCTCGTTCTTTTCTCGAATTTCTTTAGCCAAAGTAAATCCGTCTTTATAAGGCATCATCACATCTAGAATGCAAACATCATAGTTGTCTTTCTTGAACTTCTCAAAACCCTCCATTCCGTTCTTGGCCAGCGTAACGTCAAATTCGTTCATAGACAAATAATCTTTCAGCACTATTCCGAAATTCGGATCATCTTCGACCAGTAATATTTTCTTATTGACTGTTTCCATAGTTTTAAGTTAAATTAAAGGCAATTTAATATAGAAAGTACTTCCTTTTCCTTTTTCACTTTCTGCGTAGACCTCGCCCTGATGGTCTTCCACTATATTTTTAACATATGCGAGCCCAAGGCCGTGTCCCTTTACATTATGTAAATCTCCGGTATGCTCGCGATAGAATTTTTCAAAAACCTTTTTCAATACCGCTTTGCTCATTCCCGAGCCATGATCCTGAATCTTTAGGATTATAAAATTTTTGGCGACCTCGGTAACTATATTAACCTGTGGTGCCTTTGGGGAATACTTTATGGCATTATCAAGAATATTGACAACAACGTTGGTAAAATGCATTTCATTGGCAAGAACCTCACTACGAGCTGCATCTAGGTGAGCTTCTATAAAACCTCCCCTATCGGCAACTATCAGCTCAACATGCGCTATGGCATCTTGTATGATATCGTGAAGGTCTACCCTATCTTTACTTATATCTAATTGGTTTTTCTCGAGCTTGCTAATTCTTAGTACGTTTTCAACTTGAGCGTGCATACGCTTGTTCTCGTCTCGAATCATACTCAGATACCGCTGTATTTTCTCTTGATCTACAATTACTTTAGGGTTACGAATCGCTTCGACGGCTAAATTGATGGTAGCAATCGGAGTTTTAAATTCATGGGTCATATTATTGATAAAATCAGATTTTATCTCTGATATCTGCTTTTGCCTTATCAACTGATAAATAGCCCCTGAATAGGAAGCAACTATAACCAAAATGAACAAGAGTGACAAAAATGCCATTCCCATAATCGAACCAATCAAGAATCGTTTCTTCTTAGGAAAATTGATCAACAAAGAGAAATTAGTCTCGCCCTCGCTATCTTTAAAAATGGGAGCTTCATAAATGGTACTTTGTGCAAACTTGAATCTTTTAGACTTCACCTTGGTAGGCAAACCTCTACTGTAAATACCATATTCATATTCAATATCCCAGCCACGATTCTTCAGCTCTCTATCTAAAAGAAGCTCTATCTCCTGTTTAGACACTCGTTGATGAATCGGTACTTTTTTCGCGTATTCCATGAAAACATCATCGAACGCTGCCTTTTCTAGAGAAGTCAATCCACCGATTTTTTCTATTTTCTCAATAGGTGTCAGGGAAATATTCTTACCATCAAGGTCGAAATTCTCTTTGAAAACCATACTGGTTCTCTTGCTCGTATAATTTTTTATAGTGGTAGTATCACCACTATCGCTGCTGTCAAAGAACGTTGATGCAATGTTATAGTCCTCTTCTAAAATTCCATGAGAATATGTACGTATCTCATTAGAATTCAAATCTTTATCTATAAATAAAAAATTACGTATAGGAGTAGTTTTAGGCTCGACCCCCATACTATCTATTTGACTAAGGTACCGTTCTGAGTAGTCTCGTCGCTCTCTTCTTTCTATTTTTTCGGTAACCTCGTTTAAGATATCGATAACGGCATTCGAAAACTGCTCTTCTTTATCGTCTACGGACTGTTTTATCCAGAAACTCTGAACGAAAATAATTCCGATCAATGAGAGGCTCATCAAAATCACCAGAAGAACAAACAACCTCTTATTCATTTCAATATAAAATTAAAAATTTAACAATTAGTAAATTGTACGTTTAACCTAACCTTAACAAAAATGTTAAAACCCAATAGACACTAGGCTTTCGAGAGAAGTTGATAATGAATTTTAAGTACTTGTCGGCGCGTTTCGCCTAAATCTAGGTTTTCAATTACAAAATGAGAAAGTTCTATATTTTCAGAATCTGAAGATTGGTTTTCAATACGTTCTTTCACACTTTCTTTAGAAGCACTTTCATCCCTTAACAAAACCCTTTTTATTCTTTCTTCTTCCGGTGCAACCACAAGCACGATGTAATCATAGAATTCTTGAATGCCACTTTCAAAAATTAGGGCACTTTCTTGAATGACATACGCGGTTTCCTTTCGTTTTCGCCAGTCTTTGAAATGTTCACGAACTGCAGGATGCACAATACCGTTCATCTTTTCAAGCAAAACCCCATCATTAAAAATTTTATTGGCGATATAGTTCTTATTGAGAATGCCATCAATATATGCATCATGGCCCAAAAGTTCTACAATCCTCGATTTAACGGTTTCCGAACCAACCATTAAATTCTTGGCCTCGATATCTGAATAATATACTGGTACCCCCAACTCTTCGAACATTTTGGCTACAGTAGTCTTGCCGCTGCCTATACCTCCCGTTAAACCTACGGTAATCATGCTATTCTTCTCTCTTGATTATAAATTCCACTTCATTTTCCAGCAGCTTCGCACTATGTACTTCTTCCGGTTTCTTATTCAATTTAAGGGGAATGACATCTTTATTTGAAGATTTAATACTGTTGTAATCGACAATTACCTGAAAATCCGATTCCTCAATATCTTTTAAGCGTTTCATTTTAGCCTTGCAAAGTACAGAAGCCATTTCTGGAAACGTTCTTACTTGCGCACCTTCCGGAAAATTCACTTTTTTTATGGGTAGTTTGAATATTTTCTCTGAAAACCTGGCAATCTCCCCTTTTATGTTAACCTGATAGGTTGAGTATGTCGTGTTTTCCAATTCGGGCGATTGCAGCAAATCAACTTTTTTAGAAAAGCCAGCTGCCAAGTCTGGAAGTACTATTTTATCACTTTTCACAAAATCGATACTATCGATTTCTTCAGCCGGTCCCGTTATGGAAATAGAATCTGGTATTACGGTCATTTTACCATCTAATAAATAATTTTTGACCAAATCTAGCTCTACATTCGGCTTGACAGGCACTTTCTTGGTCTTAACCGCCAGCATTTGAAAAAACAACGTATCGTTGTCAATCTCTAACAAAGCCATGGTATTGGGCAACTGATTTTCTATTTGTCGACGGTACGTATCAGGTGTCGCGTAAAACGATTCGCCATTGGTAGGCAATTCGCTTAAATCGACATACACCCTTTTGTTTATAAAATTAAATCGAAGGAACTGAAAGCCTCCAGCCCTCAACTTTACATCGACCTCTGTTTTTGACGCCTTTTCGAACAAATAACCTTCAGGCATGTTGACGAACTCTAAATCAAAATGTGCACCGCTTACATAGGTTCTCGATAATTTATTGATGAACCAAATAAGGGCAGAGCACAAAAAAAACACAAAAAACACTTTAACCTTACGCTTTTTAAGGCCTTTCTTTATTTTCTGTATCACTTGATTTTTCAGGGTTTAAAAAAAAGTTCTGGAAACAATTGTTCCGGTTTGCTTTTGCTAAAGTTAATTAAGATAGTGGACTTTAAAAAACCTATACCATAGCCATAGAATTGGATTGAAATCGCCACCAAAACCAGTATTGCAATGGCCAGATTTTTAGTACGCAATAAGGCGTCTAAAAAAACCACTACTAAGTAACACCCATAGAAATAAATGGGTAAAACTATGCCTATTATACCTAATAGTAAAGAAATACCAAAACCGAGGATAAAAAAAGTCGGAAACCAATAGGTTATTTTAGCGGTGTGTGGATGCCATTTATTTAATATCGGCCGTACTTTACCGAATTTAAAGACCTGCTTGTAAAATTTTGACCAATCAATTCTTCTTTTGTGATAAACGAATGCTTCCGGAATCAAGCAGGTATCGTAGCCCTTTTTCCATATTCTAAAAGTAAGGTCGGGATCTTCACCAGGGTGTATGAGGCCAAAACCTCCTGTAGCTTCAAAGGCCTCTTTTGAAATGCCCATATTAAAGCTACGTGGTTGAAATTTATTTAATGCTCTTTTACTTCCGCGAATACCACCCGTTGTCAAAACAGAGGTCATTGCGTAATTAATTGCCTTTTGCACCAAACTGAACGATCGATGTGCGGCATCAGGCCCGCCGTAACAATGAACAAAACGAGCCCGTAATGCATCATCGACAGCGTTCAAATATGTCTTGGGTAAGATACAATCGGAATCAAGTACTATAAAATAATTGCCTTTTGCCCGGGTCATGCCATAATTTCGCGAATCGCCTGGCCCAGTATTATGTTTTGTCAAATATGATATCGTGATTCTCGGTGAAGCCGCCTTTTGAAATTTTCTAACGACATCTTCAGAGCTTTCAGTAGACCCATCTTCAATTATGACAACTTCAAAAGGAAATTGAAAATTCTGCACCATCATACTTGCCAAAAGCTCTTTTACCTCTTCTGGGCGATTGTATACGGGTACGATAAAAGAATAAGATAAGTTCACTTATAAAATTTCAACGGGTGTAAAAAAAATGTGTCCGGAGGGTTTCTCCAGACACAAAAATATTATTTAAACTGATTTTATTCGATTAAGAAAATTGCTCAATCACTTCTTGGCTCACACCGGTGTTAGAAAAACCACCATCATGAAATAAGTTTTGCATAGTCACTTTCTTCGTCAAATCTGAAAATAGCGTAACGGTATAATCTGCACACTCAAGAGCAGTAGCATTACCCAAAGGTGACATTTTCTCGGCATAGCTTATGAATCCATCAAAACCTTTTACACCTTGACCAGCGGTTGTAGGAGTCGGGGATTGAGAAATAGTGTTCACTCGTACCTTTTTGTCTTTTCCGAAGAAATAGCCAAAACTTCTGGCTACCGACTCTAAATAGGCCTTATTATCCGCCATATCATTATAATCAGGAAAGGTTCTTTGAGCTGCCATATAGGTCAAAGCAACAATGCTGCCCCATTCGTTCATCGCATCTGCTTTATAAAGAGATTGCAATACCTTATGGAAAGAAAGTGCCGAAACATCCCAACCCTTCGTTGTAAAATCATATTTCTCGTCGGTATAGGCCCTACCCTTTCTAACATTAATCGACATACCAATAGCATGAAGTACAAAATCTATTTTGCCTCCTAATATCTCCATTGATTGCTTAACCAAGTTATCTAAATCTTCTTCACTAGTAGCGTCAGCAGGAATAATTTCAGAACCGGTCTTTTTGGCCAACTCTTTAATTTGGCCAAGGCGCATGGCTACTGGTGCGTTGGTGAGAACAAAAGTTCCTCCTTCTTCATGAATGCGCTCAGCAGTTTTCCATGCAATGGAGTTTTCATCCAATGCCCCAAAAATAATTCCCTTTTTCCCTTTTAGTAAGTTGTATGACATGTGTTTTAAGATTTGACTAGGTTATTTTCAAATATATTTAAAATGTTGACAAAGGTAATTAAATACCCCGTTCAAACAGTGAAATAGAAATTTAACGGCTTAAAATCGATTTTAATTCAGAAGTTGCCTTGCATGGGCCATAGCCGAATCGGAAATATTATTACCCCCCAACATAGCCGCTAACTCAATAACTCTTTCTTCTGAAGACAATCTCTTCATCTGGGTTTGGGTACCGTCTCCTTCTTCAGTCTTATATACCTTGTAATGCTGGTTTCCTTTTGAGGCTACCTGTGGAAGGTGGGTAATCGAAAACACTTGCATGCTTTTGCTCATCTCTTTCATGATCTCACCCATTCGATTCGAAATTTCTCCCGAGACCCCAGTGTCTATCTCATCGAACATCATAGTTGGCAAGTTTTCGTACTTGGCCAATATCGCCTTGATGGTCAGCATAATTCGAGATAGTTCACCTCCTGAGGCCACTTTTTTCAACTCACCATAACTACCGCCTTTATTGGCCGAAAAGAGAAAGCTTAAATCATCGGTTCCGGTGTTTTTAAACTCCTCTCCCTTTTTGAGAGATATGTTAAACGATGCGCTGGGCATTCCTAGAGAGCTAAGACTAGATTCGAGTTGTTTTTTTAGCTCAGGAATTACCTTTGTTCTTTTTAAATGTAAATCATTCGATGACCTGGTAAGAGTTTCCTTTTCAGCGGCAAGCTCTTCTTCTTTCTCCTTTATTTCATTTTCCAGATTCTCGGTCTTATCGACCTTCACTGCCAACTCATCCCTAATTTTCATTAACTCGACCACATCGCTTACCCCATGCTTTTTCTGCAAATCGTATAGCTGTTGCAGTTTAGAATTGACCTCTTCCAAAGCTTCTGGGTTAGCCTCTGTGCCTTCCGTCAAATTTTGAAACTCATCGGCAATATCATCAGCTTCAATAAATAAGGATTGGATTCGGCTATTTAAATCGGAATACTTTGACCCATAGGGAGAAAGTTTGTTGGCAATTTGTTTCAGCTCAGTAAGTAAATTGACAACACCTACTTGATCATCACTTAATAATTGATGCCCGCCCGACAAAAGCTCTAAAATATTTTCGATGTTGTTCAATTCTTCAAAAGAAGCTTCTAAATCTTCTTGAACACCCTCCTTTAAAGGAGCTGATTTCAGTTCTTCTAACAAGAAACTGTTATAATCATGTTCTTTAATTGCTTCTCTTTGAAAATCGATTAAAGATTCAAGCTCTTTCTGTATTTTACGATAATGTTTAAGCTGTTTTTGATACTCATTGAGCAAGTCATGATTATCGGCAAGTGCATCGATTACTCTTAACTGAAAATCGGTTTCCGTCAGTTGCAAAGTCTGATGTTGCGAATGAACATCTATCAAATTGTCACCCAATTCAGAGAGAATTGACAAGGTAACCGGCGAATCATTAATAAAGGCACGTGATTTTCCACTTGGCTGAATTTCTCTCCTAACGATGGTCAAATCTTCATAATCAAGGTCATTTTCTTTAAAAAATGGCTTTAAATTATATTTCTTGATTTGAAATTCGGCCTCGATAATGCATTTACTATCCTTATCTTTTAAGGATGACAAATCGGCTCTTTTGCCCAATACAAGAGAGAGTCCGCCCAGTAATATTGATTTACCCGCTCCTGTTTCACCGGTAATACAAGTAAATCCTTCTTCGAAAGCTACATTTAGCTTGTCGATAAGGGCATAATTTTTAATGGAAAGATTTGCTAACACTTATAAATTTTCTTCGCTTGCGGCCACAAAGATAATTCATAAAAACGAACGGAAAGAATCAGTATTTTATGTCGTTCCAAGTACTGGAATATAGAGGCGCTACCCTATTCAAGGTTTCTTTTAACTGAACAATATCCACTTTAGGTCCGTCGGAAAAAATATTCTGTATTTCCTCAGACTTGGCATCAAAAAAGGTTTGAATCAAAAATGCGTTGGGCCTCCTTTTGATCATGGTCTCAAACAGCTTCATCGTACCAGCTATAACCTGCTTGCCGGTACTGTTATTATCGCCAAGAATATCAAGACCCTTTCGGTGGTAGTTGTACATCGCTATTCGATATTCGCGATAGGTGTTAGAAAGGAGGTTATCGACCAACTCAAAACGACTACGATCCGTATTTTGATCCCATCCGGAATAACTGGTGCCTTGGGCCTGTGTTGTAATCTGTTGGGCCTTTCTAAAATGCTCGGTACCGCCTTCTAAGGAGAAGGTGTCGGCGTCTAGACCAAGAATAACATACACGTAATAGGAAATTACGCCCACCAAATTCGATTCAAAAACATTTTCGTTCAGTACCAATGGCTGAAACTCTATGTATTCAAAATTGAACTGACCGTCTTTGTAATTAAAAACCGGACTGTCGTAAGAGGTATTGTAAACAGGTCTTGAAGATTGAATTTGAATGTTTCCCTCAAATCGGTTTGATTCAAAATTCGTAATGGTAATGAACATTTGTGCATTGACCTTTTCATTTTCCTTGACTTTACGATTCGTCCATTTATTCTTATTGACAAAGTCGTTCAAAGAACGTTCTAAAGTTTTAAAAATCTGTTGATTAGTTTGAGATACCTGATCCGCATTGACTGTTATCAGACAATTCAATTCTTGTGAATGAGAAACCCCACCACAGACCAAAAAAAGTATTATCAATAGAATATTACGCATGATATCGCTTCAAGATTTCTGCAAAAATGTCATTCGCCACCTCTGACTTGCTCTTTAACTGAAACGTTTTTATCTCGAAATTCTTATCTATAAAAGTAATTTTGTTGGTATCATGGCCAAAGCCTGCCCCTGAGTCGTTAAGAGAGTTGAGAACGATGGCATCTAGGTTTTTTCTTTGCAATTTACCCTTGGCATTCTCAACTTCGTTTTCAGTCTCTAGGGCAAAGCCCAATAAATACTGGTTCTTTTTCTGCTCCCCTAAGGATGCTAAAATATCTTTCGTCTTAACCATTTTAATGACCAAACCATCATCTTTCTTTTTGATTTTCTGGTCAGCTACTTCACTTGGCCGATAATCTGCTACCGCAGCTGCACAAATAGCGATATCAACATCTTCATAAAATTGATGCACCATAGCATACATTTCTTCGGCGGAAACTACTCTATGTAATTGAACATTACTATGCTGCACGCTTAAATTCGTAGGGCCAGATATCAAGATTACTTGGGCACCCAGTTGAGCTGCGACGCTGGCCAATTCAAACCCCATTCTGCCAGAAGCATGATTACCCACAAAGCGTACCGGATCGATAGCCTCATACGTGGGGCCTGCGGTAATTAGAACTTTTTTACCTGATAGAGCTAGCCCTTTGACTAAATATTGCTCAATAAAATCTAAGATTTCTTCGGGTTCGGCCATTCTACCCTCACCATGTAAACCACTTGCTAATTCACCCGAAGCAGCAGGTATCATAACATTACCAAAAGATTTTAGCTTTTCAAAAGAACTCTTGGTCGATGGGTGTTTATACATATCCAAATCCATGGCGGGAGCAAAAAATACCGGACATTTAGCGGACAAATAGGTTGCCAAAAGCAGATTATCGCAGGTGCCATATGCCATTTTTGACAATGTATTGGCCGTTGCCGGGGCTATAATCATATAATCTGCCCATAGACCCAATTCTACATGATTGTTCCAATCTATTTCTCCATCCTCATCATGAACGAAAGAAGTTAACACCGGATTCTTGGATAAAGTGGCCAAGGTAAGTGGAGAAACAAAAGAGCTGGCGCTATCCGTTAAAATGACTTTAACGTTAGCGCCAGCTTTTATAAGTAAACGAACAAGAAAAGTGGTTTTGTAAGCGGCAATCCCTCCGGTAATGCCTAAAAGGATATTTTTACCGCCTAACATAGGTCTACCTTTCTTTTTCTGTGTTTCTATGGTAGATTTTGTCGTTCAACCACTCTTCTACTGCCAAAGCATGTGGTTTAGGAAGCTTTTCATAAAACTTAGAAACCTCAATTTGCTCTTTGTTCTCGAAAACTTCTTCAAGGCTATCGCTGTAAGTGGCAAACTCTTCTAATTTTTCCAAAAGCTCTTTTTTGATTTCGGAATTGATTTGAACCGCACGTTTTGAAGCAATAGAGATAGCCTCATATATATTGTCGGTTTTTAGATCAAAATCGTTTCTATTGATAGTAGTGGTAGAAACCGGTGCCTTTGAATTTTTCAAATCGTTCATGTTCATGGTTACAATGATTTATTTCGCTGCTTTTTCTTGGGCAACAAAGCCCAACAATTGTTTGTCTATTTTCTCCAGAAGGGCATCTGCTTTATCGGCATATTTTGTTTCCGGATATTGTTTTTTTAATGTGGCGTAATACTCTTTAGCCTCCTTTAACCTTGGCTGCTGTAATACCTCAAAACTATTCAAGGCGTAATGTGAAGCTGATTCAAATCGGTAGTACATCGCGTCTTCCCTAAAGATAGAACCCGGATAATCAGAGATAAAGTTATCGAAAGCTGCCACCGCCGGTGTCAAGAAAGTGAAATCGAACTCACCTATTTTATTGAACTGCTTGGCAATTTCATAGGCTTTTTTCTCCTTTTTCGTTGTCAATTCTTTGGCCATAGCATTGGCCTCATTGAAATATTCTGAATCAGGGTATGCGTTGATGAAGTTTTGCAACTTGGCAAGTGCCTTATCGGTATCGGTCTGATCAAGCGAATACCGGGGAGAGAGTTCAAAATAACTTTTGGCCCCGTAAAAAGATGCCTCTATTACCTTATCACTTTTAGGATATGACTTAACAAACCTTTCGAACTGGTAGCCGGCCATGTTAAAGTCTTTGCGTTGGTAGTACGTATCGGCCAAAAAGTACATCACCCTTTCACCTTGCGGCTTACCAACATATTTAGGGGCAATTTGCTCAAGAAGACGGTTGGCACGTTTCATATCGCCTTCATCATAAAACTGTTGTGCCAAATCATATTTGGCCTTTACATCATCATTCTTAAGCACCTTTTGGTACTCACTACATGAAAAAAGGCAAAGGCTAACAATTAAAATAGGGGCTAACAGTCTCATTTTAAAAAACATTTTGCAAAATTACGTATTCCCAACGGATTTAAAAAACAAAAAATAAGCTCCGAAAATAGAGGAAACCAATCTTCAACACAACGCTTTTGGGGAAGATTTAACAACCAAACGAAAAAACCAACAGACGTATTTTCAACAATACGTTAAATTAAATGGTCAAAAATTAAAAACGAGATTGTTTTTCGAACAATTAACCTGCAGTAACCTTCATAAAAGGCTTTACGAACGAGCGTATTTTTTCTTTTAATGGCTTGGTCGCTTCTACCAATGGCAACCGAACCGCCGCTTTTGAAAGTTGTAAAGCTTCAAAAATAGCTTTGATACCTGCAGGGTTACCTTCTTGAAAAATAAGTTCCATACCCTCTTGCATTGCGTAGTGATAGCGATAGGCTTCTTCGACATCCCCATTTAATCCGGCACGAATCATTTGTGAAAACTCAACGGGCAAACCTTGGCCCAAAACAGAAATGACACCCGAACCTCCCGCCAAAACTGTAGAAAGAGCCGTAATATCATCCCCTGAGATGACTTGAAAACCTTGAGGACAAGACTTAATCAGCTCTTGAACCTGCAACATATTACCGGCAGCTTCTTTAATGGCAACAATATTTGTTGAATCGTTGGCCAACCTTACTACGGTAGACGGTAACATATTACTACCCGTTCTACCTGGAACATTATAAAGTATAATAGGCTTGGGCGATGCATTGGCAATGGCCATGAAATGCTGATATATACCTTCTTGGGTAGGTTTGTTGTAATAGGGCGACACGGAAAGAACAGCCTCAAAATCGGTGAGGTCCAATGTTTTTAATTCTTCTATGACGGCATAGGTATTGTTCCCACCGACACCCACTACCAAAGGCACCCTACCTGCATTGGCAATAGTAACGGTATCCATTACCAATTGCTTTTCGGACTTGGTCAAGGTAACCGACTCTCCCGTAGTACCCAACACCACCAAATATTCAACACCGCCATCGATGCAGTAATTGACAATTTTGTGCAATGCATCGATATCTACCGATAAATCGGACTTAAAAGGCGTTATCAACGCCACCCCTGTACCAACTAACTCTTTCATCATTCAATTTCGTTTAATACCCCGAGGTATTTCTTCAGTTCAGTCTTAAAAGTTTTAAAATCGTTTAAGGGCAAATCGAGTATCAAATCATTATAGACCATGTCAACATCTTTAAAACCTGCCCTAAATCTTGCCTTGGTCTTTATACTCATCAATTGAACCAAAAGGTTCTCCTGCGTATAATAATTGACCAAAAGATCATATTCCCTACTTAAAAACTCCAACGCATAACTGTTCTCGATATTCCCGTTCCAACCCAAATCTTTATCAGAAAACACCGGGGTCGAGTAAGGCGAGTTTTTATCGTAAAAACTCTTGTAACCAATAATTTTTACAGCATTGGGCCTAAGATTATAATCTTCGACAAATTCATAAAACAAGCTGGCGTCATCAAACTGGTCTAAATCTACAATGCATCCTACAGAATGAATGCCTTTGCTTCTGTTGACCGTCGGTAGCTCTTTTGCCAATTCTTGTTTCAAAAATTTAACTCCCGAATTGTACTTGAACTTATCTTTTATTCCCTTAAACATGTACTTTTACATTTTAAATCACAACGGCCCAAATTGAGGTGTGGTATACAAATGTAAATAATCTCATCTCATATTATGGCGCTAAGATAGAACGAAATATGGGTTTAAAAATACAACATTTTGTTATATTTACAACTTTAGTGCTAGCCAGCTCCTGTAAGCACGATGTTCAGGAGCTATCAAAAATTACCGGAAAAGAACTACCGGTCGACTCTACCATTGTTCAAAATACTGCTATTGAAGATTTTGTAAAACCTTACCGCATGCGTGTTGACGAGGTTTTAGATAGTGCTTTGGCCTATGCGCCTAACATTATCTCAAAAACTGATGGCGCCCTTAACACAACCGCCGGTAATTTAATGGCAGATGTGGTTCTTTCGGAAACCAACCCTATCTTCAAGTCAAGAACAGGCTCGAACATTGACTTTGTGCTCTTGAACCATGGCGGTATTCGGTCTATGATTTCAAAAGGTGTAATTACGTCGCGTACGGCCTATGAAGTGATGCCTTTCGAAAATACTATTATTGTCGCCGAGCTCACCGGAAAATCAGTCAATGACCTTGTATCTTTTTTAAGGGATTCGGGTCGGGCACACCCAATTGCAGGGTTGCAGATTACACTGAACCACGACGGAACTATCAATAAAGTCTTGATACAGGGCAAACCATTGGATAAAAATCGCACTTATAATGTGGCCACTTCCAACTATCTAATATCTGGAGGTGACCAGATGAACTTTTTTAAGGAAGCCATTAAAACAACCGATACCGATTATCTCATACGCAATGCCATGATCGACTACTTTAAGAAGGTAGATACGGTCGCCCCATTGGTCGACGACCGGTTCATAAAACTAGAAATAGGAAATTAATGGAAAGACGCACATTCATTAAAAAAACGGGAGCTTCAACGGCTTTTTTAGGTCTAGGAGGTCTTTCACTACAATCTTGTAGTAAAGAAATAAGGCATATCACCATACTGCACACCAACGATGTACATAGCCACATAGACACATTCCCCAGTTCTCATTCTCGTTACGCAAATTTAGGCGGCGTGGCCAAACGGGCTTCTTTAGTGAGTTCCATACGAAATGAAAACCCCAACACTTTACTTTTGGATGCGGGTGATATTTTTCAGGGCACCCCCTATTTTAATTTCTATGGAGGCGAACTGGAGTTTAAGCTAATGAGTATGCTCAAATACGATGCCGCTACTATAGGTAATCATGATTTTGACAACGGTATCGACGGTCTGCTAGCACAAATGCCACATGCAGATTTTGAGTTGCTATCGGCAAATTATGATTTTAAAAATACGGTGATGGATGCCCATGTAAAGCCCTACAAAGTTTTTATGATCGATGGTATCAAAGTAGGTGTGTATGGTCTGGGCATTGAGCTTGACGGACTGGTAACCAAAAAACTATATAAAGAGACCCAATATTTAGACCCCTTTGAAATTGCACAGGATACTGAAAGTGTTTTAAAGAATGAAAAGGGCTGTGATTTGGTCATTTGTCTCTCTCACCTCGGCTACGATTACCAATCAAAAACGAAACCAAGCGATTTAATCTTGGCATCAAAAACGAGTTATACCGATTTGATTATCGGGGGGCACACCCATACCTTTTTAGAAAAGCCGACTGTGACCCAAAATAAAATAGGTAAGGACGTTTTGGTGAACCAAGTGGGCTGTTTCGGAATCAACCTAGGAAGGATTGATTTCTACTTTGATCAGCTGAAAAACAGCCAATCGGAAGGCGTAACCATTACGGTATAAAACTTCTTAAAGAAAAGTTACGTTTAATTTTTAAGCACAAACTCCGTGATCTGTTGAAGTTCTTCTTTCAAAGTCAGGTTGCAATAAGGCTTACCTGCCATTCTGTACCAATAGCCGGCATTGAACTTATCCCCTTCTACCCGATGTAGATACGCATGGATCCAACTGCCCAGATTGGTATGCATTTCTTGGGCAATGTCATGTGAAGCATCCCATTCATCTTTACCTGCAAACCATAGTGCTCTCAAGGCATCTGGCCAAGCACTTTCTGGTCGGTCTTCTGTAAAGGTAGATTCGAACTCTTCGTAAGTTAATTGCTGAGACATGAAATTTGGTTATGATGAAAAATACAAAATTACCTATTTTCACCTAAAATATCCTAACCTTTAGAAGTGGCACTATTAAAACCTATTTTAAGTCATAAATTGTTTCCTTATGGTTTAGCGTTGCTGCTTACTTTGTCTGTTTTGGGCCTTCATATGCTTCCGAGTATGGATAGTATGTTGAACGAGAACAACACCCGAATATCCCACGTTTTCTTAAAATCTCAAATTGACTATCATAATGAATTGCCACCCTTTGCCAGAAGACCTTTAACCACTTTTTTAATGAAGGGCACCTCTTCTATATTTAATATCAAGGCAGGATATTCTTTTATCTTCATCAATTTTTCTCTTCTCTTTCTAAGTGCCATACTTCTATACCAATTATCCCTATTGATTCTTTCCGAGAGAAAACTGGCCCTATTTAACATATTGGCTTACTACCTATCATTTTCAATTGTATTCGCATTTTTTCCACCGGTATTCTCCTATGACGAACCCTTGCAATACTGCCTACTATTTGCAGCTTTGATTACCTGGATTCGGAAAAGGAACTTAATTTTTATTTTGCTTTTTACGCTGGCCATCATTTCTAGGGAAACCAGCTTATTTCTAATTCCCGCTCTTTGGATCTTTCAACCCGGAAAAAATGAGCAGATTAAGCCTTTGGGGAAACAGTACCTTAAAACTGGCCTGATACTTTTAGTTCCAATTTTAGTCTACGCCATTTATCTATCCGTCTTTCTGCACTACAATCAATTGATGGATGAAACCAGTAGCGAGATGGCGAGTAGATATTCTTGCTTTCTTGAAAATTTTGAAGATTTAAAAAATTCCGTTGAATCTTTCACCTCTCTTTATTTGGGGCTAATCGTTTTTCTACTTTTCACCATCATACGCACCTTAAAGTTGGGTATAAACCAAGTGGATCGTAAATTTTTATATGCTTTTTGGTTGACAGCCATTATAAACACACCCATTGTTATTCTTACGGCATTTGCTCGTGAAACAAGGCTTTTTGCGTTACCAATGATTTTTCTTTGGCCTGTGTTTTCATCCCTATTTAAAGTAAGTTCTTTTAAATGGCCAAAACAATGGCCAATCAACAAGTTGGGCTCCATTATACTATCATTGCTCACACTAATTAATATTTGGTACAGCTTCTTTTATTACCAGAAGTTTAGCCTTAGCGCCAACACTTTTTACAAAGAATATTTGTTTATAATCAACCTCTTACTACACTTATACTTTACGGCACAATTTTTTCCAAAAACGGAAAGAGCTAAATAGCAACAATCGATTTGTGCTATTATTTTTTTGAATAGCACTCACCTTAAAAGCTCAGTCACAGTAATTTGGCTCCGAATCCTAAAACACAAAATTATGAGAGGTCTTCTTTGGCTAGTAGCTGTTATCTGCATTATAGTATGGCTACTAGGAATGCTTGGCGTAGTACCAGGTATGGGAACAAGCAGTTTAGTACACGTTTTAATAGTAATTGCCGTTGTGGTAATTCTCTACAATATCATATCAGGGAGAAAACCACTTTAAAAAGTTTTACCCCCGAAAAAAAGAGAAGGTCAAGCATTTGCTTGACCTTTTTAATTTTATGCACTTCAGCTTCACTTGATCAGCGCCATGAATTCTTGCTCCGATATAATAGGCACCCCAAGATTTTCTGCCTTCGTTCGCTTACTGGGCCCCATTTTATCGCCCGCCACCAAATAGGAGGTTTTTGAAGAAATGCTAGAACCTACTTTTCCGCCGTTGTCTTCTATCATTTTTTTAAGTTCATCACGACTTACGGTCTCAAAAACACCGGATACTACAACGGACATTCCCTTTAATTTATCAGTTTGATTTTCTAACTGTTCTTCCGACAAGGAAAATTGCACCCCAAAACTCTTTAATCTATTGACAATCTCGACATTCTTCTCATTTTCAAAAAACTCAACCACCGAATGGGCTATACGCTCACCAATTTCATTGATTGCAACCAAATCGGCAACAGGGGCGGCCATCAGGTTATCAATATTCTTATAGGCTTTCGCTAACTTTTTAGCTACGGTCTCGCCTACAAATCGAATGCCCAATGCAAAGAGAACACGCTCAAAGGGAATAGCGACCGAAGCCTTGATTCCATTAATTAAGTTATCTGCCGATTTTTCGGCCATGCGTTCTAAAGGAAGAACTTCTTCTTTGGTAAGGGTATACAAATCGGCATAATTGGTAATAAGACCTTCTTTGAACAACAACTCCACGGTTTCTCCACCGAGTCCTTCTATATCCATAGCCTTTCTGGAAATAAAGTGTTGGATTCTTCCGGTAATTTGGGGTGGACAGCCGTAATAATTCGTGCAGTAATGTTTGGCATCTCCTTCGGTACGAACGAGCTCTGTACCACATTCGGGACAATTTTCAATATACTTGGTCGGTTGGGAATCTTCAGGTCTTTGAGTAAAATCAACACCTACTATTTTCGGTATAATTTCTCCTCCCTTTTCAACAAAAACAGTATCCCTTTCCCGAATATCATATTTGGCTATTTGATCCTCATTATGCAATGAAGCTCTTTTGACGGTTGTACCTGCCAAAAGTACCGGTTCAAGGTTAGCTACCGGAGTTATTGAGCCGGTACGCCCCACTTGGTAAGTGATTTCATGTAAAACGGTAGACACCTGTTCGGCCTTAAACTTATACGCCATGGCCCATCGTGGAGACTTAGAGGTAAAACCAAGTTCTTCTTGCTGTTGAATGCTGTTTACCTTGACCGCTACCCCATCGGTTTCATACGGAAGATCATGACGGTGCGTATCCCAATAATTCACAAACTCCAAAACCTCGCTGGTCGAAGTACATAATTTGGCAATAGAAGGTACTTTAAACCCCCACTCCCTAGCCTTCTCTAGCATCTGCCACTGCGATTCAATACCGGTATCAGGCCCAACAATGCCATAGAGAAGACAGTCTAACGGCCTTTTGGCCACCAATGCACTATCCTGCAATTTTAAACTTCCCGATGCCGTATTTCTAGGATTCATATAGGGCTCTTCGCCATTTTCGATACGTTCTGCATTCATTTGCGCAAACCCCTCGAAAGGCAACACTATTTCGCCCCGAATATCAAATTTCTCAGGGTAAGCACCTTTCAATTGCAAAGGAACCGATTTTATCGTTTTTACATTGGTCGTTACATCATCACCTTGAAAGCCGTCTCCTCGTGTTATGGCCTTTGTTAAAGACCCTTTTTCATAGGTAAGACTAATGGAGGCACCATCATATTTTAACTCACAGGTAAACTCTACCTTATCATCACCTAGAATGCGTTGTATTCTTTTTTCCCAATCTTCAAGGTCTTCTTTCGAGTACGAATTATCCAATGAATACATTCGAACATTGTGTACGACCGTATCAAAATTCTTGGTAATCTCACCCCCTACCCTTAAGCTGGGGGATGAAGCGTCATAAAATTCAGGATGCTGAGATTCGAGTTCTTGAAGTTGCTTGAGCTTCATATCAAAATCGTAATCTGAAATGGTAGGGTTATCAAGCACATAGTAATTATAATTATGCTCTCGAAGCTCTTTTCTTAGACTCTCTATTTTTTCTTTCACTTGAATACTCTTTTGTTTATTCTAAGTATGTTTTATGACTCTATTTTCAATTCTAATCTTTCCAAACTGCTTTGACCATACGGTCATTGCCGTACATATCTTTTCGAAGTTCAATTTCTGAAAAATAGTTATCACCCAAAAGGCGAACCATTTCTTTTCCTAAATATTGATTAATTTCAAAGTAGAGACAACCATCTTTGACCAAATGTTTCTTTGAGAATTCAACGATTCTTGAATAAAATACTAGCGGATGATCATTTTCTACAAAAAGTGCCAAAGAGGGCTCATATTCCAGCACGTTGGCAGACATCTCTTTCTTCTCCATCTCTCTCACATAGGGCGGGTTTGATACAATGATGTCAAATTTTCTTTCTAGGGAAGGAACCTTTAAAATATCCTCTTCAAAAAAATCAACATTCACCTTATTTCCCAAGGCATTATTTTTTGCTACGGTCAATGCCTCTTTTGAGATATCCATAGCGGATATACTCCAGTCAAAATTGGTTTGCGCTAAAGCAATGGCAATACACCCGGAACCTGTACCAATATCCAAAACATTCGTTTTCCTTTCTTTATCGGTATGGTCATCTAATATCCATCGCACCAGTTCCTCCGTCTCAGGTCGTGGTATCAATACAGCTTCGTTTACCTTCAACTGCAAATCCATAAAATGAGTTACCCCGGTAATATATTGAACGGGGCATTTTAACTTCAACTTGCTTAAGGCTTCAAAAAGTGGCTGCTCTTCTTCTTTCGTCAATGAAAGATTGGGCTGTAAGGCCAAGATAAACCTTTCAAGACCGAGATAATGTTCAATCAAAATGTAGAAAAAACTGTTGGTCTCGTCTTTTGGGTATAGTCTATCCAATTCTTTATGAAAGATACTTTTGATTTCTCTTAATAGCATAATATCTCTTTCTGAATACCTTATATTGTAAAGAAGAGTTGAAACAAAACGGAAGCCTAAGGCCTAAGAATAAAATTCTATTTTTACGGTGTGAATATACATAGAAAATACATGTTGCGATGTTTACAAATCGCAAATAACGGGCTAGGTTCTACCGCTCCTAATCCCATGGTCGGTTGTGTTATCGTTGTCGACCAAAGAATAATTGGTGAGGGGTTTACCAGTGCCTATGGCGGGCCGCATGCAGAAGTTAATGCGATCAACTCCGTATGTGATAAGACCTTACTAGAAAAGGCGACATTGTATGTTACTCTTGAACCATGCTCCCACTTTGGTAAAACCCCACCTTGTGCCGATCTAATTATCAAACATTCGGTAAAAAGAGTGGTCATCGGGCTTTTAGACCCTCATGAAAAAGTGGCGGGCCAAGGTATTGAAAAACTTAAATCTGCCGGTATTGAAGTAGTGACCAATGTTATGGAAGCTGAATGTAGGGAACATCATAAACGCTTCTTGACCTTTCAAGAAAAAAAGAGGCCATACATTATTCTAAAATGGGCGCAAACATTAAATGGCTATATAGCCCCCACTAAAGAAATGAGATCAGAAAATCCGGAACCTTTTTGGATTACCGACTCTTATTCAAAGCAATTGGTTCATCAATGGAGAAGTCAAGAACAGGGTATATTGGTCGGTACCAAAACCGTTATAGAAGACAACCCAAAACTTAGTGTAAGAGAGTGGTCGGGCAAAAATCCCGTACGATTGATTCTTGACCCAAAGTTACGAATTGACCAAGCAGCAAATGTACTTGATGATACGGTGAGAACCATCATTTTCACCGATTCTGGTAAAGGAAATAAAAATAGAAACAACACAACCTTCGTACCTATTGACTATAAAGCTGACGTGGCCGGTCAAATTTGCCGCGCGCTTCATAAAGAGAATATCATAAGCGTGCTGATTGAAGGAGGAAGCAAGACCTTACAAACCTTTATTGATAGTGGATTGTGGGATGAAGCAAGAGTTTTTACGGGCAACACTACTTTTAAAGATGGTTTAAGGGCGCCTCAATTAAGTGGTAGGCACCTATCAAAAAAACAAGTAGGTAGAGATACTTTAAACATATATAGAAATGATTAAAAATATCATATTTGATTTTGGCGATGTTTTCATTAACCTTGACAAGCAGATTGTTTACCGAGAAATGCAGAGATTAGGCGGTTCTACCCAAATGACACCGGAATTGCTCGAACTAAACAACCTTTACGAAGTGGGCCAAATCAGTACCGATCAATTTCTAGAAGGTCTTTCAATTGTTTACCCTCATGCCTCTGAAATAGAAATTAAAGAGGTCTGGAATGGAATGCTATTGGATTTTCCTGATGAGCGTTTAGAGTTCGTGGAGGCAATGGCCAAGAAATCAGAATATCGCCTGTTTCTTTTAAGCAATACCAATGCGCTGCATATTGAACATGTTGAGCAGAAAATGGGCCATGAAAAGTTCAACAGGTTCAGAAATTCGTTCGAAAAGTTCTACCTGTCCCATGAAATAAACCTCAGAAAGCCTAATGAAGATATTTATCGATTTGTTCTCGACCAAAACGAATTGAAGGCAGAAGAAACCTTCTTTATAGATGATACCAAAGAAAATACCGATGCGGCAAGCAATATGGGTATTAAATGTTGGAATCTTTTAGTGGGGCAAGAAAACTTGTTAGACTTAAATTCACGTCTGTAGAATGCTCTACCTGTGCCTTAGCGTTTTGGCTTCTAGCCTTATTTTCGTTGTTTTTAAACTTTTCGACAAATTTCAGATCAATACGCTTTATGCCATTATAACCAACTATTTCGTGGCATGCGCTGTAGGGTTATATTTTTATAAGGAAAGGGTCGACTTTGTTGAACTATCAACCATGCCTTGGTTCTATGGTACTTTCTTTTTGGGCGTATTGTTCATAGTGGTGTTCAATTTGATGGCGGCAACCGCACAGAAGGTTGGCGTAAGCGTGGCTTCGGTAGCTACCAAAATGTCCTTGGCCATTCCAGTCGTAGTGGGTGTATTTTTATATGATGAAATTCTTAGTCCTCTTAAAATAACAGGCATTCTTTTAGCTTTGGCAGCTGTTTACTTTGCTTCGATAAAAGAAGGAGGTACCAAAAATTTTGAGATAAAGGCGTTGCTGCTTCCTCTTGGTGTATTTCTGGGATCCGGAATTATTGATACCAGCCTCAAGTACGTTCAGGAGAAACACATTCAAGTTAGCCAATATCCACTATTTTCTGCAACGGTATTTGGATCGGCGGCCACCGTTGGTCTTATCATAGTTCTCTTTAATGCTTTTAAAGGCACTTTTAAATTAAATCTCAGAAATGTGCTAGGTGGTATCGCCTTGGGCATACCTAATTACTTTTCTATCTTCTTTTTACTGAAGGCACTCAAAAATGACAGTTTGAACAGCGCATCGGTATTTACTATTAATAATGTAGCAATCGTGATGTTCTCGACGCTTTTGGGAATTTGGCTTTTTAAGGAAACTATAAGCCGTAAAAATTGGATGGGTATAGGTCTAGCCGTAATCAGCATCTTATTGGTAGCTTTGTTTTAATGGAAAAGGATAAAGACACCTACCACACTATTGACGACCCAACCGAAGAGGTACTTTTTAAGGATAGAAAAAGTAAATTTTATGGCCTCGCTTTTCCGGTTAGTGATGAAGAGCAGATCAAAGAGATACTTACCGACCTACGCAAAAAGTATGCTAATGCCAACCATGTGTGCTATGCTTGGCAACTCGGAACCAAAACCATAATATATAGGGCAAACGATGATGGAGAGCCCAATAACTCTGCCGGCATGCCCATTTACGGGCAAATTCAAGCCTTCGAGGTAACCAATATTTTGATAGCGGTGATAAGATTCTTTGGTGGTACCAAGTTAGGGGTCGGCGGGCTCATATCGGCCTATAGAACGGCCGCCCAACAGACTTTGAACAGTGCAAAAATTGTTGAGAAGATTATCACGGTCAGGTTTAGCCTTCAATTTGGCTACCCCCAACTGGATATTGTAATGCGTACCATCAAGCAAAACGGTTTCGAAATAGTTTCACAAGAAATGCACCTAGATTGCCAACTGACCATTCAAGTAAGAGAAAAAGAGGCAGACCGCTTACAAGAATATTTTGAGGGTTTGCAGGGCATCGAAATAAAACCTATCTGAAATAAACCTTTCGGTCTAATCACGCTATCTTTTCAAGAATATAATCGGGGCATTTTACAGGTTTTTTAGTCTTGGTATCCAAAAAGGCCAAAACAGTATTTCCTAAAGCTAAAATTTCACCTGTTTCATTATATATTTTATAGTCAAATTCTATCTTGACCAAGGGTCTCTTTTTGAGTTGTGTTTCGACCGTAATGAGGTCATCATAAACAGCTGATTTTTTGTAATCTATGCTCAAAGAAATTACGGGCAACATAATTCCGTTTTCTTCCATCTCTTTGTAGGAAATTCCCAACCCCCTCAACCACTCTACCCTTCCCATCTCCATATATTGCGGGTAATTCCCGTGGTACACCACACCCATTTGATCAGTTTCACCATAACGAACACGGAAAGAAATTCTGTTAAAATCCATTGAATATTGACTAAAAACTATATATTTAAATGATTTCGATTTTAGTGTTGAACATGAGAAAAAAAAAGGTCAAATTCAATAGAGTTTCAATTTTTTTTTTAGCTTTTTTGTTCACATATTTGCCCCACTAAGAAAGTACGGTTTTTCCCCTTGTATTTTCCACCGACTTAGAAATCACTAACCGACAAAATAAGAGAAACTTTAAAATGGGTGTTACTGCTAATTCCGTTTGGAAAAATTGTTTGGCTTTTATTAAAGATAATATCCAACCGCAGGCATTCAAAACTTGGTTCGAGCCCATTAAGCCCATTAAGCTTTCCGACAACGCCCTGAGTATTCAAGTACCCAGTAAATTCTTTTATGAATGGCTTGAAGAACACTATGTGAAATTGTTGAAAGTTGCCTTGACAAAAGAGTTGGGCGAAACGGCCAAATTGGTGTACATCATCCGAATGGAGAATACCTATGGCAACAAAGAGCCATTTACCGAAAAAATACCCAGTACCAATCGCGGAAACATGGGCCCTCAGGAAATGGATGTGCCGATCAAGTCAAAAAATCCTGAACTTAAGAACCCATTCGTTATACCTGGTATTCGAAACATTAAAATTGAATCTCAGTTAAATCCGAATTATAACTTTGATAACTTTTTAGAGGGTGACTCTAACCGATTGGCACGATCCGCGGGTATGGCGGTTGCCAATAAACCGGGAGGCACCTCTTTTAATCCATTATTGGTTTTTGGCGGGGTCGGTCTTGGTAAAACACACTTGGCGCACGCCATTGGTGTCGAAATCAAAGACAAGTACCCTGAACGTACCGTTCTGTATATTTCAGCTGAGAAGTTTACACAACAATATATTGAATCGGTCAAAAAGAATACTAGAAACGATTTTATTCATTTCTATCAGCTCATCGATGTATTGATAATAGATGACGTACAATTTCTATCAGGAAAAAGCGGAACACAAGATGTATTTTTTCACATCTTCAACCACTTGCACCAAAATGGAAAACAAGTCATTCTTACTTCCGACAAGGCGCCTGTAGATATGCAAGATATTGAACAAAGGCTATTGTCAAGGTTTAAATGGGGGCTTTCAGCCGAGCTTCAAAGTCCCGATTACGAAACTAGGGTATCCATTGTCAAGAACAAGTTATACCGTGATGGTGTCGAAATGCCCGATGATATTATCGACTACGTCGCCAAGCACATAAAAACGAACGTTCGTGAACTTGAAGGCGCCATTATATCTCTTATAGCCCAATCTTCTTTTAACAAAAAGGAGGTTACCCTAGAGTTGGCCCAACAAGTTGTAGAAAAGTTCGTAAAGAATACAAAGCGTGAAGTTTCAATCGATTACATTCAAAAAGTAGTTTCCGATTATTTCGAGATGGATGTCGCTACCCTTCAGTCGAAAACCAGAAAACGCCATATTGTTCAAGCGAGGCAATTGGCAATGTTCTTTGCGAAAAAGTTTACCAAGGCTTCATTGGCAAGCATTGGTTCGCAAATCGGAAAGCGTGATCATGCCACCGTGTTACATGCTTGTAAGACGGTAGATAATTTAGCCGAAACCGATAAGCAGTTCAGAAAGTACATTGAAGATCTGACCAAAAAATTCACTTGATTTTGAAGAAGACGAAGGTCTTAATGGTATGTCTTGGCAATATTTGCAGGTCTCCATTGGCCGAAGGCATTCTACAAAGTATGGTTGACCCTGAAAAGGTCTTTGTTGATTCGGCCGGTACCGGAGGTTATCATATCGGCAACCCGCCAGACGCTCGTTCCATCGCTGTTGCTAGAAAACATTCACTGAACATCGAAAATCAACGCTGTAGACAGTTCAAAGCCCATGATTTTGCAGAATTTGATGTAATTTATGCTATGGACCAAAGTAATTACAATAACATCATGGCTTTGGCAGCATCGAAATCTGATAGGGAAAAAGTAAAGCTTCTGCTATCGGAAGTGAACGTTGGTGTGAAAGAAGTTCCTGACCCTTATTGGGATGACGATGGTTTTGAAAAAGTCTACCAACTCATCGAAAGCGCTTGCGAAGTGATTGCCGAGAAGTTGTAACCAAACTTCCTTTTTATGAACGACCAACCCAACCAACTAGGAAAACTCTACCTCATACCTACAACTCTAGGAGATAATGCCCCTTTGGAGGTTTTACCAATATCTATCAAACAAGCGGTTGAGCAAATCGATATATACATAGTCGAAAACGAAAAAACGGCTAGGCATTTCATAAAAAAAATAAGCCCTCGAAAATCACAACCCTCCCTACATATATCGGTATTGAACAAATACACCGAACCGGAACAGATACCTTTAATGCTTGAACCTTGCTTAAACGGGCAAAACGTCGGAATCATTTCGGAAGCTGGATGCCCAGGGGTAGCAGACCCCGGAGCTGATGTTGTTCGTTTGGCCCATCAAAAAAATATACAAGTGGTACCGTTGGTAGGCCCTTCCTCTATTCTTCTAGCCTTAATGGCAAGTGGTATGAACGGGCAACGATTTTCTTTCAATGGCTACTTACCTATCGATAAATTTGAAAGAAAAAATGCGATTAAACGGTTTGAAAAACTATCCAATGAATTGGGTCAATCGCAGATATTCATCGAGACTCCGTATCGCAATGATAAATTGCTGGCAGAACTTCTCAAGAACCTGAGAAATGATACTAGACTTTGTGTCGCCTGCGACATTACTTTATCGACCGAATTTATTCTGACCAAAACAGTCTCTGAATGGAAGAATGTTCAGGTAAGCCTTCATAAAAGACCTGCCATTTTTATAATTCAAGCCTAAAAAAACAAACCCCGATGCAACATCGGGGTCCGTCCATTTTCATATGTATGTAATTCTTTCTAAGGTTGTTCTAAACCCTTGGATTACGTTTCGGCACCACTTCTGATACGTCGTAACCCGAAAACTTGTGCATGTAATGCGCAATGCTGGTTCCATAGCTATCGGCAACATCAATAGTACCCCATGACCGCAAGTATTTCTTCACATTACCTGCTCCGGCCAAATGGGCCGCTGCCAATATTCCAGATTCGGTAATTACCGTTCCGTTGATTTCTTTACCAACAAAACGAGGAATATCCCGTCTAAGAATCCACTTGTTTCTTGAAATATTGGTATGGAATACCTTTTCTTGCAAAATAGGGTCGTTTAGAAAACGGGTTGCGTTGTAGACGCCCATCAGTTGCAATGTACCAATACCGAATTGGTACTTACCCAAATACCCTAGGGTGTTTGTGGTAAAATAATTACCCTGAGATTCTTTGAATGCCAAGGCTTCTTTAAAGCCAATGTACGAGCTTCCTAAAAAAGGAGGCGCCATTAACATTGTTTTTGATACGGTTTTGTTTTTGGGGAACAAAACCAAAGTAGGTTCGCTAACTTTAAGGGTTTCTGGCACTTTAACCAATGTTGGTTTAAAAGAGAAACTCAATAAAATTCCGGTAATGATTAGGGGGCTCGTGTAACTTAGCCACTTTCTCATATACTGCTTTTCCTATGACTTACGGAAAAAACACCCGCATAGATTTCACAAGGGGCAAAGTTACGCCAGTTTTAAGTTTACGTTTAGAAATCTCTGTTAAAAACCGGCTTATTTAGTTAACAAGTCTTAAAATTTGGATGAAAGGCTACCTTTTGATTTTTTGCGCATTTATCCATTGGACGTACTGCACTTTATTTCTGTTATGCTGCGCCAAGGTTTTGGCAAACTTATGGTAACCGAAATTTTCAACGTCTGCGACAAAATAGAGGTAATCATGCGTCTCAGGGTTTAACACTGCGTCTATAGCCGATATGTCGGGCATGGTAATCGGCCCTGGAGGCAACCCTGCATATTTATAGGTGTTGTACGGAGAGTCAAGCTCTAAGTCTTTGTATAAGACGCGCTTAATTACTTGGGTGAAATCGCCCGAAGACTTTTTGATGGCATAAATAACGGTAGGGTCTGCCTGTAAAAGCATGCCTCTTTTCAATCTATTAAGGTAAAGACCGGCTACCTTTGGTCGCTCATCAACCTTGGCCGTTTCTTTATGAACCAATGATGCCAACGTGGTAACTTCTTTAGGTGATAGACCTTCGGCCTTTGCTTTTTGAAGTCTTTCATTATTCCAAAAACGATCATATTCCTTGACCATTCGATCCCGAAATTCTTCACTCGAGGTGTTCCAAAAGAATTCATAACTATTGGGCAAATACATGCCCAACTTAGTCTCTTCGTTAAAGCCTTGGGCTTTAATAAACTCTTTATCTTCAAAAGCCGCTAATAATGAGAGGCTATCGGCCTCTATTTGGTTCGAGATCCTCCCGGCCAAATCGGCTAAGGTTTCTTGATTATTAAAAGAGACCTTAACGGGGATATTGTTTACACGAAGGGTATTGATAATATCATTATTGTTCATACCCTTTTTAATCGCATATTTACCGGCCTTTACATTTGAGGTATACCCTTTGCGCTTCGCCACTTGTTCAAAGGTTTCCAAGTTTTTAAGAACAGGCTGTGCTAATTCTTTCACCTCTTGAAATGTACTTCCGGTCGGAATGTACAGATAAGCTTCTTCATTATTAAAAGATGTGTTAGGAGCAAAGATGGCGTTGTAAACCATATAAGAAAATATGCCTCCGACCACCAAACCGGCCAAAACAACAAATAATAATATTCGCTTTATATACATGCTAATTATTTAATTTTTGAAATAAAATTTCATTCTTGAAACGCCCTTGTGAATATATCCAATCTTTTTTAACGCCAATCTTTTGAAATCCCTTTTTACCAAAAAGGTGAACACTTGGGAGGTTGTCTTCCAACACATTAGCAAATAACTGCCTTAAATCGAGTACCGAAAATGCATAATGGCACACAAGTTCAATAGCCTCACCCCCTACTCCTTTGTTTCTTTCTGCCTTTTCCAGAACAATCAACCCCAAACCGGCACGTCTGTGCTTAGGGTCAAAATCGAATAAATCGATCAGCCCGATAACCTTATGGTCATGCTTGCAAATGCACAACCTGAGTTGTTTTGCCTCAAATATATCTTTGTGGGCATTCTCTAGGTATTGCCTCAATATAAATTTGGAATAGGGAGCGGTAGTTCCGCTAATTTCCCAGACATCGCCGTTATTTTCTAGCTCGTAAAGAAAATCAAGATCTTCAGGCTCTAAGGCACGTAAAAAAATATTTTCTCCTTGTAATTTTAGCATTCTATCTGTCCGCTAAAAACCTGGTCAGCGGGTCCGCTCAGGTATATATCTCTATAGGTATCGCCATCTTTCTTAAACCGGACCGACAATTCGCCACCTTGCGCCTTCACAAAGACTTCGTTTGCTGAAGTCTGATTTTGATAATGCATGGCCAAAGCTGCTGCGGTTACCCCTGTACCACAAGACAAGGTTTCGTTCTCGACCCCACGCTCGTAAGTTCTGACCGCGAAGGTGTCGGCCTTCAACTTTTCTACGAAATTGATATTGCTTCCGGTCTTACCGTAAAGTCCGAATCGCAATTTTTTTCCTTCATTGAAAACATCAAAGCTATCGACATTACCAACCAATTGCACATGATGAGGCGAACCCGTATCTAGAAAAACGTAATTCGGTTTTGTCTTAATATCTGAGAGGTCTTGCATTTGCAAACTCACTAGATTGCCATTGATGGTTGCTTGATGCAATCCGTCCGCAGCATTAAAAGTGGTCTTGTCATCTATTATTCCCAAAAATTTGGCGAAAGCGACGGTACACCTACCTCCGTTTCCACATAAGGAGCCTTCATGACCATCGGCATTATAATATACCATTCGAAAGTCTGAAGTCTCGTCATTTTCCAATAGAATCAATCCATCCGCACCGATACCAAACCTACGGTCACAAAGAAAAGAGACCAATTTGTTATCGCTTTTTGGAAACTCCAATGACCGATTGTCTATCATGACAAAATCGTTACCGGTACCCTGATATTTATAAAATTTGAGAATCATAGCTTATTCATAAGCTCACAAATATAAGATATTAAACCTATAGAATTCTTGCGAACACCATTAGAAACAGGTGTTTTGCAAGACACTGATTAAGATTATTTTAGCAGTTAAAAAGTCGTTAAAGCCATTTTAATCCTATCACAAAAAAAGTAATTTTAACATTTGAAAGAAAACTAAACATTTTTATTGCAGGATGAAGAATATAACAAATACCTTTCTAACCGCTCTTTTTGCCGGTGCCATTACTTTAGGTGCCTACAAAATGTTCTTTGAAAAGCCCAATTACATTGTTTCAGAAAATGCCGACCAGCCTGTTTTCAATACAAGTTTCACCCCCACCTCGGCCAAGGGTGCAGGTATTAATGAAGTAGATTTTACGGTTGCTGCAGAAACGACCGTAAACGCTGTGGTTCACGTAAAAAATGTATCGATGAGCAGGGGCTCCAATAGCTATCTGGATTTCTTCTACGGCCATGGAGGCAATGCTAAACCTCAGGTAGGAACTGGTTCCGGTGTGATCATTTCGCAAGATGGGTACATCGTGACGAACAATCACGTTATCGATAATGCCGATCAACTACAAGTGATGCTCAATAATAATAAGGTATATGATGCAGAATTAATAGGAACCGACCCCAATTCAGATATTGCTCTTATCAAAATCGAAGCGGACAGGTCTTTACCCTATTTGGCTTTTGGTGATTCCGACAATGTTAAGGTCGGAGAATGGGTCTTGGCAGTAGGTAACCCCTTTAGCCTTACATCTACCGTTACCGCTGGTATCGTAAGTGCCAAGGCACGTAATCTGGGCAAGATAGACCAGTCATTTATTCAGACAGATGCGGCCGTTAACCCTGGTAATAGTGGTGGGGCTTTGGTGAACACCAATGGCGATCTGATAGGTATCAATACCGCCATCACGTCTCAAACAGGATCTTATGTTGGTTATTCTTTTGCCGTACCAAGCAATATTGCCAAAAAAGTGATTGACGACATTCTAGAATACGGCAACGTACAAAAAGGTATTTTGGGCATTAACGCGGCGCGCGCCAATACACCCTATGCGATACAAAAAGGAATCAATCAAATAGAAGGGGTTTACATTTCGGGGATAGAGGAAGATACTGGTGCGGAAGAGGCTGATTTACGGGAAGGTGATGTCATCAAACAAATCGATGATATTAAAATCAGAAAATTTGCCGACCTCACTGGCTACCTTTCATCAAAAAGACCCGAAGACACGGTGCAGGTAACCATCAATAGAAATGATGATCTCATAACCGTTCCTGTAATATTGAAGAAAAGACAGGTTATTACGGTACCTAATATGGGTCTTGAAATAAAAAACCTCTCTGAGGATGACAAAAAGAAATTCCGTACCAAAAAAGGAGTGAAAGTTGTGGGTGTGCCAGAAATTTATCGAGGTTATGGTCTAGATGGTAAAGTATTGCTCTCACTTGATGATGAAGAGATCAATGATATTGAAGAGGCCAAGGTATTATTCGGAAGAATTTCCCGAAGAGGCCGAACAATAATAACCATGATCAATGAGAAGGGTGAAAGAGAACGACTTATTTTCCAATAAAACACACAGAACAGTGCCTCTAACCGAGGCACTTTCTTTTACAGGACAATAGCGCTTCCTCAAAACTCAGACTACTTTACCTTCTAAAAAGGAGGCATTATAATTACCTTTAAATGAGTTATTTCGTTGGCAAATCTATCGTAATACGGATGGCCTAAAGTGAACCTTGTAATCGATTTTTTTTCTTAATTAATATTATTCAATTACTTTAGCTCCCTCTAATTCATTAACTCCAAAGATGCATTTGAACATGAAAGGTTATAGACTACTGCTACTTGCTACGGCATTGCTTACTTTCAACCTACAGTTTGCACAAGAAGAGCAAGCAACTCCAGAAGAAGAGTTGTCATTGGAAAACGGTTCTATCGATAGCCAATTCGAGTTTGTTTACCAAAAATCAGGTAACTACAGAGCCGATGGCAAGAGATATGAGGTCGTTAGAACAATTTCTCTCGATAAACTTAAGCAAAACGTTCTCGACACCCTTAATAGTTATAATAAAAGGGAAGCGGAACTAAAACAAACCATTACCGGGCATGAATCGACCATTACTTCATTGAATGGTAAACTAGAAGAGACAACCAATAATCTTGCTGCAGTTACCGAAGAGAAAGACAGTATGTCATTCTTGGGTATCATGGTATCTAAAAGTACGTACAATGGTATTCTATGGACAGTGATCGGTTGCCTTTTGGTTCTTTTATTGTTCTTCATTTACAAGTTCAGAAACAGTAACATTCTTACTCAAGAAGCCAAAACGAATTTGTCGGAGCTTGAAACGGAATATGAAGATCATAGGCGTCGGGCCCTTGAACGTGAACAGCGTATTAGCAGGCAGCTTCAAGATGAAATCAATCGATATAAAAAACAAAAATAAAGCTCCTTTCGGAGCTTTTTTCTTAAACGACCCTCATGGCCATTATCATCAGAGCAGAGCGAGAACATTTAGCCGATTTGGCGACCTTGTTTGATGCCTATCGTGTATTTTATGGTCAACAGGCAGATGAAGAAAAAGGATTGAAGTTTCTAACGGAACGTTTCTTAAATGATGAATCAATTGTTCTTCTGGCATACGAAAATGAGACGGCCGTGGGCTTCACCCAGTTATATACCACCTACTCAAGCGTTTCATTACAATCACAATTTATTTTAAATGATTTGTACGTAAAACCCGAATTTAGAAAAAGGGGTGTTGGTGAATTGCTATTGCAATCGGCCAAAGAACTCTGCCAAGAAAAAGGCTTTAAAGGCTTGTCTTTGGAAACTGCCAACGATAACCCTGCGCAAAAGTTATATGAAAAATTAGGATGGAAAGCAGAATCTGACTTTATCCATTATTTCTTTAAATCTCATTAGTAGTTTTTTAATTTGCTTGTATGCGAATCGATATAATTACCGTTTTACCCGAATTGCTAGAGAGCCCTTTTAACGCCTCCATTCTAAAGCGCGCTATCGAAAAGGATCTTGTCGAGGTTCATTTTCACAACCTCCGAGATTATACCGACAACTCTTACAAGCAAGTTGACGATTATCAATATGGAGGTGGGGCAGGAATGGTTCTTATGATCGAACCCATAGATAAATGCATAAGCTCTCTACAAAAAGAGCGAATTTATGATGAAGTCATTTATATGACCCCTGATGGCCATACGTTGAACCAAAGAATGGCCAATTCATTATCCCTCAAGGAAAATATCATTATTCTCTGTGGACATTATAAAGGGGTTGATCAAAGGGTAAGGGACAAATTTGTAACCAAAGAAATTTCAATAGGCGACTATGTGCTTTCAGGTGGCGAATTGGGCGCGGCCGTGCTATGTGATGCCGTTATTAGACTTATTCCAGGGGTTCTCAATGATGAGACCTCGGCCCTTACCGATACTTTCCAAGACAACCTTTTGGCCCCTCCCGTTTATACCCGACCAGCGGAATACAAAGAAATGAAGGTACCAGATGTTCTTTTGACCGGCAACTTTGCCAAAATAGAAAAATGGCGAGAAGAGCAGGCCCTTGCACGTACGCAAGAGCTAAGACCCGACCTGTTGGAATAAAACCGGTCAAAAAAATCATAATTTTACTTGTAGATTCTATTATATAGACTAATTTTGCAACCTGTTAAATCAACCTCTGACGAGAATCGTGAATGTTGGTCTACGATAAACCATAAATTTTTATCATGGAAGCATTGTTAAAATTCGTTGAAGACGAGTTTGTTGCAAAAAAAGAATTCCCAAAGTTTTCAGCTGGTGACACTATCACCGTTTATTACGAAATTAAGGAAGGTGAAAAAACTAGAACCCAGTTTTTTAGAGGGGTAGTTATTCAACGTAGAGGTACAGGTGCTACCGAAACTTTTACTATTCGTAAAATGTCAGGTACAGTTGGTGTAGAGCGTATCTTTCCAATCAACATGCCTGCACTACAGAAAATTGAAGTTAATAAAAAAGGTAAAGTACGTAGAGCTCGTATCTTCTACTTTAGAGGCCTTACAGGTAAAAAAGCACGTATCAAAGAGGTACGTTCTTAAGACTTACCCAATAAATATTCAATCCCCTATTGATTTAATCAGTAGGGGATTTTTGCGTTATGAACAATTGTTAATTTCGATTGTTTATAATTGGTTGATTATAAATGTGTTAAAATTAATACTGTAGTTAAAATATTACGTATATTTATATCACGGTTAAAGTAATAATCTGTCGAAGATTTAAATGGAAACCGTTATAAAGTCAACGTTCTTTATATTGTTGTTTTAGCCTAGTGAAAATGAAGGTAATTCAAAATTGACGCAAAGATGGCGAGCATAGGTTCATTAAACTGTCGTTTTTTGAAACTGTTATGTGGGTGTACTTACCAACCATAAATTGACCTAGAGTCAATATGGTTGCTCTTAAGATCATCAAAACAACGAGAAGAGAAGCCAAAATGCCAAAGATATAGTCGAGAGCACAGAGGTGGAACAAACGTGGAAATAGTAATGCAAACGCAATCAATGGTTGCCGACTCTGAGAAATAGGGTGCGAAAGGTTTGATAGCTATTTCTAAAAAGCCATATCAATGTATTTATACAATGATATGGCTTTTGTTTTTTAATTACTTCCGAGCTAACCAAGGCATAGTCTTACCATCTTTTTTGAATTTTTCGTAATTCATGTACTTCGATACCTTTAATGTTATGGCTTTTTAACTTTTGGGCAGTAACACAACAAAAAATGGTATATTTGCTCCGCTTTAAATTAAACTCCAATTATTGATGTCGAAGATATTTTATACGAAGACCGACGAAGCTCCAGCTTTGGCGACACAATCTTTTTTACCTATAGTAAAAGCTTTTTCAAAAACTGCTGATGTAACCATTGAAACCAAAGACATTTCTTTGGCCGGTAGAATTATAGCCACTTTTCCCGATTTTTTGAATGAAAGCCAGCAAATTTCCAATGATTTGGAAGAATTAGGTGAGCTGGCTAAAAAACCCGAGGCCAACATTATTAAACTACCGAATATTAGTGCTTCGATTCCTCAATTAAAGGAAGCTATTAGCGAGCTTCAGAAAAAAGGGTATGCCCTACCCGATTATCCTGATAGCCCTAGCAATGAAAAAGAACAAGATATCAAATCTCGATACGATAAAATTAAGGGTAGTGCCGTTAACCCTGTTTTACGTGAAGGTAATTCGGATCGTAGGGCGCCAAGAGCGGTAAAAAATTATGCCAAGCAAAACCCCCATTCAATGGGTGCTTGGAGTGCTGATAGCAAAACCCATGTAGCTACTATGGGCAAAGGCGACTTCAAGAGCAATGAAAAGTCTTTAACCACTGATGCAGCAACAAAAGTTAAGATAGTTCTTAAGGGCCAAGATGGTTCAGAACAGATTCTAAAAGATGGTATTTCTTTACTCAAGGGTGAAATCATTGATGCCACTGTGATGCGTAAAGCGGCTTTGACCGAATTTTTAAAAGAGCAGGTCAAAGATGCCAAAGATAAAGGTGTTCTGTTTTCTTTGCATATGAAGGCAACCATGATGAAGGTTTCAGACCCCATCATTTTCGGCCATGCAGTTGAAGCTTATTTTGCAGATGTTTTTGAAAAATATAGTGAAGACTTTAAGTCTGTTGGAATTAGTTCTAATGATGGTTTAGAAAATTTATTTGCCAAACTTGGTAATCTTCCTTCCGATAAAAAGCAACAGATTGAGGCTGATATCAAGGCTACTATTAAAAATGGTCCTGATTTGGCGATGGTGAACTCAGATAAAGGTATTACCAACCTACACGTGCCTAGCGATATCATCATTGATGCTTCTATGCCAGCCATGATCAGAAATTCTGGCCAGATGTGGAACAAAGATGGTCAACCGCAAGACACCAAGGCTATTATACCTGATAGTAGTTACGCCGATGTCTACACGGCCACTATCGATTTCTGTAAAGAAAACGGTGCTTTTGACCCGACGACCATGGGTACAGTACCCAATGTTGGATTGATGGCCCAAAAGGCTGAGGAATACGGTTCTCACGACAAAACCTTTGAAATCGGTACTTCCGGTAAAGTTGAAGTTATCGATAGCGGTTCGAACGAAGTATTGATTCAACATGAAGTTGCCGAAGGTGATATTTGGCGTATGTGCCAAGTAAAAGATGCCCCTATTCAAGATTGGGTGAAATTGGCGGTCACAAGAGCGAAAGCTACCCAAGACCCAGCGGTTTTCTGGTTAGATGAAAATCGAGCTCATGATGCCGAATTGATCAAAAAGGTAAATGTGTACCTTAAAGACTACGATACTACAGGTCTTGTGATTAAAATTCTATCACCTAAAAAGGCAACAGAATACACCTTACAGAGAATGAAAGAAGGTAAAGATACCATCTCGGTATCCGGTAATGTTCTTCGTGACTACTTGACCGACCTTTTCCCGATTCTAGAAGTAGGTACTAGTGCCAAAATGCTTTCCATCGTTCCTTTAATGAATGGTGGTGGATTGTTCGAGACCGGCGCAGGTGGTTCGGCACCAAAACACGTAGAACAATTTTTGGAAGAAGGTCACTTAAGATGGGACTCTCTTGGTGAGTTCTTGGCACTGGGAGTTTCTTTGGATTTCTACGGAGAGAAAAACGATAATTTGAAAGCAAGAGTCCTTGGTGATGCTTTGGATAGTGCTACCGAAAAATTCTTGATCAACGACAAATCTCCTTCCAGAAAAGTGATGGAAATCGATACTCGAGGAAGTCACTTCTATCTGGCTCTATATTGGGCAGAGGCATTGGCAAAGCAAGATAAAAGTGCCGAATTGAAACAGGCCTTCACAAAGATATATGATGCCATGAGCGAGAATGAAGATAAAATCGCCGCGGAACTAATTGCGAGCCAAGGCAGTTCAAAAGATATTGGCGGTTATTACATGCCAGACTCAGAAAAAGTAGCTTCGGCCATGCGCCCAAGCGAAACTTTGAACTCCATATTAGATAGCATCTAAAAAATAATATTTCATATGAAAAGCCCTCTAATAACTTAGAGGGCTTTTTTTGGTCCTATTTTTATTTTCTTCTTGCCCATTTCTATCTATTTTTAAAGAAAAATTGCTTAATGGCTCCCTATTATAAGCTAGCCTTATTTATTAGTCTTTTCTCATTTTCTATAACCTTCGCACAAGACAAATTCACTTTAAGCGGAACAGTATCGGAAGCTTCAAGCAATGAAACCCTAATCGGTGTCACTATTGTCATTCCTGAATTGAAAACGGGGGTGACCACCAATGAATATGGTTTTTACTCTATAACCCTACCACAAGGCGAGTACCAAGTTCAAATCAGTTATTTGGGCTTTAAAGAGGTTCAACAGACCATCGTTTTATCAGAAAACAAAAAATTAAATTTTCGTTTAGAAGAGTCGGCCGAAGAGCTTGAAGAAGTTGTCGTTACAGAAGATGTTGAAAAAATTAGTATACGAAAGCCGCAAATGAGCGTCAATGCCATGTCGGCCGAAACAATAAAAAAAATACCCGTAATTCTCGGTGAAGCCGATGTAATCAAATCAATCTTGCTACTACCAGGAGTAACAAATGCGGGCGAGGGCGCCTCAGGGTTCAACGTTCGGGGCGGTGCCGTCGATCAAAACCTTATTTTGCTAGATGAGGCTACCATTTTTAATTCTTCTCACCTTTTCGGCTTTTTCTCCGTTTTCAATCCCGATGCCATTAAAGACTTAAAACTATACAAAGGGGGAATTCCGGCAAGGTACGGCGGTCGCGTTTCATCGGTGTTGGATATTTTTCAAAAAGAGGGCAATAGTAAAGATTTCAAGGTTAATGGAGGCATAGGTGCGGTTGCCAGTAGGTTATTGCTCGAAGGCCCTATCATTAAAGACAAAGCCGCTTTTTTGATTGGGGGCAGGGCCTCGTATGCACATCTTTTCTTGCCGCTTTTTGACGTTGACAATACCGCCTATTTTTATGATCTCAACACCAAAATAAATTTTAATCTGAACGATAGAAATAGTATTTATTTGTCAGGTTACTTCGGTAGGGATGTTTTGGGCATTAGCGAAAGCTTTGTAAATACCTACGGTAATGCCGTCGGTAACTTTCGTTGGAACCATCTTTTTTCAGATAAATTATTTTCGAATTTATCATTGATCTATTCCGATTACTATTACGGACTTAAGCTTGATTTTGTTGGGTTTAATTGGAATTCAGGTATTCAAAACTTTAATGTCAAATACGACCTGAAGCACTACGTAAATGACAAATTACAGGTGAACTACGGGCTTAATAATATTTACTATCGATTTAATCCCGGTAAAATCGAACCCAGTAATTCAGATTCGGGCATAGTTGAAGAACAACTGATTCAAAAGTATGCCAATGAATTTGCTGCTTATATTGATGTTGAGCATGACCTTACCGATAATCTCAGTATCAATTACGGGCTGCGTTTCAGTAATTTCATTCGTTTGGGCCAAGACGAACTTAATGTCTATGCAAATAATAATCCTGTAGATTTCGACCCCGATTTACTAATTTATCGAGAAGCCAATCCTTTAGAAACAAGAACTTCCTCACGCAAAGAAAGTCTAGCTACCTATAATAACTTTGAACCTAGATTTTCTTTGGCATATTCCTTAAATGAAAGCAACTCCTTTAAAGCCAGTTACACTAGGTTGGCGCAATACCTACATCTTTTGTCGAACACCAGCTCCCCTACTCCTTTAGATGTTTGGACACCCAGCGGACCTTTTGTAAAACCGCAATTACTGGATCAATATGCCTTTGGCTATTTTAAAGAATTGATGGAAGGCGATTATTCAATTGAAACTGAATTTTTTTATAAGGATATTCAAAATAGAATTGACTACATAGATGGTGCGAATTTGATTGCCAACGATGCTATAGAACAAGTAATTCTCAACGGGGAAGCACGCGCCTATGGGTGGGAATTTCTCTTGAAAAAGAACGAGGGCAGATTTCAAGGTTGGTTAGCCTATACCCTTTCTAAATCTGAACAGCGTACTCCTGGCCGTACACTCAACGAAACTGGTATTAACAATGGTAACTGGTACAATACCCCATACGACAAGACACACGACCTGTCTTTATATGGTAGTTACCAATTGAATTCAAAATGGAGCTTTAATTCTAACTTCGTGTTCCAGACGGGGCAACCGACCAACTACCCTGTGGGTCAATATAAGTTTCAGGGCTTGTCGGTACCTTATTACGGCGCACGTAATGAAGAAAGATTACCTACTTACCATAGGCTAGATCTTTCCGCTAATCTGAATCCCGATAAAAATAAGAACAGAAAATGGCAAGGTGAATGGGTTTTTAGCCTTTACAATGTATACAATCGTAGAAACGCCGCCTCTATCAATTTTAGCAGAAACCCAGACACACGACAAAACGAAGCGGTTCGTACAAGTATTTTCGGAATTGTACCCGCCGTAACCTACAACTTTAAATTTTAGAAAAAATGAGGAAGTACTTACTTATCATACCGGTGCTTTTTCTAATTACCTCTTGTGAAGATGTAGTAGAAATAGATACCCCTACCGAGCCTCCACGCCTATTTGTAGATGCTGTTATTCGTGTTGATACCGAGATGGAAATGACCAATGTATCGTTCACCGTAGGCGAAACCAGTAACTTTTTTGATGAACCACAACCGGCAGAGTTGAGTGAAATTCATATAACGAACATTGGTTACGAAAGCAACGACGCCGAAGACACTAACATCTTGGTTCTCACGCAAACTACTCCGGGGCAGTATGAAGGTTCAAAAAATACTTCCTTTTTTACAGATGGAAATGAACTACAATTAAGAATTGATTATAACGGGGTTATTTATTCCGCAACAACGAATTACGTGCCCACATCGCCGATTAGTCGTCTGGAACAAGGTGAGGGAAGTCTTTTCACAGGCGATGAGACTGAAATACTCATTTCTTTTACCGATAGCCCAGATAGAGACGATTACTACTTGTTTGATTTTGATTTCAATGAGTACCTGGTCTCCGAAGATGAATTCTATCAAGGTCAACCCTTCGAGTTTTCCTATTTTTATGATGATGGGGTGCAACCCGGCATGGAAGTACAAATTAGTCTCATTGGTGTAGATGAGCCTTTTTTCAATTATATGAACCAAGTCATCGTTCAATCCGGTGGAGACCAAGGGCCCTTTCAAACACCATCAGCGACGGTTAGAGGTAATATCTTAAATGTTTCCGATGAAAACGGTACCGATAATTTTGCCCTGGGTTACTTTGCTGTTTGCCAAACGTATACCCAATCCATAACCATAGAATAGCTCTTAATTACAATCACGGCTTTATGAAAACCGATAAAGAACTTTTGGTCAAGGGGATAAAATTTTTGGCATATACCCTGGTACTCATGTTCATGGCTCCGGTTGTTTTGTACCAGGCGTTTAAAAACCAAGAAAACATATTGTTCTGGCCTGTACTCATAATCGGCCTTGTCTTGGCCGTAGGCGCCATCGCAATGGGCTTTTACAGTATTAAGGTACTATTGGATTCGCTATTTGGACCCGGAAAGAAAAAAGATTGATTCTTGCGCGGATCACTTCTCCCTTTTACCGCTCAAAGTCCACTTATTGCTCAGTTGGGCATAATCATAATCCAAAACCGATTCTTGCCTCTCCAATTGATAAGCGGCGAAAGCCCTTTGAAGAATATCTTCGATTAAATAGTCTTCATGCACTTGATCGGGGTGAAACTCCTCTTTTAAACTGATACTGAACATGCTGGCCGTGGTATTGTACCAAAAGGCACGCCAACCGCTTCTTAGCTCCTTCACCAAATCAAAAGCCGTTTCGCCGGTCTGTCGGTAGATTAGTTTCACAAGTATTTGACCTTCGGTTCTAGTAAGCTTTTTAAGCTCTTCAGAAAACTCTTCCTCAATATACTTTTGAACTTTTTTAGTATATCTTTTTTGTTGACGCTTTTTAGTGATTTTTGAAATACTATCGTTAAGCTCAACCAATCTTTCAGCCGCCAATTTTGCATAAGGGTAAACCTTTAAGGTCTTTCTTCTTAAAATATAATATTTGAGTTTTTCTTTATAGGAGCCGAATTTTAATCGCCCAAAGAGATAGACTTCATCAAGATCGATAGAGCTTCTAAAAATAGAATCTCCCTCTACAATAATCATTTTTTCGGCTACGGAATCTAACGGTTCCTCCTGAATTTGAGCGTTGACCGACAAAAAACAGCAAATCAAAAAAAGAAAAATCGTAGTTTTTTTCATAGCGCATCTAAATGCAAAAGTCCTGCCAAAATTAACGATAATTAGTAGTGCTTATTATTAATTAAAAGTGAATATTGCTAAGTTTGTAAGTAAATCAATTTTAAATGGCTAACAAGAAAATTATAACGAAAAAGTCACTGGAGTTTTTCGAAAAATATTTGAACAATGCTTCCCCGACCGGTTACGAATGGGAAGGTCAGAAAATATGGATGGAGTATCTAAAACCATATGTCGATACCTTCATTACCGATACCTATGGCACTGCCGTAGGGGTCATCAATCCCGATGCGAAATATAAAGTGGTCATCGAGGGGCATTCCGATGAAATCTCGTGGTATGTCAACTATATCACCGATAACGGCCTTCTTTATGTCATCAGAAATGGTGGAAGCGACCATCAAATCGCGCCCTCAAAATGGGTCAACATACATACCAAGAATGGGGTGGTAAAAGGCATTTTTGGCTGGCCGGCCATTCATACCCGCGATAAGTCAAAAGAAGAACCGCCCAAACTAGACAACATCTTTATCGATGTCGGTGCGAAGGATAAAGAAGAAGTCGAAAAAATGGGGGTTCATGTGGGGTGTGTAATTACCTACCCAGATGAATTCAATATCTTAAATGAAGATAAATTCGTTTGCAGGGCAATCGACAACCGTGCTGGTGGTTTTATGGTCGCCGAAGTGGCTCGACTGCTGCACGAAAACAAGAAGAAACTTCCTTTTGGACTTTATATAACAAATTCTGTTCAAGAAGAAATAGGTCTGCGTGGGGCAGAAATGATTACCCAAACCATTAAACCCAATGTTGCCATCATAACCGATGTTTGCCACGATACGACCACACCGATGATTGACCAAAAAACACAAGGTCATACTGAAATTGGTTCTGGACCTGTGATTTCATATGCTCCCGCGGTTCAAAATAAATTAAGGGAACGCATTATTGAGACGGCAGAAGCCAAGAAGATACCTTTTCAGCGTATGGCGGCTTCAAGGGCGACCGGTACCGACACAGACGCTTTTGCCTATAGCAATGGCGGTGTAGCCTCGGCCCTTATCTCATTGCCGTTGCGTTACATGCATACCACGGTAGAAACAGTTCATAAAGACGATGTGGAAAATGTGATTCGTCTGATTTATGAAACGCTCTTGAATATAAAAGAAGGTGAAACCTTCAGCTATTTCGATTAACAAAACCGCCCTCCAATGGAGGGCTTTTTTATATGGACGAACTTATTGACATTCTCGACAAGTCTGGAAACAAAACGGGTAAAACGGCCATGAAATCTGAGGCCCACAAAAACGGTTGGTACCACGAATCGGTGCATATATGGTTTTATACCAAAGCAGGACAAGTGTTGATTCAGCAAAGGGCAGCAAACAAAGATACGCACCCACTACTTTGGGACGTATCTGTCGCGGGGCATATTGGCGCAGGTGAAAAAATCGAAACTTCTGCGGTACGAGAAGTAAAAGAAGAAATCGGTCTTGAAATCGAAGAGCAGAGTTTAGAAAAAATAGGAGTTCACGAGTCGTTTCACCAACATTCACCTACCCTCATAGATAATGAGTTCAATCATATATTTATTTGTGAACTTTCAGTACCCTTCAATCAACTTCAAAAACAAGAAAGTGAGGTAAACGACCTAAAATTGATACCCCTCATCACTCTTGCACAAGAAACTTGGGGATTGGCTCAAGTCCAGAAATATGTCAAACACGGCGCCGCTTATTACAAGATGGTATTAAGTGCTATCAAAGAGCGGCTTTAACCTAAGCTACTCGCCCAATGTACTCAGGTACATTGCCAAAATCAAACCTATGGCCGTGGCAATACCCGACCAATATTTATCTTTTTTATAGGATTCGGGAAATACCTCAAGTGCCAAAGAAGCAGTGACCGCCCCGCCGGCAAAACATTTTAAATATCCTAAAATATCTTTAGGCACGTCTGTTAAGAGGTAATATCCTATAAGGGATGCTGCCGATAGAAGAAGGGCGGTAGCACACCATAACCATAGAACTTTTTTCTTAGAATTGTTCCCGGCCATTTCTTTAGCACCTCCGGCAGCTTCTGGTAGATTGGAAAGTAATATTGAACCGGACAAAGCGGCGACCGATAATAGGTCAGCCCCTATCAGAGCTACACCAAGCGCTAAGTTCTCTGGAATACCATCCAAGGTAATAGCAGCTAATAAACCACCTCCACTTTCAGAACCCCACTTCTTTTTCACTAGGTAATCCAGTCCCGTGAAAGTTGCCGCCCCTACGAAAACAGATATGAATGCATAAAGTGCATTATATTTTTCGACAGCAGGGTAAATTAATTCCATAACCGCAGAAACCAAAAGGGCTCCACCTGCCAAGGCCACCAAAAAACCTTCAGTTCTTTTCGATAAGCGGCCATAGATGCCCCAGATAGCACCGAAAGCCAATGCGGCCGATACAATTGCAATGACGAGAATAAACATATTCTGAGTTCTTTGTTTTTAGCTAATCAATCTAGAGTACACCTAGATATATTAACTAATGCAAAGTAAGGAACACCCATACGGTATTACGCCTTCAAGCAAAATAGAAATTAATTCAATTGAAGAGATTGAATGAAATTATCAGGATTGCTCAAAAGATGGGTTTCCTGACTGCCTTGGGTCATGTTTTTAACTACAAATTCACCATTTTCCAATTCCTGCTCTCCAATCAAAATTACATAGGGAACATTTCTATTGTTGGCGTATTTAAACTGCTTTTGAATCTTGGTATCTGAAGGATAAATATCTGCCTTAATCCCGGCGTCACGAAGTTGATTGATCAATTTCAAAGCACGCAATGATTCTTTCTCACCGAAGTTTAGACATAGAACTTGCAATGATTGGTCTATAGCTTCGGGAAACAATCCTAATTCCTCTAGTACCAAATAGATGCGATCCAATCCAAAAGATATGCCTACACCGCTAACATCCTTCAAACCGAAAATACCCGTGAGATCATCATATCGTCCGCCACCTCCGATTGAACCCATTTTCACGCCCGAAGGAGCAGCCACCTCAAGTATCGCGCCCGTATAATAATTTAAGCCTCTGGCCAAAGTAACATCTATCGATAAGATGGCCGATTTCAGACCACTGTCGGCAACCGATTCTATAATAAAACGTAATTCATCAACACCCTTTGAGCCTATTTCCGATTCTTTTAATAAAGTATCGAGAGCATTCAGTTGCTCTATATTGCTACCGGACAAATGAAAAAGGGGTTCTACTTTAGAAATGGCCTCATCGGTCAGACCTCGTTCTTTCATTTCTTTCTTGACCCCGTCTACCCCTATTTTATCCAACTTATCAAGTGCTACGGTAAAATCGATTAAAAGGTCTTGCGCACCAATTACTTCGGCGATTCCGGAAAGTATTTTTCTATTGTTCAATTTAATGGTGACACCTTCCAATTTTAAGTCTGTAAAAACGGCATCGTACAATTGTACCAATTCAACTTCTTGTAGTAATGAATTGGCCCCGACCACATCGGCATCACATTGATAAAATTCACGAAAACGACCTTTTTGGGGTCTATCCGCTCGCCAAACCGGCTGTATCTGATATCGTTTAAAAGGAAAATCAATCTCATTTTGGTGCATCACCACGTAACGCGCAAATGGTACCGTAAGATCGTAGCGTAATGCCTTTTCAGAAATTCTAGGAGTAATCAAACTAAAATTTTTAGCTTCATAGGTACCTTCATCAACCTTACTTAAAAAATCTCCCGAGTTCAATATTTTAAAAATCAAGCGGTCACCTTCATCGCCGTATTTACCCATTAGGGTCTCAGAATTCTCAAAGGAAGGAGTTTCAATGGGCTGAAAGCCAAAAGTTTCAAATCGCTTTCGTACGATATCAAAAATATAATTGCGCTTTTGTACTTCTGAAGGTGCAAAATCTCTCGTACCTTTTGGTATGCTTGGTTTTTGGGCCATTAAATCTATAGTTGTGGGAGTAACCTTTTAATCGGTTCAAAGACCGATTCCGGTACGTAAGATGAATAATTGACAAATATGCGTCTAATTGATGATTTTATCAAACCATTGAAACAATTCACCCTTAGTGATAACCGCACCTTGCTGAATCAATTGAAACTTATCTAGGTTCTTATCCTCTGAATATGCTTTGGAGGCGGTCAGGTATTCTACAAAATCGGACTGCCAGTTCTTTTTGAACCAAGCAAACCCTTCTTTTGAAGTTAAATTAATCTCTGGGTTCATAACTTTTACCGATAAAAGTTTCATTTCTTTATCGGTTAAATGAAAAAGGTGCATTTGTTGGGTAGAAACATTCTCAAGGTATTCTACTTTACTGAGCACACCTTCCCAGACCAAATCACTAAAAACATCTATTTCATCTTCGGCAACCTGAGGTTTGTTCTCTTTGATATCGGACCACTCTTCAGCGGTGATCGATTGGGTGGCCAAAAAGTTGATAAACTCTGGGTGAAGTTCCTCTAATTGTTGTTTTGTTAGCCTTGTATATTTCATCCGGCAAAAATAAAAAGGCCATACGAAATGTATGGCCTAATTCTCAATATTCTTATGATCTATTTAAAAAATATAGCGTAAACCGAACTGAATTTGCCAACGCGAAAGTAAACTAGAGTCATAAACAAAACTGTCGGTCAATCCGGTATTGAATGTATAGGTCGGTTCGCTGGTAGCGGGATCAACGGTCACCGAAAGTGGGTTAGGCGTATTAGGTTGTTGCACGAGACCCCAATCGCTGTTCAAAAGGTTACCGAAATTCAAAATATCCATACTAAATTGTATCGTGTGCACTTTCTCATCGGTCACATTCAATCGGTAATCTTGAAGTAATTTCACATCCCATTTACCCCTCCAAGGAGCTAAGGCGCCATATCTATCAAAATATTCACCTCTATGGTCGCTCATATAGTCGTCTTGTTGAATGAAATTTTCGAAGGCTTGAGCTTGTCCGGCTCCTGAAAACTGCATTTGTTGAACTTCGGCCTCCGTAGGAATGTAAAGAAGGTCATTGTTCTGAAAAGAGCTATCATTGTTTAAATTGCCGGCATAGGTATAGTTGAACCTTCCTCCTTGTGCATATTCAAAGAAGGTCGAGATAGTGGTAGACCATTTATCATTTCCATATACGAATTGTTTGGATCCCACGCCGATAAACCTATGCGTGTCACCATATTTTGAATAAGACAGAACATCTGCATTCGCGTTTCCATAGTTCGGGTTGAAATCAAAAGCGTCACCCGTAATCTCGGCTTCGATGGAGTTGACATCTTTTGCATTTAGGTAATTGTAGGCCAAGCTTGTGTAAAGGCCGTTATCCCAGTTTCTTTGGGCCTTTAAAGAAGCATTCCATATTCTGCCCTTATCGGAATTGGTAAAAACATACCCGTTGTTACCTTTATCCGAATCGGCATAAATGGGTCTGTTATCACCGGGGGCATTCAATGTCAAAGTTGGATTTCTCAAGCCCCAGTTTTGCACGTGGGCTCCATTTATATCCTTGGTATAAGAGACATCAGCAGTCAAAATGATACCGTTATCGAGTCGGTGGTCGGCACCAATATTCGTACGCCATACTTGCGGCCATTTAAAGTCTGGATCCACAATTTGGTAGAAGAACGAATCTAGACCCTGCACCTGATTACCCAACCAAACAAAAGGGAAACGACCAGTAAAAACCCCGCTTCCACCTCTTATCTGAGTGGTTTGGTTTCCATTTAAATCCCAATTAAAACCAACCCTAGGCGAAATTAGGAAATCGTTGCTGGGCAGGGTTTCCGAGTCCAATTGAGTCTCTTGATTCGATTGCGGATTGAAATAAGAAATCGAAGGGTCGAAGGTAAAGGGCTTACGAGCGATATTCTCGCGAATTTTATCTTGGGTATCAAAATACAAAGGCTTATCTAACCGAACACCATAGGTCAATTTAAAATCGGAGGTTACGTTCCAATCATCTTGTACATAAATAGAGAATTGGCCCACATTGGTTTCCGCCAAGGCCCATCCGCCTTCATTACCTTCGCCTGCTGCATTGCTGTTGTCGAAGATGTTCTGGGCATTTGCCAGAGCAGCAGCCAACGTACCATCAGTAATATCGGTTTGAAAGGCTGCCAAACTCGGGTATGCCGCAAAGGCACCCACCTCTTGTACGAAATCGCCATCTTCATCATAACCATAGGCACCTAAGTTAAAGGAATTATCAAACTGAAATTTTTCCAATGAGGCACCGATTGTTAGCGTATGGTTACCCAAAAAGTAATTGAAGTTATTGGTTACCTGAAAGACCTTTTGATCTAATCTATTGTTGATGGAAAAAGGCTCATGACCTGCTATGATATAATTGCTTCCTGCACCATCTTGAATAGTTATGGCAGGTATGGGGGCCGATAATGCATTACGATAATCATCGAAATGTGAGTAACCCACTTGAAGTTTATTGGTGGCGTTATCACCAAAAGTTGAATTCAGCTCTAATTGTACCGATTGCAAATTATTGTTGATTTCATAGCCGCTGTTTTCAAATTGTAACACTTGAAAACTTGGTCCTCTAATACCCAAGGCAGTCGGGTGTGCGGGTTTTTCTTTTGAAGCACTAAGAAAGTTATATATCAATGCCAATCGGTGGTCGCTATTTACGTTCCAGTCAAGTTTAAGGATACCTTTGGTGGATTCCGCTCCATAAGTAAATCCTTGATAGCGACCTGTGTCATAACCTAATCCAGCAAGGGAGTTTTGAACGGTTATAAGATCACCCTCCGTAACCCTAGATTCATTTATAGCGCCAGAACCTGTATTTGGAACCCAACCATTAGAACCAAGGTCATCTCTCTGATCACGTTCGAAATTGGCAAAAAAGAAAAGCTTGTTCTTAACTACAGGCCCACCGATACTTATGCCATATTGATTTTGCTTAAGGTCGGGCTTCACTACGTCTTCGCCTTTTATTCTACCACCCGTCAAGTCTTCATTTCTAAAGAAGCCATATACGGTACCGTGAAATTCGTTGGTACCACTTTTGGTCACCGCATTTACGGTAGCACCGGTAAATCCGGATTGGGTTACATCGTAGGGCGCCAACGACACTTGAATCTGGTCAATGGCATCTAGAGAGATTGGCTGTGATTCGGTTTGCCCACCTGGCGTTGGCGAATCGAGACCGAAAGGATTATTAAAAATGGCCCCGTCAAGAGAGAAATTATTGTATTGGTCATTTCTACCACCAAAAGAATTACCGGAAGATGAAGGTTCCAACCTTGTAAAATCTTGGGCCGATCGAGATATGGTTGGTAATCGAGTAAGTTCTCTTCTACCGACGCTTGTTTCTGCACCGGTACGGTCGCTTCCGAAAGTACCTCCCCTATCCGATATGACTACCACTTCATCAAGAGCCTGACTTTCGGTCTGCAAGAGCACATCTAAAGTAAAAGTTTTACCAAGTGTAAGGTTAATGTCTCCAATGAGTTGTTCTTTGAACCCTACATAAGAAATTGTTACTTCGTAGGGCCCGCCCACACGAAGGTTAAGAATCTTGAACAAGCCGTCTTCATTGGTTATTGCACCATAGGTAGTACCTGTTGGAGTGTGTATAGCTACGACATTTGCACCAAGCAAAGGTTGGTTTTGGTCGTCAACGACCGATCCCGACATGTTTGAAGTGGTTACTTGGGCATTTAAACCAAAGCAGAGCAGCAGTAGGCAAGTAATTAGATAATACTTTTTCATATTGATAGGTTTGAGTTAATTTACCGTGAAATTAAAACAAAAAAAAAGAGCTATGCGCGCATAGCTCTTTAAACTTATCAAATGAATATCAACCGCTTACTTCTGTTCTGGTATAACTTCAAAGTCAAACTGAATGTTTACCTCACGATGTAAACGAATGTCAGCAGTATAAGGCCCAGCCCTTTTGATGGCTCCACCTTTGATGCTGATAAACTTTTTGTCGATTTCATGACCATCTTTAGCCAAAACATCTGCCAAATCAGCAGAAGTTACAGATCCAAAAAGTTTGTCACCGGCGCCAACCTTAGCTGGAATCTTAACTTCCAACTTAGCCAAAGCGTCAGCTGTACTTTTTGCTGAATCAACAATTTTCTTCTCTTTATGGGCTCTTTGCCTTAAGTTCTCTTCAAGAACCTTTTTAGCCGAAGGTGTAGCCATAGTAGCCATACCTCTAGGTATCAGGTAATTTCTTCCGTAACCGTTTTTAACAGTTACGATATCGTCTTTAAAGCCCAAATGCTCTACGTCTTGCTTTAATATAAGTTCCATCTTGCCTTAAATTTATTTTAGTAGATCACCTACGTATGGCATTAAAGCCAAGTGACGTGCCCTCTTTACCGCTTGGGCCACTTTGCGTTGGTACTTCAAAGAAGTTCCGGTAAGTCGTCTTGGTAAAAGTTTACCTTGCTCGTTTACCAATTTGATCAAGAAATCAGGATCTTTATAATCGATATATTTAATACCTGATTTTTTGAAACGACAGTACTTCTTCTTAGTATTTGTCTCAATGTTCAATGGGGTCAAATAACGAATTTCCCCATCTTTTTTTCCTTTCGCTTGCTGTTGTAATGTTGCCATAATACTTACGCTTTAGCTTTTAACCTTGTTCTTCTTTTTTCAGCCCACTCGATGGCGTGCTTGTCTAATTTTACGGTCAAGAACCGCATTATCCGCTCATCTCTCTTGAATTCTTGCTCATAAGGAGCAATTACACTACCAGGTGCGGTGAACTCGAACAAATGGTAAAAACCACTTTTCTTGTGTTGTATGGCATAGGCCAATTTCTTCAGTCCCCAGTTTTCTTTAGAGACCATTTTGGCGCCATTGTTAATTAAGAAATCCTCGAATTTCTTAACTGTTTCCGCAATCTGGTCTTCAGAAAGCACGGGATTCAAAATGAAAACAGTTTCGTAATGGTTCATAAATGTATATTTTTTAGGAGCGCAAAAGTAATAATATTTATGACACTTCACAAGAAAAGAGAATTTTCTTCGTTATAGATGGGTAACCTTAAAAAATCGAACTTAACCAAATCTTAACCTATGGTCATTGCAAATTACACAGGAAATCGGACGAACTTTACAAGTTTACTTGTAGTTGAACGTCAATTTTTAGTATTTTGTCGATGATTTAACCCCACAAATCGACCCATTTATGAAATTAAGAAGTATTATTGTCGACGACTCGTCTATGCAGCGAATGGCGGTGGCAAAGTTGGTAAACAGTCATCCGAATTTGGCGATGGTGGCCGAATACAGCAATGCCATTGAAGCTAAAAACGGTATCAAAAACAACGAAATCGATTTGATTTTTCTTGATGTTGAGATGCCGATCATCAGTGGTTTTGACCTACTTGAATCACTAGAGAACCGTCCGCAGGTAATTTTGATTACCGGAAAACCTGATTATGCCCTAAAGGCATTCGATTATGATGTAACAGATTATCTTCACAAACCTATTACCATGGCCCGTTTCGATGCCTCTGTAAAAAGAGCTATCAACAAATACGAGCAAATGCACAAGGTTCAGGAAGACGAAGAGCATATATTCGTAAAAAGCAATCTGAAGAAAAGAAAGGTAATCTTAAACGATATCAAGTGGATAGAAGCCCTTGGTGATTATATCAAGTTGGTAACCGATGAGGCCAATATTGTAATCTTATCGACCATGAAGTCTTTTGAAAAGCAGTTGCCTCAAGATAAATTCTTGAGAATACATAAGTCATACATTGTCAACTTAGAGAAAATCGAGAAGTTCAACAGTAAAAATGTTGAGGTAAGCGGAAGATCGATTCCTTTAAGCAGGAACAAGAAAACAGAGTTGGCCGAAGCACTGAGCAACGTCTAAACTTTTACTCAGAATATAAATAAAAGCCTCGTTCATACGAGGCTTTTTTTATTCTATATATGATCTACATTATAAATCACCCTGACACTTCGGTATTGAGAAACCGCATTGAACGACTTTTCTATTCTTCGAATAGATGACTTAACCCCCGACACTGAAGTACCCTTAGGAATTTTGACCAAAATATGCTTCAGGTATTGATTGCGTATTCTTGCCACCGCCGGATACTCAGGACCTAGAACATTGCCGCCGAAACTGTTTCTCAGCGATTGGGCAAACCATTCGGCAGACTCGTTCAGGCGGTTATACTCTTTATGTTTAAAGGTTATCTTTATTATTCTATTCTTTGGTGGGTATTTATATTGTTCGCGCTCGTACAATTGTTCTTTGAACATACCCTCATAGTCGTTCACCGAAACTTGGTTTAAAATCTGATGATAAGGGTTGTAGCTTTGAACAATCACCTTTCCTCTTTTTTGGGTGCGCCCTGCCCTACCCGCTACCTGTGTCAATAATTGAAAACAACGCTCGTGTGCTCGAAAATCAGGAAAGTTTAATAAAGAGTCGGCATTCATAATACCTACTAAACTCACATTTCTAAAATCGAGTCCTTTGGTCAGCATTTGAGTACCCACCAAAATATCGACTTCTTGTTGTTCAAAGGCGTTTATGATTTTTTCATAACCATGTTTACCACGCGTGGTGTCAAGATCCATTCGGGCAACCTTTGCATCAGGAAACAACAATTCTATTTCTTTCTCTACTTGTTCCGTACCAAACCCTTTAGTATCCAAGGTTGGGCTTCCACAAGCTTGACAACTCTCTGGCAATGCCATGTGATGACCGCAATAATGACAACGAAGTTGTTTTCTAAATTGATGATAGGTCAAACTCACATCACAATTCGGGCATTGAGGTGAATGGCCACACGTGGTGCATTCGACAATAGGGGCATAACCCCTTCTGTTTTGAAACAGAATTACCTGCTCCCCTTCATTAAGAGCTTCCTCAATTTGCAGAAATAACCTTTCGGAAAAATGACCCTTCATCCTCTTTTTCCGTGACTGCTCTTTGAGGTCGACCAATTCGATGTCAGGCATTAAAACATTACCAAAACGACGTTTGATTTCCGCAAAGCCATATTTGCCTGTTTTGGCATTTAGATAACTTTCAATACTAGGTGTAGCAGACCCGAGTAAAACATCACTATTATGAAGCTGCCCCAAAACAATGGCCGCATCTCTTGCATGATAGCGTGGCGCTGGGTCAAACTGCTTAAAAGAACCCTCGTGTTCTTCATCAATGATTATTAGACCTAAATCGTTATAAGGTAGGAATAAAGCCGACCGTGCCCCTATTACTATTCTGGCCTTATTTTTATTGTTGAGTACGTTATTCCACACTTCAACACGCTCTTGCACATTGTATTTTGAGTGGTATACGGATACGTGTTCACCAAAATAATCTTGCAAACGTGCAATCAATTGGGTCGTCAAAGCTATCTCAGGAAGCAGATAGAGCACCTGTTTACCTGACTTGATACACTCATCTATCAATTTTACATATACCTCCGTTTTTCCAGAAGAGGTAACCCCATACAGCAATGCGGTCTTTTGCTCTTCAAAACTCCGGTTAATAGCCTTAAAAGCATCCTCTTGAAACTCATTGAGTTCTTTCAGTTCAGAATTTTCAGATTCCCCTTCATAATTGACCCGGTCTTTCTGAAAATAATACTCCTTTAAAATTTCCTTTTCAATCAGTGAGTTTATAACAGCTTTTGATGCCCCACTCTCCTTTTCCAGTTCAGATACCTTTACAGGCTTTCGGTGAACGGCCTGAAGCTGAAAAAGGGCCAACACCACTTGACTCTGCTTCGGCGCCCTTGTCAATGACTCTAAAAGAGATTCCAGTTTTTCTTCCTTTAGATACTCATCACCTAATTTCACATACTTTACCAGCTTCGGTTTATACTGCTCGTATATTTCTTCTTTAATTAGGATAATCTTCTTTTCCAGTAGGCGGTTGAGTACAGGCAAAATATTCTTTCTATCTACGATGGCACTAACTTCTTGTACTTTTAAGCTAGATTGATGTTGAAGTGCCTCATAAACCAAAAACTCATCGTCTTTTAACTCAGACTCATCTATTTCTTGATCGGAATTTTTAAGAATTAGCGTTTCACTTTCCAATAGTAAGGCACTCGGTAGAGCACTGCGAAAGACCTCGCCTATAGAGCACATATAATAATCGGCAATCCACTGCCAGTGTTTGAGCTGAAAGGTATTGACAATAGGAAAATCATCTAAAATGCGATCGACCTCTTTCGCCTCATATACTTGAGGGGCTTCGTTATGTATTCGGTAAACAAGACCTGTATAAATTTTAGACTTCCCAAACGGCACGGCTACCCTTACTCCGAGTTGTAACGCCTCGGCCTCAGAAGAAGTAACACTATAGGTAAACAGCCGTTCTAACGGAATGGGTAAGATTACGTCAACAAAAAAATCCATATAAAATTTGATGCTAGCCTTCTACACGTTGCCAGGTCTGGGTGCGATACAGAAAAGAAAGGTATCCTCGTACTTTAAGCTCATCGGGGTCGTCGGGGTTAAGCCATATCTTGCATCTAAAGGTCATGGCCTGCTGAGGGTCGAACAATGTATCGCCCTTGTAAACACCATCTCCTGTATGCTCGGCCGCTTCAATAATATCCATACCCAAAACAGGTTTGTTCTTACGCTTGCCCTCACATTTTTCACATATAAAATTCTCCTTTCCCTCTTCAACTATTTCTATGACCTTTCCGTACATTAAACCATCCTTTTCATAAATTTCAACAATCGCCTTCGGTTTTCCGGTACGATCGTCTATGGTTTTCCATTTTCCAAAAATCTCTTGGGCCTGTATCAATTGCGAACTGCACACAATTAAAACCCAAAGTACACATCGAGTAAGTCTAATCATTCCTTTTTATATGTTTTGCGAAGTGAGTTCAACGAAGCGTTCAGCTCGAACCCAAGTAACAATATATTAGAATTTAACCAGATATAGACCATTAAAATCAACAAACCGCCCAATGCACCATATAATTCGTTATATCTTGCGAATTTTTCTACATAAACCCCAAATAGGTAAGAAGTGAGCATAAACAATAAGGTAGTCATCAAAGCCCCTATAGAGAAAAACTTGGCGTTCTTTCCTTCAGTAGTTCCAAAATAATAAAGAATGGCGGTAGTGAAATAAGATAGTAGAACAAAAAATAGCACCTTGCCAATTTGCGCGCCAACAATATCATTCTCTGTTAAGTCGTAGCCACGGGTTTTGGCCGCCCATACACTGAGGTAATCTAAAATATAGAATTCAACATATACATAAGCAACGGCGCCCACAATTAAAAGGATAGAAAGAATAAGCCCTACCATCAAGGCATACAAATATTGACGAAAGAAATTACGGGTCATTTCTACGTGATATGAGTTCTCAAACCCCCCGAAAATGGCATTTACCCCATTGGCCATTAAAAAAATGGAAAATAGAAATGCTGAAGATAGCAGACCACCACGCTTTTGATCCTTTATCTGCTGGTATATATCGCCAAAATAATCACTGGTGGCAGACGGTAAAAAGGACTCTAGGAAAACCAGGAACTGGGAGTCAAAATTTTCATTGCCGATACTGACATAAGGAATTATAAAGGGTACCAAGGTTATTAAAAAAATAAGTAGGGGAAACAACGCTAAAAAGAGACTGAAAGAAATAGAGCTGGCCCTTGTTGAAATGGCACCTTTAAAAATGCCAAAAATGTACATCTCCATCAAATCATAGAGGGAAAGACCTTCAAAGGCAGGCAATTTCACCTCCTTTAATACTAATGCCAACTTGTTAAGAAGCGGTATTTTAGCAATCTTTTCCTCTATTTCTTTTGACATTTACACCGCCTTTAGACTAAGGTCCATATTATAAACGGAGTGGGTCAATGCCCCCGAAGAGATATAATTAACACCGCACTCGGCGTATTCCCTAATAGTCTTTTCATTGATGCCCCCAGAAGATTCGGTCAAACATTTATCTCCAATCATCTTAACAGCGGTTCGGGTATCTTCGTAATTAAAATTATCGATTAAAATTCTATAGACACCCTCGGTCTTAAGAATTTCTTCTATTTCACCTAGGTTTCTAGCTTCGACTATAATTTTTAAATCTCTATCTGTTTTCTTCAGGTATTCTTTGGTCTTTTCAATTGCATGGCTAACACCACCGGCAAAATCAATATGGTTGTCTTTAAGCATGATCATATCATAAAGGGCAAAACGGTGGTTTTCGCCCCCTCCTATTTTCACGGCCCACTTCTCTAATGCACGTATGCCAGGTGTTGTTTTTCTGGTATCCAATATCTTGGTACCGGTACCCTCTAATAGTTTCACATATTTATTGGTTTTAGTGGCAATGGCACTCATGCGCTGCATGGCATTCAAAACCAAACGTTCTGCCTTCAGAATACTTTGTGAACTGCCGGAAACATAAAATACAACATCACCATATTCGACCGAACTACCGTCTTCTATCAAAGTTTCTATTTTCAGAGCTTTGTCTACATAAGCAAAAACCTGTTGGGCAAATTCGACCCCGGCAATGATGCCTTCATCCTTTACCAATAATTTAGCTTTTCCCTTCGCATCATTAGGTATACATGCCAATGAGCTGTGATCACCATCCCCTACATCTTCGCGAATAGCATTTTTAATGATTATATCTAACTCTTGCTGAAAAGCTTCTTTTGAAATCATAATTCTTATTTGTTATGGGCTAAATTAATAAATGTTGAGGGTTTTAATCCGTTAAGGTAGATTCAATTTACTGGCGACCATTCAGGCTATTCTTTTAGGAATAACTCTATATTTGCCCATGACCATTAAACTACTCGCCATAGGAAAAACGGATAGTAAAGCCCTATCTCAATTAATATCGGAGTACGAAAAAAGACTCGTTCACTACATCAAGTTTGAACTTGAGATTATAGCCGACATCAAAAATTCTAAAAATCTATCGGAACCGCAACAAAAAGAAAAAGAGGGCGAATTAATTCTTAAGAAGCTTAACCCAACCGATGTTCTAGTGGTTCTAGATGAAAACGGAAAGCAATTTACATCAGAGGCATTTTCTGAATATTTACAAAAGAAAATGAATGCCGGAATTAAACAATTGGTCATTGCCATCGGTGGTCCGTACGGTTTCAGCGAAACAGTCTACTCAAGAGCACAGGGAAAAATAAGTCTATCTAAAATGACATTTTCGCACCAAATGGTGCGCCTATTTGCAACAGAACAGATTTATAGGGCCTTTACCATTTTACGCAACGAACCCTATCACCATAGATGATTTATAATTGTAGTATCATCGAAAACAAAAAGACTTCGCTAGAGTTCAAATAAATAAGACTGTTTTCTATTTTAGTATTCTAAATAGAGAATAGGAAATTATGATTGTTACCAAGGGTATTCATATTAAAAAGCTTTTTGACTGGTCGTTCCATCACGTCATATGGCTATTTCTTTACATGGGCACGGTGGCCTGCCTGTACCGGTTCGACATTATTTCGTATAAAATACCTTGGCTGCCCGTTTCAGTAATCGGTACCGCCGTTGCATTTTATGTAGGTTTTAAGAATAACCAGTCGTACGACCGCATGTGGGAAGCTAGAAAAATATGGGGAGGCATCGTTAATGATAGTAGAACTTGGGGCATGGTGGTCGACGGTTACATTACCAATTTGTTTACCACCGAAAACCGAAGCTTAGAAGAAATTCAGGCTATAAAAAAGAGACTGATTTACCGACATATCGCTTGGCTTTACGCCCATAGAGAACAATTACTGGTACCCACCTCTTGGGAACATGTGGCCCAAGGCGGACTTACTACCAGACATGCCGAAAGGCTAGAAGAGAATTTCGGTGTGGGCTTGATAAGCGATCACGAAGATTACCGCCAACTTCATAACTTCTTATCAAAAGAGGAATACGATAGACTGACGCCAAAGGCCAATACGGCAACACAAATAATAAACGAACAATCGAGAGATTTACGCGAACTGCGCAAAGAAGGATTAATAGATGATTTTAGACATATAAAAATGGAAGATGTGCTGCGCACTTTTTACGAATTGCAGGGTAAAAATGAGCGTATCAAGAAATTTCCTTTTCCTCGTCAGTATGCCAATATGAGTTTTTATTTTGTGGGGATATTTATCTTTTTAATTCCGTTTAGTATGATGCCCGAAGTACTGGATGCCGGAAGTATCAACTTTTGGTTAGCCGTGCCCATTTGTGTTTTATTAGGATGGGTATATATTATGATGGAATTGATTGGGGATTACTCCGAAAATCCCTTTCAAAGAATGGCAAACGATATACCCATGCTTTCTCTTTGTCGAACCATTGAAATCGATTTAAGGGAAATGTTGGGCGAAACGGAGCTGCCACCTCCGGTAAAAGCACAAAGAGGTGTGTTAATGTAATTTTATACAATAAAAAAGACCCTCAAAAGGGCCTTTTAATTTATGATTTGCTCTTACTAATAAAGTACTCTAAACTTGATAGTGTTCTCTATTTTTCTAAGAGCTTTGATTACTTCTTTATTATATTCTTTATCTACATCGGTTATTACATACCCCACCTCACTGTCGGTAGATAGGTATTGACCTAGAATGTTAAGTTCATAAGTAGCCAGTTCTTCATTTATTTTGGCCATAATACCGGGAACATTCTTGTGAATGTGTAAAAACCTATGTGCGTTCTGTTGCTTCGGCAAACGAATGTTGGGGAAGTTAACGGCATCAACGGAATTTCCTGAATTGATATAATCCATGATTTTATTAGGTACGAAATCTGCGATGTCGCGTTGTGCTTCCTCTGTGCTTCCGCCCACGTGTGGAGTCAAAATCACATTCGGTATGCCTTGAAGAGCGGTATAGAACTCGCCATTGCTTCTTGGTTCTTCAGGATAAACATCAATGGCCGCACCACCCAATTTTCCGTTTTTAAGTGCATCCGCCAACGCTTCGATATCCACCACAAAACCACGTGAAAGATTGATAAGCATGGCACCATCTCTCATTTGTTTTATTTCCCTGGCACCGATAAAGTTATTATTGGCCTTATTATCGTCTACATGTAAAGTGACCACATCGGAGACATTCAATAAATCTTCCAAAGAGCTACACTTCTTGGCATTACCCAAAGAAAGTTTGTCCTCTACATCATAATAGTAGACTCGCATACCGATAGCCTCAGCCAAAATCGATAATTGCTTACCTATATTACCGTACCCCACGATACCTAAGTTTTTGCCCCTCACCTCACGAGAACCTTGGGCCGTTTTTTGCCATTGTCCGCTATGTATTTCAGAGCTTCTAGCAAAAACACTACGCATAAGCATGATAATTTCGCCGATAGCCAATTCAACAACCGAACGGGTGTTACTGTACGGTGCATTGAAGACCGCCACACCCTTTTTACGGGCATATTCAAGGTCTATTTGAGTTGTACCGATACAGAATGCGCCTACCACCAACAATTTGTTTCCGGCATCCAAAACTTTTTGGGTCACCTGCGTTTTAGAGCGAATACCTAAAACGTGAACCCCTTTGATTTTTTCAATCAACTCTTCTTCTGGAAGACTGTGCTTTACCAACTCGACCGAGAAACCGTCTTTAGAGAGGTTTTCCAACGCAGCGGGATGCACATTTTCCAACAATAAAATCTTGATCCTATTCTTCGGATAAGAAATATTTCTTGGTAAATCGTTCACAAAAAGAAACTCATCTAGATTAGGGGTAACATGGTCGGCCTTACTGGCAGCTTTTTCACGGTGTACGTTTTCGGTATAGGCAAAGAATTTATCGGCAATACCCGCCTCTTTCATCACATAATCACTGTAACCGTCACCTATCACCTGAACTTCACCATCAAGATTCATCTGGCGAAGACACTCAATCTTTCCATTGTGCTGAGAAAGTACGTTCTTTTCATCAAAACCGATGATACTTCCCTCATCATCAAATTTAAAGGTGTTGGCGTAAACCCTGTTTGAAGGTATGTTATACTCTTCGACAATAGGATCTATGAACTCTTTGAATCCGCAAGAAATCACATAAATATCATCAGAAAATTTTTCAAAGAATTCTTTGTTGGCAGCAATCGATTTAGAAATTTTTTGGCGAAGTTCATCAACCAACGGCTCTAAATCATCTTTATGGGCATTTAGAAGCTTGATTCGTCTCTCGAGCGACTCTGTAAAAGAAATATCACCATCTATGCCCAAGTTGGTGATTTCTTGAATTTTATTGACAATTTCATCCTTATCCGATTTATCTTTAAGGGTCATTTCTGCAAGAACATCCAATGCCTCTACCCTGGTAAGGGTGCTGTCAAAATCAAATACGTATTTTCTGTTTGTTGCTACCATGGTTTGACTGAAAAATTAAGGCACAAAAGTAAAGATTAATTCGGTGTAATTTTGGGGAATATCAACAAAAGTTACTTCTATAACTAATCTGTTAATAATGGCTTATTATTTAAATTCTTGCTGGTAAAACGGGTAAAAATAGGGTCTCAGAACTGTTCTAAAAAGTAACGTATATAATGCCGGTAATGATGGCCAAACCAAAGCTGAGAAGAGTACCTATTAATATGTATTCGGTAAGTTTTCTGTTATTACTTTCTTTTAAGTCGTTGAATCTGAAAACAGATTTTGCCCCTATCAAAAGACCAATAGCTTCCCAACGCCCCATAATGATGAACATAAGTACAAAAAGCCTCTCAATTATGCCAATATATTTACCGGCGTTAGGTAGAGATTTATGATCTAGCTCAATTTTATCCGACATGGCCTCCAGCAACTTACCCATGATAATGGCCGAAGGAAAACTTACAAAAACCAAGGCTGTAATCAACCCCCAATCCAGTCTTTGGAACAAAGTGACGGTGTGGGACCAAAAATCAGTATAGTAGGCGCATATATAGAGTATTATTAGATGCAACAACTGATCGATAAAAAAGGGGATGCTCTTCAATTTAAAATATGGAGTGGCATACAACTTGGCCAAATCGATAATATAATGTGACACGGCTATAATAGCGACCATCTGAATATAATCAAGGTCCCACAACAACACCATGGCCACTAGAAAATGGATGAGTACGTGAAAATAGATGTATTTAGAAGTTATCTTATTAGCTTCTTTATGAACCACCCATCTAGAGGGCTGAAGTATAAAATCACCTATCAAATGGGCCAAAAGAAGTTTTACAAAGACTATCATCTAGTTTATTTTAGTCAAGATTCTCTTTAAAATATTCAATCAATTGCAAAATCAGGTCTAGTCTGGCTCTTTTTAATCGTTGGCTTACGGCAGATTGCTGAATACCTAAACGTTCGGCCATTTCTTGTTGCGACATTTCTGGGTTTTGCAGGGCCAAAACAACGATTTCGGCAGAAACCGTACTCCAGGCGTCCATAATATCAAGTGCCAAGCGCAACATAAGGTTAATGGTGTCATCAAATTTTGCTTGCCCTGTATTCACCGAAAGATTCAGCTTATCTACTTTCAGGTGCTCAAATGTTCTACCTGAACGCTGATAGGCAGTACCATTTGATTCACTTACACTCTCTCCCTGAAATGTTTCAGAACCTATGCCAACAGCCATTCGTGCGTCTAAACCTTTTATTGTTTTGAGCAGCGCTTTTATGTAAATAGCTTGAAACAAAGCCTCTTTTGGTAATGCCAACTTGAGCTGAAATTCATCTCCGCGGTAAACTTCCCAATCATTTGACACTTCCCCAATGGTCGCTAAATACTTCTTTAGCATTACGAGCCATTCATAGGAGTCGTGATTTCCAGAACCTATAATATCGCCAGTGATTATCGCTATCATCTATATAAGTTTAAAAGCTAATATATTAATTTATCACCTAAAAAACTAATAAAAATAAAAATAAGCTTAAAAGCTAATTTTTTGAATTATAAGCCAAAGAGTCAATGAATTTAAAACCACCGACGGGTCTTGATGCAATACTGTCTAAATTCTTTACCGAAAATAGTTTCTAAGGCCTCTTCTTCGGGCACTATCTGAAACCGATTCATATATGCTACAAATGCCGCTGCCAGCAAAGTATTAAAAGCGTTACCCAACCAGAGCCCCCATGCCAATAGAATCATTAACATCGCTAAATACATCGGGTTTCTTGAAAAAGCATAAATGCCGCTATCGACCAGATGACTAGCCTTTGAAGGATTAATGGGGTCAACAGTTGTTTTACTGTTTTGAAATTGAAAAAGAGCTACCAATACGACCAAAAAGGCAGCTATTAATAACCCTAGTAAAAGATAATTTCTTCCAAAAAAGTCAAAATACCCGAAAGGCAATATCTTTGCCAACAGATACATCATCAGACCAAAACATAAGAAAACGATAACAGGAGGAATCTTTAATTTCATCAAAAAAGAGGTTCTACAACAAAATTACTATAATTTACATCCGATAGCGCCTTAAATCACGTATAAGAAGTATATCAAATGAAACTTGTCTTCGCCACCCATAACCGAAACAAATTCAAAGAGGTCAAAAAACTTGTTCCCGAGACCATCGAACTTCTATCATTGACCGATATCTCTTGTTTTGACGAAATACCTGAAACTGGCGATACATTAGAAGCCAATGCCAGAATAAAAGCTGATTATGTAACTGAAAATTACGGGTTACCTTGCTTTTCAGACGATACCGGGCTATTGGTAGACGCCTTAAATGGGCAACCGGGAGTATACTCTGCCCGCTATGCAGGCGAGCAAAAAAATGCCAATGACAACATGTCAAAACTTTTGTCAGAACTTAAAGGGCAAACAGATCGCAAAGCACATTTTAAAACCGTAATAGCCCTTAATTTATTAGAAGAAAATTATATGTTCGAGGGTGTCGCCGAAGGCGAAATCATTGGTGAAAAAATTGGTGAGGGCGGATTTGGCTATGACCCGATTTTCAAACCTAAAGGATACACACAAACCTTTGCCCAACTACCTATGGAAATCAAGAACCAAATCAGCCATAGGGGCAAAGCCATAACCAACCTGATAGAATTTTTAAGAACCAACCCATGTCAAAACAAAGCAAAAAAATAGAGGAAAGAGGCGGCGTACTTATCATCTTTTTCGTAGCCCTGTTGGCCATAATGGAAGTACTCAACAATTCATTCGAAAAACAGATCACCAACGCAGACAACAATGAAGTAAGCTACTCCGATTGGTACAATGCCAAAAGTATCAAGCAAGTGATGAAAGAGAACGAACGTGATTTTTTGGCGGCCCTACTCAGTACCGGCCTTATGGACCGTGACCACTCAAGCGTTTTAAAAGAAAAGATTGATAAAACGAAAGAACTGATCATTAAATATGAAGCCGAAAAAACCGAAATATTAATGGGTTCGGCCAATATACCCCCTAGCTCTTGGGCGCAAGACCTAGATGGCGAAATGGGCAAAATTACCGGTCTTCGCGAGTGGCGGGAAATATCAAGAAAATTAAAGGATACCGTTGGCAAAATAAATTTGGGTATTCTTTTTCTTCAGATAAGTGTTGTATTTGGGGTCGTCTGTCTTATCATTCAAGAAAATGTGAAATTGCAAAAAACCTTCACATTATTAATGTTGGCGGCAGGCATGATAGGCATTGTTCTTTCGTTATATGGCTATGCTTCCTCCCTTTAATCGAATCTTTACCAAATCGCCTTAAGTTTAAATAATTAGCACTACCTTTGCCGCTTATTTTTAACGCCGCCGGTATGGCAGGTGTTGCATTGAGTATCAGGGTTATACAAGATAATCGCTCTAAGCAACACACCTATTAGCGATTTAAGTATACCTTATTATGACAAAATTTGAAGCATTGGGGCTTAACAAGGCCCTTTTAAATGCCGTTACGGATATGGGTTTTGAGAGCCCATCCGAAGTACAGGAAAAAGCAATCCCGATTTTATTGGATTCAGAATCTGACCTAGTGGCACTCGCCCAAACAGGAACAGGTAAAACAGCCGCATTTGGCTTTCCACTGATTCAAAAGCTTGACCACAACAGTAGAACAACCCAAGGTCTTATTCTATCACCAACAAGAGAACTTTGCCTTCAAATTACCAGTGAAATGCAGGCATATTCAAAATATGTGAACGGACTTAGCACCGTTGCAATCTATGGTGGTGCCAGCATTACAGAGCAAGCTCGCCAGATTAAAAGAGGAGCACAAATAGTAGTAGCCACTCCTGGCCGTATGAAAGACATGATCGGTCGCGGATTGGTTGATATCTCAAAAATAGATTATTGCGTACTTGATGAAGCCGATGAAATGTTGAACATGGGCTTCTATGAAGATATAAAAGAGATTCTCTCCAATACGCCTCAAGACAAATCAACTTGGTTGTTTTCTGCCACTATGCCAAAAGAAGTGGCCACTATTGCCAAAAAATTCATGCATAACCCTATTGAGATAACCGTAGGGGCAAAAAATGCGGGTACCAATAACGTACAGCATGAATATTATGTGGTGAGTGGTAGAGATAGATATCCTGCTCTTAAGCGTTTGGCCGATGCCAACCCAGATATCTTTTCGGTTGTTTTTTGCCGAACTAAAAGAGATACTCAGAGAGTAGCTGAAAAACTGATAGAAGATGGCTATAATGCAGGTGCGTTACATGGTGACTTGAGTCAAAACCAACGTGACCTGGTAATGAACGCCTTCAGAAAAAAGCAGATTCAGATGTTGGTAGCCACAGATGTGGCGGCAAGAGGTATTGATGTTGACGATGTTACCCATGTAATCAATTACCAACTACCGGATGAAATAGAAACTTATACCCACCGTAGCGGAAGAACCGGTCGTGCGGGCAAATCTGGTATATCGATGGTAATTATTACCAAGAGCGAGCTAAGAAAAATCCGTTCCATCGAAAAAATAATTCAGCAGAGCTTCATAAGCAAAAGTATTCCTACAGGTATTGAAATCTGTGAGATTCAGCTTTATCATTTGGCCAGTAAAATAAAGGATACCAAAATCAACAAAGACGTTGAAAATTACTTGCCTGCTATTAACGAGGTACTTGAGGGAATTGACCGTGATGAACTGATCAAGAAGATAGTTTCGGTAGAATTTACAAGGTTCTCCAATTACTACAACAAAACAAAAGATTTAAATTCATCTTCTGACCACAGCTCTTCCGCTACTAATGCGTCATCTAATGGTTCGGTTAGATACTTTATCAACGTGGGTGAAAAAGATGGTTACGACTGGATGTCTTTAAAGGATTTTCTTCGCGATACACTCGGCTTAGGTAAAGAAGATATCTATAAAGTAGATACTAAAGACTCTTTTTCATTCTTTAATACAGATGAAGTGCATACCGAGAGTATTTTAAGCTTCTTCACCGACTTTAAATTAGAGGGTCGCTTTATTAATGTCGAAATCTCCAAGAACCCAGGTGGTGATGGTGGCGGAGGAAGAGGCCGTAAAGGAAAATCGAAAAGGAGAGGTAAAGAACGTGACAAAGGAAATCGTGGAAAACGCAGAGATCGCGGTGCTTCCAAAGGAGGTTCGAACTTCTCGGGAAAAAGGAGGAGCAAAAAGAACCGTAGTGATTTCTTTTAGTTAATCATATATTAAAAAATACGCTCCGGCGTATTTTTTTGTTTTGTTTAGTACTTTTAAATCCCGATTTTTAAGTTAATGAGAGCATTTCTTACTATTTCCCTTTTATTTTTTGGTCTTACCGTATGGGCTCAAGAAGAGATAGCCGATGAGCTACAGCTATCAGCTGTTATTGTTAATGCCCAGACCGAAAAACCAATGGAAAGCGTGCACGTGGTCAACCTCAACCAAGTGGTGGGTACGATTACCAATGCCAATGGTGAATTTACTATTAACGCTGCCGTTAATGACACCCTTTACTTTTCTTTCCTAGGGTTTAAATCTCAAAAGATTAGGGTTACCAATGATATGTTCAAGTTTAAGAATACCAAGATTGCCCTTACCGAATTGGCCTACGCTTTGGAGGAGGTTATTGTAAAGCCTTACCAATTGACCGGTTATCTTGAGATTGACGTAAAAAACTTTCCTATCAACAACTCATATCAATATAGTATTTCAGGCCTGTCAGTGAGTTACGAAGGGGGTAATAAGAATCCTAGCGCCGTTACGAAGGTTTTGGGCGCGATTCTGAACCCGGCAGACCTTCTGCGCAATCTTTTTGGAAAACAGCCCAATCAGATGCGTAAGCTGCGTAAAATGAAAGAAGACGACCAGATAAGAGACTTATTGGCTTCAAAGTTCGATCGCGAAACACTAACCGAACTACTACAGATAGAAAAAGTAGATATCGAGGATATTTTAAACAATTGCAACTATTCAAAATCGTTTATAACCACTGCAAATGACTTGCAAATACTGGATGCCATCAGTAGTTGTTACGAAGAATTCAAGGTCTTGAACCGTAAAAAATAATTCTTTGATTTCCCCATAGCATTTTATAGCTTTAGACAAAATAGTTGTCTATGAAGAACCTGCTCGCTGCGGTTATCCTACTGGTCACGATGGCTTCGTGCGTTGAACAAAAAAAGGAACCGACCGAAGAACCTACAACTTTGAGCGAGTCAAAGGCCGATTCCATTATCAAAAAACCTTTCGCATGGGAAGGTGCAAACATCTATTTTCTCTTAACCGATAGATTTTATAACGGAAACACCGATAACGACGTTAACTTCGATAGAAATGAACCTACTGGGCCTTTAAGAGGCTTTATGGGAGGAGATTTGGCAGGTATAACAAAAAAAATTGAAGAAGGTTATTTCAATGAGCTAGGTGTCAATGCCATTTGGTTCACCCCTGTGGTGGAACAAATTCATGGTTCAACGGATGAAAATACAGGAAACACCTATGGTTACCACGGTTATTGGGCGAAGGACTGGACAGCCCTTGACCCAAATTTCGGCACTAAAAAAGATTTGGAAACCTTAGTAAAAACAGCGCATAAGAACGGTATACGTATCTTGATGGATGTTGTACTTAACCATACCGGACCGGTAACCGAAGAAGACCCGGTTTGGCCAGAAGAATGGGTACGCTCCTCACCCACTTGTGACTTTAAGACTTACGAAAGCACTACCGCCTGCACTTTGGTAGCCAATTTGCCGGATATTAAGACGGAATCTGATGAGCCTGTCGAACTGCCCGACCAATTATTGGCCAAATGGAAAAAAGAAGGCAGGTTGAGCCAAGAGCTAGACGAGCTTCAGCTCTTTTTTGAGCGCACTGGTTACCCAAGGGCACCCCGCTATTACATTATCAAATGGCTGACGGATTACGTCAACAATCTCGGTATTGACGGTTTTAGGGTAGACACCGTAAAACACGCCAATGAAAATGCATGGGCAGACCTATACAAAGAGGCTTCCCATGCTTTTGAAAATTGGAAAAAAATGCATCCTGATAAAGTTTTGGATGACTCTCCCTTTTTTATGGTAGGAGAAGTATATGGTTATGGAATATCAAAAGGAAGGGAGTATGACTTTGGCGATAAAAAGGTCGATTATTTTGCCCACGGTTTTAAAAGTCTGATCAACTTTGAATTGAAAACCGATGCCCTCACCGATTACGAATCTATCTTCGGCAAATATCATAATTTGTTACACACTAACTTGAACGGTTTTGGCGTGGTTAATTATTTGACCTCTCATGACGATGCCAGCCCCTATGACCGTGGGCGATCTAACCCTATCAAATCTGCTAACGTTTTGCTATTGACGCCAGGCGCATCGCAAATTTATTATGGAGATGAAACGGCTAGGGATTTAAATGTAGAGGGCACCGAGGAAAATCCTGTTCAAGGCGATGCCTCTTTACGCTCATTCATGAATTGGGATGAATTGGATAGTATACCCCGCACCAAACAAATACTACAACACTGGCAAAAACTAGGCTCCTTTAGAAACAACCACTTGGCAGTAGGTGCCGGGCGTCACAAACGTTTATCAAAAACTCCTTATGTCTTTAGCAGAACTTATTCAGCAAACGATATAAAGGATAAAGTGGTCATCGGCCTTGACCTGCCGGAAGGGAAAAAATCATTATCGGTTAAAGGTTTCTTTGGTGACGGAACCAAGCTGTTCGACACCTATTCACAGACTCAAGTAACTGTTGAAAACGGATCGGTCAATTTAGACAACCCTTATGATACTGCGCTTTTGGAATTAGCTCACTGAGTGTAGTGCTACCCTATTGCCTTCTGAATCTATAATCAAGGCCATAAAACCATGGCCATTTCCGATTTCAGTTTTAGGTTTTATAATTTTGCCGCCAGCATCTTCCACTTTGGCCAATTCATTGGCTAAGTCGTCACAAGAAAGATATACTAACATCCCTTTGGTGGCACTGGGCGAATAGTGTTCGTGTTGAACCAACGAGCCTGAAGCCAAAGATTTGCCTTCTTGATTAGGAAACCATCCCATAACAAAACCTCCTAAATCATGTACGGTAATAGAAATATCAAAGACCTTTTCGTAAAATGACTTGGCCCTTTCCATTTTCTTTACAGGAATTTCAAACCATGCTACCATTTCAAAAAAATTAGAATAAGACCATTAATTTTCCAATTGGGTTTTTAAAGAACTTAACCCTTGTTCAAAGTCTTTACCGACCATTTTATCCATACTTAAGAACATGGCCATAATGCTCATCGGAAACTTATTCTTACCGGAGAAGCCCCAAGTAACGGTGGAAGTTTCTTCAGTACTACCCTTATCTATCTGAAGGTAGCAGTCAGAGGTCGATGCCCATGGCTTTAGAAACCTCAACTCAGATTCAATTCGCTCTTCTGGTACTATTTTAGTGATTTCCTGTTCCCCCTCCCCTACTTCTTTATTTCCGTTCCAATAACTGACACAGCCTACCTCACCATCGGTTCCCGTAAATTTTTTCTGCATATTAGGGTCTCGCCTGGCCCATGGAGACCAATCATCCATTTTTTTCAATGATTTTAAGTAAGTGAATACTTCTGATTGAGGCCTCGCAATTTGAATGGACCGTGAAACATGGTATTTTTTTGGTGCTATTAGCGCCAGTAAAAGAACGAGCGCCACGAGACCTACGATGATATAAAGTGCTATATACATTTGTTTTTCAATTGATTGTTGAAATAAATATAGTAAAAATACAGAACGCCAACACCCATTTATACCTCTGAATATTTAAACATCAAAGATCTATAACTCAAGAGGTAAGGCTATCATGGTAGCGCTGCACTATTTTATCTACACTTTTGATTGACTTCTTAGTCCAGTCCAATCTCTTTTCAAACTTCTCCTCTTCGGTTAAACCCCAATCTACTGTTGAATCTCGTAATCTTGCGGATAGCTGATGTAAAATAATCGCAACAGATACCGATATGTTCAAACTCTCGGTAAAGCCGAGCATTGGAATCTTTAAGAATCCGTCACTTTTTGAAATAGCCTCTTCGCTTAGCCCCTCTCTTTCCGTACCGAATATAAATGCTGTTTTTCGGTCCACATTGAAATCGTTCAAAAGACAGCTATCATAATATGGAGAAGTGGCCACAATTTGGTAACCTTTAGACTTAAGGGTATCAATACACTTCGAAGTAGTTTCGTACCGATGAACATCGACCCATTTCTGAGCACCCATGGCAATTTTCTTATCCAATCTTTTGCCAAACCTATTTTCAATTACATGCGCCTCTTGAATGCCAAAAATATCGCAACTTCTAATAACGGCACTCGTATTATGTAGCTGGTACACGTCTTCAATGGCTACCGTAAAAAATTTGGTACGTTCTTCAAGAATCTCGAGAAAGCGTTGTTTTCTCTCTTCTGAAATGAATTTCTCTAAATATGTAAGAAGTTGGTTGTCTTCCATTGATCTAAAATAATAAAAACTCTATTTTTATAAAGATGAAGAAGCAGATAACCATTTTAACCGGAGCCGGGGTAAGTGCAGAAAGCGGCATTAACACCTTTCGTGATGCGGATGGACTTTGGGAAGGCCGTGATGTCATGGAAGTAGCTTCGCCCCAAGGTTTTTACAACAACCCTGAATTGGTGTTGGATTTTTATAACCAAAGAAGAAGGCAACTCCCATTGGTAAAACCGAACAAAGCGCATTTGGCCTTGGTAGACCTAGAAAAGAACTATCATGTTGAAATTATCACTCAAAACGTAGATGACCTTCACGAAAGGGCTGGAAGTACCCGCGTCTTGCATTTGCATGGCGAACTTTTAAAGGTAAGAAGTACGGGCAACGAATCGGATGTCAAAACTTGGCATGATGACCTCATTCTCGGAGATTTTTGCGACAAAGGGCATCAACTAAGACCACATATCGTGTGGTTTGGCGAAGAAGTTCCTCTGCTGCAAAGAGCGGTCGAAATAACGGCACAATCAGATATTCTCATTATTATCGGCACATCGATGCAGGTATACCCCGCGGCAGGGTTGGTCAATTATGTTAGCCCCGAAACCCCTATTTACTTTATTGACCCGAAGCCAGCGGTTCAAGAGCGTGATTTTGAAAATTTGACCATCATGGCAAAAACTGCCGTGAATGGGGTTCCCGACTTAGTACTGCGACTAATGTCCGACCACAATCACAATTAAATAAATAGCGCTACGTGCAAAAAGAAGAACTTTATAAAGCACTTGATTATGTAAATCATTCCCGAGAAAAAAGGGCAGAAATGTCTTCTTTGGTACTCAATAACCCAGAATTAGTACAGCCTTTACTTGAAATAGCCTTTGATGTAGATGATTCTATTTCGAACCGGGCATGTTGGGTTTTAGAGTTTGCGGCCAAAGAGAATATTGGGTACATCTTGCCGTATCTCGATGTATTTACTTCTAACCTTCGAAACGTCCATTTCGACTCCGCGGTCAGGCCTATGGCAAAAATCTGTGAGTTTTTAACAAAGGCATATTTTTCAAAAGACAATAATAGGGTAAAGCAAAAAGTTACAGAAAGTCATCTAGAACTTATTACAGCGGCCTGTTTTGACTGGTTGATAGGCGAACATAAGGTGGCCGCGCAGGCATACTCTATGACGTGCCTTTTGCTTTTGGGCAGAAAGTATGATTGGATACATCCTGAATTAAAAATGGTCATTGAGCAAAACTATGGTTCGGGCAGTGCCGCATATCAGGCGAGGGCGAGGCATACCCTAGCGAAATTAAAGTAATCTGGTTTCCTTTTTCCTTATGAAGTAATCCTTAAAAATCGACCTGAAGTGGTATCTTTGCGTTTTCTAAAATCAATCTGAACGCATCAATTATGTCGCTTAATCCTTTAACCGCTATTTCTCCTATTGACGGACGTTACCGAAGTAAAACCGAATCTCTTTCCGATTATTTTTCGGAAGAGGCTTTGATCAAGTATCGTGTTTTAGTCGAAATCGAATATTTTATCGCTCTTTGCGAAATACCCCTACCTCAGTTAAAGGCTTTCGACAGTTCAAAATTTGATGCCCTTAGAGAACTTTACAAGAACTTCGATTCTGCCGATGCTCAGGAAATAAAGGATATAGAAAAAGTAACGAACCATGATGTTAAGGCCGTCGAGTACTTTATCAAAAAAGCCTTCGACAAATTAGGTCTTAGCGAGTTCAAAGAATTCATTCATTTCGGGCTTACCTCTCAAGATATCAACAATACGGCGATTCCGCTCTCTATCAAAGAGGCTATGAACGATGTGTATGTTCCAGGGTATTTAGAATTACTTACAAAACTTGAAGAACTTGCCTCGGAGTGGGAAGATGTTCCGATGTTGGCCAGAACCCATGGGCAACCGGCTTCACCGACACGACTGGGTAAGGAAATAGAGGTATTTATAGAGCGCCTAAGAGAACAGTTCAATCTATTGAACGATGTACCAAGTGCCGCTAAATTTGGTGGTGCCACCGGAAATTACAATGCCCATAAAGTAGCTTACCCTACTATCGATTGGAAAGCTTTTGGCCAACAGTTTGTCCAACAAAAATTAGGGCTACATCACTCCTTTCCTACCACCCAAATTGAGCACTATGACCATATGGCTGCCTTGTTTGACGCCCTAAAACGTATTAACACTATTATTCTTGATCTTGATAGGGATTTTTGGACTTACGTTTCTATGGATTACTTCAAACAGAAAATAAAAAAAGGAGAGGTTGGGTCATCGGCCATGCCACACAAAGTGAACCCTATCGATTTTGAAAATTCAGAAGGAAACTTGGGGATTGCCAACGCTGTTTTTGAACATTTGGCCTCTAAATTACCGGTCTCTCGCCTACAGCGCGATCTTACCGATAGTACCGTGCTTAGAAATGTTGGGGTACCGTTTGCGCATACTTTAATTGCCTTTCAATCTACTTTAAAAGGTCTGAACAAGCTTCTTTTGAACCGAGAGAAATTTGAAAAGGATCTCGAAAACAACTGGGCGGTAGTGGCCGAGGCCATTCAGACCATTCTTCGTAGGGAAGGCTACCCTAACCCCTATGAAGCATTAAAGGGGCTTACCAGAACCAACGAAGCCATCAATCAAACTTCAATATCATCATTCATCGATACCCTTGAGGTTTCTGAAGATATTAAAGCCGAGTTGAAAGCAATTAGCCCGAGTAACTATACAGGCATTTAAGTCAAGGTTTTTTTGAATAGCACCAAATACTGGTGCATGCTATTACTAAGTTTGCCATATTAGCGTATTTGCGTTATCACGGGTTGAACCGTGCCAATTAAATAACTCAAAACCACCCATATGGAAAACAAATTTTCAGTTGAAGACTCTATAGGCAAACTTTGGGATAAATTAGATGGATGGTTGGATGCCATCATCTTAAAACTTCCTAACATTGCAATGGCCATAGTGGTAATGATTATCTTTTATTTCATTGCCAGAGGCTTGAGAAGATTGTTCAGAAACGTTCTTCTCAAAAGAATAAGTCAAGTATCCATTCAAGAAATTATTAGCAAGACAGTTTTTGTAACCGTTCTACTAATAGGTTTCTTTATAGCTCTGGGTGTATTGGAGCTGGATAAGGTTCTTACCAGTATTCTGGCAGGTGCCGGGGTTATAGGTTTGGCCGTGGGGCTTGCCTTGCAGGGAACGCTAAGCAATACTTTTGGAGGGTTGCTTTTATCCTTCATGCCAAACATAAAAATCAACGATTATATTCAGAATGGTGACGCCTCGGGTACTGTAGAGGAAATAAGTTTACGAAACATAGTAATCAAAACCCCTGAAAACAATACGGTGGTAATACCAAATTCAAATTTTGTTGATAGCGCTTTCACCAACTACTCTTTGACAGAGAGAGGACGCGTTTTTGTTCACTGCGGTGTTGGCTATGAGAGTAATTTACAGGAAGTGGAGGATTTAACCGTAAAAATCATTACCGAGAATTTCGAGCAAAGGGGTAATGAAGAGGTTGAATTCTTCTTCACCGAATTTGGAGACAGCTCTATTAATTTTATGGTCCGTTTTTGGACGGATGTTAGAACTAAAAAACAAGAACACGCTGCTAGACACAAAGCAGTCAAATTGATTAAAGCTCATTTCGATGAGAAAGATATTAATATTCCTTTCCCTATCAGAACCCTTGATTTTGGAAAGAACAACCTAACAATTCATACTGAAGAAAAGAACACTGAAGATTAAACAACTTTAGCTATCTAAAACAAAAAAGGGCCGCACGGAGCGGCCCTTTTTCATTCTCTTAATTGCGATTTTAGCCCTTTTTTTGAATTTCTACTTGATGTGGGTACGGAATCTCGATTCCCGCCTGGTCCAATGCCAATTTACAACCTTCTACGGTACTGAAATAAACCGACCAATAGTCTTCTGGTTTGCAAAAGGGTCTTACGGCAAAATTTACCGAACTGTCGGCAAGCTCCGAAACATTGACAGAAGGTGCCGGTTCTTTCAAAACCTTTGGGTTAGAGGTCAATACTTGCAAAAGAACATCTTTAGTTTGTTTGATGTCCTCACCATACCCAACACCTACTACCGTATCTACCCTCATCTTTCCTTCTGTAGTGTAATTGATAATATTTCCATTAGCTAAAACCCCATTGGGCACAATCGCCAGTTTGTTCTGAGGGGTAATCAATTTGGTCGTAAATATCTCAATCTCCTTTACAGATCCCAGAACACCTTGGGCCTCGATTAAATCGCCGATTCTATAGGGTTTAAAAATCATGATCAGTACACCACCTGCAAAATTGCTTAGTGATCCCTGCAAGGCCAAACCAACAGCAAGACCGGCAGCCCCAATAATAGCTGCAAATGTGGTAACATTGACCCCTAGGGTCGATATTACTATTATGACCAACAGCGCTTTTAGTGCCCAAGCCAACATATTTACTAAAAACCTCTGTAACGAGAGGTCATAGGTGCCTTTGGCCATCATTTTTCGTACTCCTTTTAAAAGGTTTTTAATAACCCATGAACCGATAATATAGATGAGTATCGCACCTAAAATTTTTGGTCCGTACTCTACCGCAAACTCGATTCCTTGATTCATCCAGATTTCTGCTTGTTCCATAATTCAATGATTTAGTTAGTGTTAAGTCATAAAGTTAAAAAAATCACCGATTGGATTAAGGTTATTTTAATGTTACAAAATGAACGTTTATGTTAGTTATAATTCATTCCCAATAAAAAATCCCACTACTTTGAAAGTAGCGGGATTTAATATTGTTCTTAATGATATGTAACTAGCCTTTCAAAAGCTGCCCTAACTGTTCAAGGCCTTCCCCTTTATAATCTGATTTCTCAAGTGCTTTCATAAACTGGATCATATTGGCCGGATTCATATCATCACCTAAAACACGAACAAGCAGAAACCCCTTATCGTTACTGTCTCCATAAATTACCACCTCATCAATTGCCTCATCATCTCCCAAATAACTGATGGTGGCCTTACCGTACGCAGTATTCATTTTCATAAGCTCGGTAAATTTCGAGTCTTTTAAAATTGTCCTTACCTTCGTCCTCTCTACTTGAAATTCAGCATCGTTAGCTTCATTCTTTCTGAAAGCCAGAACATTCAATTTTTTAAATGATTCTAAACTTTTCTTCTGTTCTACCGACATATCTGCCATTTCTAAATTTAAAAGACTGGCCGGTAGATCAATCGATAAAAAATTGGGGTTCTCAGAATTGTCAACATAATATTCTTGTAAGCTTTGCTTCGAAGAACAAGCGCCTAAAAAAAGTAGAACTAAAAGGCAGAAGGTAACTCTGATTGTTTTCATATTTTTTATTGCTTTAAGGTTGAATGCAATTACTAAACACATTAAGCCGTTTTTACCTGCCGGCCTCATTAAGTTCTTTAGGCAAATTCATTTGTTTGGTAAGGGCCGAAATCTTGTTTAAATCGATATCACCCGTAAGTGAAACCAACACACTCTCAAACTTACGATTACCTATTTCAATGTTTTTATTGTTGATATCAGATACAAAAAGTAAAAGTTCGCGAACGTGATTTTCATCTCTACCCTGTTTGATATAGAACTTAACATTGGCTTCTTTGTCTTTTACCCTCATCAATTCTTCCATAGAAGATGATTTTAGGTATTTACTGACCGTTTTGTGCATGTCTTGAGAGATGTTGGCATCTTCTGTTACGAAAACCTTGATTCCGCTTAAGCCCCTAGAAAGCTCGGCGAAATCTTGTGCCTCTTGGTTCTCTCGATCAAGAGATGCGACATCACCCGCTAATTTTATTAGACCTTTGTTAATAGATATCGAGGTAACATGATCCATATCTTCAAACTTGTCAAAGATTGATTGAGCTGATCCTAAAAAGGGTAATAATGCAATTGCTAGTACTAAACTTAGTTTTTTCATGACTGTTGATTTAATGATTGATGAATTAATATTTGATTGTTTAAAATATCTCGACTTTGAATAAGCTGATATGATGTTCCTATTAGCGACCTCCTTTCTTTCCAGCTTCGTTCAACTCTTCAGGTAAGTTCATTTTCTTGGTCAATGAACCAATTTTATTGAGGTCGATATCGCCCGTAAGAGATAATAAGACCGTTTCAAAATTTCGCCCGTTGAGATCAATGTTGGCATTTTGTATACCGCTGACCAACATTAACAATTCGCTCACATGGTCTTCGTCTTTACCGCTACGTATGTAAAATTTTACGTTGGCATCTTTGTCTTTGACCCGCATCAACTCTTCAAGTTTGGCACTCTTTAAGTACCTATCGACAGATGTCTTCATATCGGCACCAATGGCAGGGTCTTCGGTAATAAAAACCTTTAGGTTATTGAGGCTCTTGGCAATATCCATAAATTCTTGGGCCTCTGGGTCGTCTACCTCAACATCGATTTTACTTAAAAGATTGAACATGCTTCGGTTTACGACTACTGCACTGACCTTGTCTAGATCTTCATATTTATCGAACAAAGATTGTGATTGGGCCAAGATGGGGGTAAATACTATTGCCAGTACAACTAGAATCTTTTTCATTTCAGTATTATTAATTTAGTTTTTGTTATAAATCTTCTCTTGCGCTTCTACAAATTCATTTAGATACGCTACTTTTTCAGTACCTCTGTTAAAGTTCTCGGCCAACATGGCCAACGCTTTTCGGGTTTCTTGGTAGGCATATTCGGCCTTTTGCTTTTCGAGCTGTTGCTGATCGTAATAATCTTTACCGAAATAGGTTCCGACCATTAAAACCGTTACCGCGGCAACCGATAACCAAGGGTATAACCTTTTTAGAGAAACACCCGTACTTTTCTTTAGCGGAACTTTTCCGGTGAACCGCTCTGACTTGGCACTATTAAGGTAGCCGAACATCGGTCGGTATTGTTCTAAGTGTGCCGGAATATCGGGCCGGGCAAAATATTCCTTTAATTCTTTCTCTTCGGCTATAGTGGTCTCAGCTTCAAAATACCTAGCCAATAAATCTTCTACTCTATCCAATTCCATAGTTATGTTTTTCCATTAATTTCTCCCTTACGGCCTTTCTTGCCCTTGATAGGGTCACCCTTACCGCTGTAGGTTTCATTTCAAGCATTTCACAAATCTCTTCAAAATCGTACTCCTCAACATCTCGCAATTGTAATACCATCTTTTGCTGTTCGGGCAATTCTTCCATTATTCGTTGTACCCAGTCTACACTGTCATTCGCTTCGACTTGCTTTTGCAAAGAGGTACCTTCTTCTTTGTAATTACTATGAACAAGTTTAAGGTTACCTGCCTGCTTTGACTTTAATCGATCCAAACAAAAGTTCTTTGTCATAGTCATCGCAAAGGCTTCTACATTGTTGTAAGAACCTATTGCCTTACTCTTTGACCAAAGTTTTAAAAGAATCTCTTGAGTGGCATCTTCAGCTTCTTCTCGAGACACTAATAACCGTTTGGCCAATCGGTACAGTTTGTCTTGAAAGGGTGTCACAATTTTTAAAAAATCAGACTGTTGCATTTTTTGATCGGGTTGTTTATGTATACCTGATGAGTGGTCTACAATAGGAAGACGAAGTACCCTCTTTTTTGTTACAATAAACTTTTATATTCTGCGTAATGTAAGTAATTTGGTCATTCATATACTAAAACCTACCGCCCTAAACCACTAAAAGAACTTATAAACTTCTATAAAACCTATCTTTTTTTGGAATGGTAATTGATATCCTTCCCCAAAACCCCAAATGAATAAACTATGAAAAAACTATTTCTCCCGATATACCTTGGTCTGTCTTTGTTTTTTATCAATTGTTCTTCCGACGACAATATCATACCTGATGGCGAACAGGAAGAAGAGGAGCAAATCGACGCAACTGCCGAAGACTATCCTGCGCAGCACTTTATGTGGCAGGCCATGAACATCTTTTATTTTTGGCAGGGAGATGTAGAAAATCTTGCCGACAACAAGTTCACCGGGCCTAACGACCCGAGTTACATTCAATTTTTGGCATCTCAAGATGACCCGGCCGCTTTCTTTTACGAAGATTTGTGCAACAATCATGTAGAAGCCGTTGGTGAGGCAGCTGCCGTAGACCGGTTCAGTGCCGTAGTCGATAATTACGAAGACTTGTTAAATTCATTGGCAGGCATTTCTAGAAGTAACGGTCTAGAATTCAATCTCTATTTGGGCAATAACCAAATTGATGTTTTTGGGGTGGTCAATTATATTATGCCCAACTCAAACGCTTCGGAACAAGATATTTCAAGAGGTGAGTTCTTTAACGGAGTTAACGGCCAAGATTTAACCATCGAGAACTATGCAGGGCTACTTTTCGGAGAAGATGCTACTTACACCCTTAATATGGCCGATTTGGTGAATGACAATATTGTTGGTAACGACAAAGAAGTTACCCTGACCAAAATTGAAAACTTCTCTGAAAACCCCATTTTGGTCAATAAAATAATTGAACAGAACGGAATCAAAATAGGATACCTGATGTATAACGGCTTTTTAGCCGCCTATGATGATGAACTGAACGAAGTGTTCGGTACTTTCAAATCAGAAGGTATCGATGAACTTATTCTCGATTTTCGATACAACCCGGGTGGCCGAGTAACTTCTGCAGTACAGATAGCCAGTTCGGTCTACGGTGCCAAAACCGACGAAGTATTTGTAAGGCCCCGTTTTAATGCTAAGTTGCAAGAGCAGTTCAGTACGGCCGACAATTTCACCGATGTTACTTACGACTCTGAAACTCCTTTGAACACCCTCGAACTTTCAAGGGTATATGTAATTACTACCGATAATACGGCCTCTGCCAGTGAACTGGTCATTAATGGTCTAGAACCGTACGTTGATGTTGTTCAAATAGGTACGACCACCGTTGGCAAAAATGAATTTTCGAATACTTTTGTTGACGACCCAGAAGGAGATTTTCTTTATAACCCGAACCGAATCAATCAGATCAATCCAAATAATAGTTGGGCCATTCAACCCCTGTTAGGAAGAAACGAGAATGCCGATGGGTTTTCAGACTATACCCAAGGCTTGGTACCTGACCACGAGTTGTCCGAAAACATTGAAAACCTAGGTGTGCTAGGTGATGAAAACGAACCCCTTTTAGCCCTCACCCTTTCTATCATTTCAGGAGGAACGGCTAAATATCAAGCGGCAGAACCTTATCCTGCCGATTTTTTAACACATTCCAAAATGTACCAGCCCGGAAAGAACAATATGTTTATGGATGGGTTAATCACATCATTTTAACTAAACACCTGAAAATAATACAATTGCTTTTACGTTGGTGATTATGGAGAAGCTACTTTCTTATTTCATTCTGACCTTAAAATTTAATTGATGAAGAATTTCACCTGGGGGCTGGTGATTCCCCTTTTATTATTTGTTTCGTGTGTTCAAGATGATGATTTTTCAATTCCTGATACGGTTGATCCAGATCCCGCAGCAGGAGTAGAAGTACAAGATTTTATGTGGAAGGCCATGAACTTCTGGTATTTCTGGCAAGAGGATGTTGAAAACCTTTCCGATTCCAGATTTCCTGATACCTCTGAAGGTTCTGCTGCTTACACTGAATTTTTACAATCGGAAAGTGAACCAGGCGCCTTTTTCGACAATCAATTACTCTTTTCCGAAGACCGTTTTAGCTTCTACTCCGATGACTATGTAACACTTACACAGTCATTATCGGGCATCACCAAAAGCAATGGACTCATATTCGGTCTTGTTCGTATTCAAGGTTCAAACGAAGTTTTTGGATATGTACAGTATATCATTGAAAATTCAGATGCTGCCGCCAAACCCATCAAAAGAGGCGATATTTTCACCGCCGTCAACGGAACCACTTTGACCGACACCAATTATTCTTCATTATTATTTGGTGAAAGTGATACCTACACCCTTACTATGGGCGATATAGTAGATGGAGAGGTTGTAGCGAATGAAACAGAAATAACTCTAACAAAAGAGGTCGGTTTACAAGAAAATCCCATTTTTTTGAACGAGATTATTGAGATGGGGTCTTCGAAAATAGGCTACTTGGTATATACAGGCTTCATAGATGAATTCGACGAAGAACTCAATGCTATTTTTGGGAGGTTCAAATCAAACGGAGTGACCGATTTGGTCTTAGATCTACGCTATAACTCGGGCGGTTCGGTAAATACCGCTATTTTACTTTCAAGTATGATTTATGGCACCAATACCAAAGATGTATTTTTAAAGGCCCGATATAACGATAAATATCAAAAGGTTCTTGAGGATAGCGGCACCGACCTGAAACGGTATTTTGCCAATAAAACCAAGAAAGGAACCGAAATCAATTCTTTGAATTTAAATAAAGTCTACATCTTAACGACTACGGGTTCTGCTTCTGCCAGTGAATTGGTCATTAATGGTCTTGAGCCTTATGTTGATGTTATTCAAATTGGTGAGACGACTCGAGGAAAGAACGAGTTTTCCACCACCTTGGTAGATGATAGAGACAATAATTACATTTATAGCCCAGAAAGAACCAGTAAGATTAGTTCTAAAAACCGATGGGCCATACAGCCTCTCTTGGGTCGAAACGAAAATGCCGATGGATTTTCCGATTATACTGCCGGTCTGACCCCCGATATTGAACTAGATGAAGATTTGACCAATTTGGGAGTATTGGGCGATTTAAACGAACCCCTTTTAGAAAGGGCATTAAGCGAAATTTCAGGAACATCCGCTAAAAGAGCTTTCGATGTGCAACTACCTGCAAAACCTATTACCAATTCTAAAATGTACGATCCGCTAAAAGATAATATGTTTATTAGCGATCCTCCGGTAATTTGGTAAAAGATAAAAGGCCCTTAAAAAGGGCCTTTTCTATTCATAAAATCGTTTGTACCTCGCTCGTAACCTCGAGGGAATTGAAATGGCTTTCGGGTGAAATAATCCCGCTAGAAGCTCAATACCATCAACCAACGTTCTTGCCGATGACTGTGTAAAAAGCTCAAAATCGGCCACAAACACATTGTTTGACCTGACCGCCTTTAAAGAGGGCCAGCCTTCTTGTAATAAGAGCGTATGCATTTCTTTGAAAGTTCTCTCTACACTAAAACCGCAAGGTGCTATCACGATTACCTCTGGGTCATATTGCTTAATCTTCTCCCAAGGGGTAACCGTACTGTCGCCTGAAGGATGTGATAACATATCTACACCCCCAGCCAGACCAATCTGATGGGGTATCCAATGGCCACAGTTATAAATTGGGTTCAACCACTCTAAAAGAAGTACCTTTTTTGTTCTTACTTTGGCCTTTCGCAATGCATCTACTACGGCATCAATTCGCTTATCAAGTTTTCCTAAATAATCATAGGCCAGTTCTTCCCTATCAAAAGCTTTCGCTATAGTCAATGCATTTTCAAATACATCATCAAGACCCTGCGGGCTAATCGATATTACCTGTGGCTGCACCGGAAGTTTGGAAACTGCCTGCATGGTACATTCCAAATCGATTTGGCAAACATCACAGACCTCTTGGGTAAAAACAATATCTGGCGCTATTTCGTGCAGTAGGTCCTCCTCTACATAATACAGCTTCTTACCTTCCTTTTTGCTTTCGGTAAAAAAGGTATCTATCTGTTTGCTCGAATAATTTTTCCCCTCAAGCACACATCTAACCACCGGCATTTTTTCCCGCAAGGCGATTTCCGGACATTCAAAGGTAACTCCCTTCAAATGCTCTTGAAGACCCAAGTCATACATCATTTGGGTAACAGCCGGTAGAAAAGAGCAAGCTTTAAGCGAATCCATCAATTGAAATAAACTCCTGTAGGAATAATACCTGCAGCAAGAGTGTTCGTCAATGTTTTAGTTTCCAAGTCATAAATAAGTAAATCTCCTTGACTGGCATAATCCTTGGCATCGGTACCGTACAACTTACCTTCATTAACGGTCATTGAATAGAAAGAAACACCATCTATATAAGGTTCTGTCGGTAATTCAGTAGCATCTGTGCTAATTGAGTATACGCCACCAGCTAATGCATAATACAGCTCGTTTCCATCAATATTCAAACCTCCCGGGTGTTGAATGGTCGTAAAATCAAAAGTTTGGCTTATCTCATTGGTAGTTGCATCAATCTGAACCAATGCCCCATTTGTTTCCTCAGCGGCGTAAGAAGGGGCTCCTCCGCAAAGTACCCAAAGATTACCTTGCGCATCCCATTGCATTGAGTTGGGCAAATCACCTACTTCAATGGTTTTTAAAACGGAGTCTGTCGTTGGGTCGATAACAGATACTTTATTATTTTGTCCGTAGGCTCCTTGATGGGCTACATATACATAATTCTCATTAGCCGAAATTGACTCTGGCCCTAATTCTACAGGTATGGTATTTGTTACTGTATGACCTTCTAAATCTATGATTGCTATAAAATCGTCTTCCTCATCCGAGGTGTCACCCCAATTGGTGACATAACCTTTGCCATTGGAAACGGTAAAATAGCGCGGGTTCAGTAAATCTTCTTCAATTACAGCTACGCTTTCAAAAGTATACCTATTCACCACTTGAATTTTATGGGAGTTGTTGACCACGATATAGGCTATGGAATCATTGAAGGCCATTGATTGAACTATATTACCCAAGTCTTCATCATTTACCTTATTAAATATATCTTGTTCGGTTACGGAAAGGTCTTCTGATATAAATGTGACGGTTCCCGTTCCATTATTAAAAGGGCCTTCATTGGCAATTAATATACCGTTTTCGTATGCATCTGGGGTTTCCTCTTCGACTGGTGGCTCTTCTTCCACAGGGGGTTCTTCTTCTATCGGTGTTTCATCGATTATGGGTGCGTTATCATCATCTGAACAACCAGTGACGAACAAAGTGGATAATACCACTAAAACGGACAGTTTATTGAATTTCATTTTCATATTTTTAAAAGTTTAGATTTAATTTTAGTTGCATATTTCTACCGGGCATGGGTCTAAAGGCCACATTTTGGTAATTTTTGTTCCAGATATTATTTAGTTGAAACTTCGCTGTGAAGTCTAAATCTTTATTCAATTTAAACTCTCTTGACACCCCCAAATTGGATACGGAATAGTCAGGTAGCTCATCAGAATTATCAGAAGTGGTATAAACACTGCCGTTATAGAAAAGTTGATAAAACAACTTCCAATTAAGATGACTCCAACTTATATTGGAGGTCGCTTTGTGCTTTGGCACATACATTAGATCGTTGTTGGTTTCATCATTTCTGGCTTGCGTATAGAAATAGCCGCTATCCCATACCAAATGATGTTGTCCCCAGCTTTCTGCGTATTTAAAGGAAACTTCTAGACCGTAATTGCTTGCTTCACTTATGTTGATGGGTGTCCATATCCCTGAATCATTAGGTCTCCATTGAATACGATCCTCCGAAGAAATATAATAGGCGGCCCCTTTAAATTGCCACTTGCTGTAAAGCAAGGCGTGACCGATTTCAAGTTGATACGAAGATTCAGGAAGAATTTCGGGGTTACCGCTAGAGCCTCCGCCAGTAATCCAGTAAATTTCATTAAAAGTAGGAACCCTATGATTTTTAGATCCATTTACGTAAAGGATATTTTTTTTATTTGGCCGATACTCTAAATTCAAGGCGTACACCAACGGACTATCGAAATCGTTCACAAACTCTTTTCTGATATTCAAGTCATAACTTAAATTACTGGAGACATTGTGCTTAAAAAGTAATGTACCCGCAAATGTGTTTCTTTTAGCATCTGCAACCGAAGACCCCTTACCGTTTACATGGTTAAAATCGGCAATCGCATCAAAAATCAAATTCTTGACCGTAATCTTATAATCGTAGTTTGCCAAGAAAGTATTCGTTTGTCCGAAACTGAATTCCGGTCTATCATTGTTTCCGAAATATTTATACTTCTCGTACAGATAGCCCACTTTTAACCTTTGCACCTGATTATTTTTAAAGTGATTCCACTCCAAAAGGTTTCTAGTATTGTAATCTTTATACTTAGAGTTTGATGGTGCCGTTAAAGTGCCGGAAAAATTCCGGTCCCCAAGAAAGGTTTGGTGATAGAATTTTAAAAGCTGCTTATCAGATATCTTATATCCGACTTTTCCATTAATGTTGATGGTCTCAAAATCACCATTTTCATTCTTTTGGTCCGTGCCCAAATATTTATAGTCGTTTTCAGAAGCCCTGTAGTTCACCCCAAAGCCGAAAGTAAATTGATCCGAACCCTTCGAAATCCTGTAATCGACCCCTCGGGTTTCAAAACTTCCATAGAACAATTCTATTTCATTTTCAAGACCGGAATTGAATTGTATTTGATCTTGAAGGTGAATACTTCCGCCGATTGCTCCACTGCCAAACTGTACACTACCACCACCCTTTCTTATCTGTACATCATCGTAATTGCTTGGTACAATAGTGTTAAAATCGACCTGACCCGTCAACAGAGAATTAATATTGATTCCGTTCCATACCACTGCCGTTTGTGAGGCATTCGTGCCCCGAAATGACGGGGATGAAACCATACCCAATCCGTTTTCTTTTAAATAAATACCTGAATTGAATTGAAGTAAATCGGTTAGGGAACTACCGTTTCTTTTTAGCACAGAATCTTTTAATACGGTTGTGTTATTATTGGAAAAATGCAAGAGCCTTACATCTGTCAAGATAACTTCATCGAGCACCGTAACACTGTCCGTTTGCCCAAAAACTTGCTTACCGAACAGCAAGAGGCCGACCAAAAGTAAACGCTGTAAATAGTTCATACCATGAAAGACTTTTTACCCGAAAGTCAAACAAATAAGGGTTAACGAATTTGGCAGGTCTCCTGACTTGCGTACCGTCATTTACCTTCCCAATTAGAACTGAATCTAATCAGTGGTTTTGAAGTAATGTCGGCCACCCACGGGCAAAGCTCACAGTTGCGGGAACAGTTCCGGATTTACACCGGATTCCCTTTTAATCCTATCCTCTCTAAAAAGATAGCAACCATATTCGCGGCGAAAATAAACATTTTGTTTAATCTTTTATTCGAAAGATCAAATAATACTACTTTTGAAGGCATTAATCGTACTATCTTGAAAAATCTGTTTCTCGCTGCCCTATTGATTTTTTTCTTTTCATGTAAAAGTGACAATAAAAAAGAATCTCCATCTGAAATTGACCCAACAAACGAGGTTGTCAGCTATGCCACCGGTTTTGAAATTGAAAGGTCGGGGGATATAACTGTTTTAAAAGTATCTTCGGCGTGGGTAGGTGCCGAGAAAGTGTATTCTTATGCCCTGGTTCCAAAAACGAAACTAGCTGCAATCACTTTAGATCGCAATGCCTACGATGCTATAATACCTGTACCTGTAGAAAGAATGGTCGTAACTTCTACCACACACATTCCTTCTCTAGAAGCCCTTGGGGTGAGCGAAACATTGGTTGGTTTCCCCAATACCTCGCTTATTTCTTCTATGGAAACGAGAAAGAGAATAAGCAATGGCGCTATAAAAGAATTGGGCAGCAACGAATCGATCAATACCGAAATGGTCATAGAGCTGCGACCAGAAGTTGTTGTAGGCTTTGGCATCAACAATCAAAATAAAGCCTATCAGACCATTGAGAGATCTAATATTCCTATAGTTTATAATGGAGATTGGACGGAGAACTCCCCTCTCGGAAAAGCCGAATGGATCAAGTTCTTTGCTCCGTTCTTTGAGCTGGAACAAAAAGCAGATTCCATTTTTAAGGATATCGAGTATTCTTACCTAGAGACCAAAAAATTGGTCGAAAACGTTTCTAAAAGACCAACGGTACTAACGGGAGGGCTCTATAAAGACGTGTGGCACGTAGCCGGTGGAAACAGTTGGATGTCTCAATTTTTAAAGGATGCCAAAGCAGACTACCTTTGGGCCGATAGCAAAGAAACCGGCGGACTCTCATTAAGCTTAGAATCTGTTTTGGAAAAGGCAAAAACTGCTGAATTTTGGCTGAACCCTTCTATGCATGTCGGTTACAATGAAATGCTGGAGGCAAACCGCCATTACGGCCAATTTGATGCCTTCAAAAACAAATCGGTATACTCAAATACTATCGCAAAAGGCCCCATGGGTGGTTTGTTGTATTATGAATTGGCACCTAATAGACCCGATATGGTTCTTAAAGACCTCATTCATATTTTTCACCCTGAAGTTCTACCTGACCACCAACTCTACTTTTTCAAACCTTTACAATAGGTGATGCCATTAAAAACACATAGCACTTCATTTATAATTCTTGCATTTTTATTGATGGGTGCTTTTGTGCTGAATATCAGTTTGGGCTCTGTAACCATTCCCTTCAAGCATATCTTCTCGATTCTTTTTGGATCTACCATCGAAAATTCTTCATGGGAATACATTATTATCAATTACAGAATACCCAAGGCCATTACAGCAATGTTATCGGGAGCCGCTCTTGCATTAAGCGGGCTGTTGATGCAAACCCTGTTTAGAAATCCTTTGGCAGGTCCGTTTGTACTCGGTATTAGTTCTGGGGCAAGTTTAGGTGCGGCCTTATTGATTATGGGCTCTTCGTTCATAACCAGCTACGTTTCCATTGCATATATAAACGATATTTCTCTGGCCATAGCCGCTAGTATCGGTAGCTTTCTTGTGCTTTTTGCCGTGGTGATCGTAGCCTCAAAGGTTAAGGATACCATGGCCCTTTTAATCATTGGTCTCATGTTTGGTAGTATTACGGGGGCGGTGGTAAGCGTACTATCCTATTTTACCCAGGCAGAAAAACTTCAACAATACGTTTATTGGTCGTTCGGTTCTGTAGGAAATTTAACTTGGGGACAATTGTCCATTTTAGCATCCTTAACAGTTATCGGAATTTTATTGAGTATTTTATGTATAAAACCTTTGAACACCCTGCTTTTAGGAGAAAGCTATGCAAAAACTATGGGTATTCATCTCAAAAAATCACGATATATGATAATTCTGGCAACGGGTTTGTTGGCCGGAAGCGTTACGGCATTTGCCGGCCCCATAGCATTCTTAGGGCTTGCAGTGCCACACTTGGCAAGACAAATTTTTAAAACGACCAATCACCGAGTTTTGGTTCCGGCGGTCATACTTTTCGGCGCAATTGTACTTTTAATTTGTGATACGGTGGCTCAGCTACCGGGCTCGGAAAGCGTTTTACCCATCAACGCTATTACCAGTATCATAGGTGCACCCGTAGTTATTTGGCTTTTACTTCGAAAAAGAAAAATGGTTTTTTAATGAAAGGGCAAGCGAGCGAACATAAGTCAATGGAAGCAAAAGCACTATCAATTGGTTACAAGGGTGTACCTATTGTTAGTAATATTGATTTTTCGTTAAATACAGGTGATTTCACCTCAATTATTGGAATCAATGGTGTCGGAAAGTCGACATTGCTGAGAACGCTGGCCCACATGCAAAATCATATTTCTGGAAGTGTTTTAGTAGATGGACTGGAAATTGGTTCCTACAATTCTTTAGAGCTGGCCACAAAGATGAGCGTGGTTTTGACCGAGTCGCTGGCCTCTAAAAATCTTTCTGTATTGGAACTGGTCATGTTGGGGCGACAACCCTATACCAACTGGATAGGTACTCTTACCGAAGATGACAAAATTCAAGTGAAAAATGCCATTGTCAATCTCGACCTAGAGTCCATCCAACATAAGAAATGTTACGAGTTAAGCGATGGCCAGCTACAACGGGTGATGATTGCCAGGGCATTGGCTCAAGACACTTCCATCATACTACTAGATGAGCCCACTACCCATTTAGACCTCTTTCATAAGGTTAGAATATTAAAGCTATTGAAAGAAATAGCCAAAAACACTCAAAAGACCATCATTTACACCACTCATGAAATAGATATGGCCATTCAATTATGTGATAAAATGATTTTACTTGATGGTCAGAACAACCCTTTTGGCCAACCTTGTGAATTAATTGAAAACAAGTCTTTTGAGAATATCTTCCCAAAAGATACCGTAGTTTTCGACCCTGAAACAGGCACCTTTAAGATCAAAAAGTAACGTAAGAAGGTTGATTACCTTTTCCGTCAAACTTGTATCTTTACTTCGAACACTAGGTACAACAAATGAACGAATATCTCATATACCTCTTGATTGGCCTTGCCTGTATCTTTCTAGGCTATTTTTTAGGGGTTTACATACAATCATTAAAGACCAAATCGAGCCAAAGTGCGCTTGAAGAAAGAGAACAGCAACTACACGCCAATCTTTCCTCTATGGAACAGCGCCTGAGGGAAGCTGAAGAACATAGATTGAACCTGCAAGGTGAGAAAGAACAACTGGGCAATCAAATTGTAAGGTACCAAGCAGATTTAGAAAATCTGGAGGCAAAAAATCGCGAACAGAAATTGGAAGTTGAGAAACTTCAAGAAAGGTTCACCAAAGAGTTTGAAAACCTGGCCAATAAAATACTGGAAGAAAAGAGCCTAAAGTTTACCGAACGTAACGAAAAGAATATCAAAGATATACTGACTCCTCTTAATGAAAAGATTCAACTCTTTGAGAAAAAGGTTGAAGAAAGTCAGAAAGAGAATATAAGCATACATTCTGCCTTAAAAGAGCAGTTATTGAACCTTCAGACTCAAAACCTTAAAATTACACAAGAGGCAGAAAACTTGACAAAAGCCCTTAAAGGGGATAGTAAAATGCAAGGTAATTGGGGGGAATTGGTCTTAGAGCGCGTTCTTGAAAAATCAGGTCTTGAAAAAGATAGGGAATATTCCGTACAGCAAAGTTTTACACGTGAAGATGGAACTAGGGTTTTGCCCGATGTGATTATCAATCTTCCCGATGGAAAGAAAATGATAGTCGATTCTAAGGTGTCACTGACCGATTATGAACGTTTTGTAAATGCAGAAGACGAGTTTAAAGAGAGATTTTTAAAAGACCACATCAACTCGCTTCGCAAACATGTCGACCAATTATCGGCCAAAAAATATGAGGATCTTTACGAAATGGATAGTCCTGATTTTGTGTTGATGTTCGTACCTATTGAACCTGCTTTTGCCATTGCCATCAACAATGATAATACCCTTTACAACAAGGCTTTTGAAAAAAATATCGTCATAGTTACGCCATCGACCTTATTGGCCACTTTACGTACCATTGACAGTATGTGGAACAATGAAAAACAGCAACGGAATGCGATAGAAATAGCTCGGCAAGCGGGCGCCTTATACGATAAATTTGAAGGCTTTGTATCTGACTTGACCAAAGTGGGCAAAAAAATGGACGATGCCAAATCGGAATACAAAGGGGCCATGAACAAATTGTTCGAGGGTCGAGGAAACATCATTACCAGCATTCAGAAACTCAAAAAAATGGGGGCAAAAGCCAAAAAGTCATTGCCAGAGCCAATTTTAAAAAGGGCGAAAGATGATGATTTTGAGGATATGGAAACCGAATCGGGCACCTCAGGAAGACTCAACCTTTAAACTTAGTACCAATTTCAGTTAATTTCTAAGTAATCCGCTTTATGAAAAAATCGTTGTTAATAACTCTCGGCATTATTCTGGCCCTTTTTGCCCTGGTTTATGCCTTTATATATTTTGTTCCCTATAGTGATGGCATTCGCTCCGGTGAACTCATAAAAATCAGTCACAAAGGTGTTCTTGTCAAAACTTGGGAAGGAGAAATCAGTCAAGGTATTTCCGGAGCGCAAATATTTTCCTTTTCCATTTTGGATAAGGATAAAGAGGTTATCGATCAGTTACAAGAATATCAGGGTCAATACGTAAAACTTTATTATACCGAACGCTTTGCTACCTTCTTTTGGCTAGGAGACACCAAATACTTTATTACAAAAGTCGAAAAAGAGCAATCCCCTCATTTTAGAAACTGATGCAAGAATTTAAAAGTGCCCACGAATCACGGGTTTCCATAACCGAATTGATGTTACCTTCCCACTCCAACTTCGGAGGTAAAGTACATGGGGGCCATATACTGAACCTGATGGACCAAATTGCTTTTGCCTGTGCCTCCAAACATTCGCAATGTTATTGTGTTACCGCCTCTGTAAACCGGGTAGATTTTTTACATCCTGTGGAGGTAGGCGAACTTTTGACCTTAAGGGCCTCTATCAACTATACAGGTAGAACCTCAATGGTGGTGGGCGTTCGCGTTGAATCGGAAAACATTACCAAAGGCACCAAAAGGCACTGCAATTCTTCTTACTTCACTATGGTTGCCAAAGATGAAGATGGCAAGAGTATTTCCATTCCCGGTTTAATTTTAGAAAACGAGCAGGGAGTAAGACGCTTTGCCAGAAGCAAGAAAAGAAAGGAAGAAGCCTTTATCAGAGACACTCAATTTGAAAGCTCGCACTTTAACATGAAAGAGCATCTAGAAGGCCTAAAAGATGAAAATGTAAAACTTTCGTTGCATTAAATGTTGGCCTTCAAGCCTTTTCCGAGACTCTCTCTTAACTCAGATTAGCCGCCGCCGCATCATCTAAAAACCAGTATAGATTGTTCGATGTAGGTGCTACCAAGGTTGCCGGATAATCTTTAAAGCTTCCTGTTCTTCGAACAATTTCACCCACTTTTTCAGCTTTACCTTCTCCTGTTACCAAAAAAGCAACCGTAGCAGCCGCATTGATAATTTTGCCGGTTATGGTGATCCGTCTTTGACCAGAATCTGGATGAACGGCTACTTCGCAAGTCTTTTCTGAGTGCCAAAGATCAATCTCATGCGGAAAAATAGAGGCTGTGTGGCCATCATCGCCCATACCAAGAATGACCAAATCGAATGCGGGAATACCGTTTGATTCCGCTAGATATTGCTCTATAACTTCAGAATACCGAACAGCTTCGCCCTTTGGCTCATTTTCACCTTTTATTCGGTGTATATTCTCTTCGGGAATTTCAATTTTTGAAAGCAAGTGCTCTACAGTCATTTTATAGTTACTTTCATCATCGGTCGGAGGAACACAGCGTTCATCGCCCCAATAGAAATGAACTTTGTTCCAATCTAAATCAGAACCGAACTCCCTGGCAAGTACATCAAAAACAATTTTAGGAGTACTTCCGCCGGACAGCGCCACATGTAAAGAATCACTTTCGTTCACTTTATCAGCAAAAAAGTTAGAAAACTCCGCCGCTACTTCCTGTTTGTCTTTATATATCTTTAATTCCATATTCTCTTTATAAAATCAATACTGTATTGGTTAGCAGATGACGCAAAAGCCTGGGTCATCGGTTAGATTAGGCCCTGGGTTACGCCATTCACCGATACCTTCGATTAGGTCGTTGGAGTTTTCTGGTCCCCAGACTCCAGAAGCATACCCGTACATTCTAACATCTTTGCCATCTTCCCAATACTTAAGAATTGGATCAACAAATTCCCAAGCGGCCTCTACTTCATCAGCCCTAGCATATAAAGTGGCGTCGCCTTGCATCGCATCAAGCAACAATCGTTCGTAGGCATCCATTACGTGGGTCTCTACCAAACTTGAGTAATAAAAGTCTAGGTTGGCACGCTCTACCTTAAAGCCTTGGCCCGGTACTTTAACCCCGAATTTCACCAAAATGCCCTCGTCAGGCTGAATTCTGATTATCAGCTTATTATCTTTATCATGCACACCAGAATCCTTAAAAATCTGATGATGCGGCGTCTTAAAATGAATGACCACTTCGGTCACCTTGGTTGGCATTCTTTTGGCCGTTCTCACATAGAAAGGTATATCTTTCCACCTCCAGTTATCAACAAAAAACTTTATAGCGGCATAGGTCTCCGTGGTCGAATTTTTATCGACTCCCTCCTCTTCACGGTAGCCCTTAACTTCTTTTCCGTCGATTACTGAACTGGTATATTGCGCACGAATAGTGTTATCGAACAAGGTCTGCTCGTCGTTCATGATTCGAAGAGACTTCAATGCCTTGACCTTTTCATCTCGAATATCTTCGGGTGCATCACTAATCGGTGGTTCCATAACGACCAACGAGACAATCTGTAACAGATGGTTTTGGAACATATCTCGCAAAGCCCCCGATTTATCGTAATAACCTCCTCTTTTTTCAACACCCACTTTTTCAGCATTCGTAATCTCAACGTGGTGTATATAGTTACGGTTCCATAAGGGTTCGAATATGCTATTGGCAAAACGGGTCACCAAAAGGTTTTGAACCGTTTCCTTACCCAGATAGTGATCAATTCTGTATATCTGATGCTCTTTAAAAAACTGTTGCAGCCCCTTGTTTAATTGCTGTGCAGTCTCCAAACTATAACCAAATGGCTTTTCGACCACCAATCGTTTCCACCCGTGATTTTGGGTACTCATACCGGCATCGGCCAAACGCTGTGCAATGGTTTCATAAAGTGTTGGCGGGGTCGACAGATAGTAAATAATATTACCTGAAGTCTGATATTTGTTTTTCAAGTCTTCGACCCTAGTACGTAATCGTTGGTAATCGGTATCATAACTACCCCCAAGATCTTCGTAGAAAAACTTATTGGCAAAGGTGTTGATATAGTCTGCATCTTGGTCTTTGATCTTATCTTTTAAATAAGAGCTTTCTAAAACCACCCTGTTTCGAAACTGGGTATCGGTCATATCACTGCGACTGGCGCCAAGCACTACAAAATTGTCAGGTAGCTGGTCGGCCACGTATAGATTATAAAGTGCAGGTACCAATTTTCTGGCTGTAAGGTCGCCAGACGCACCAAATATCACAAGAATCTGATTTTCTGTTTTATTCATCTTAAGGAGGAAAAATTAAAGTCGTAAAAGTATTTAAAAGTAAAGCGAATACCAACGAGTTTACCTGAACTTAATCTTTTGTCTCATAATTTTCATTTAATTTTGGAACGGTTCCGTAGAGTTTAAGGAACACTTCAGACAAAATAAAATTTACACATGGAGGACAAATATGATTTTGGTTTAGTAGGTCTCGGTGTCATGGGACGAAACTTTATATTAAATGTAGCTGACAATGGGTTTTCTGCCTATGGTCATGATTTAGATGCTGAAAAGGTGAACGCCTTAAAGGAAGAGGGAGGAAATGAAGCTAAAGTAAACGCATCTACCAGCATAAAAACATTTGTTCGCTCGCTGAAGCAGCCTAGAAAAATCATGTTGTTGGTACCTGCCGGTAAAATTGTCGATTCGGTCATAGAAAGTCTATTGCCCCATATCGACCGTGGCGATATTATCATTGATGGTGGAAACTCATTTTTTACCGACACCGATAGACGTGAAGAGTATTTACAAGAAAAGGCCATCAATTTCTTTGGGGCCGGAGTATCAGGTGGCGCGAAAGGTGCGAGACTAGGCCCTAGCATCATGCCGGGAGGCTCAAAATCAGCCTACAACCATATCAAGCCTATTTTTGAAGCGGTAGCCGCCAAATACAATGGCGAGCCTTGCGTAGCCTATTTAGGTCCAAAGTCTTCAGGAAACTACGTGAAAATGGTTCACAATGGCATTGAATACGGTTTGATGCAATTGACCTCTGAAATCTATGATATTCTTAAGAAGGCCGGTGATTTCTCAAACGAAGAACTACATACTGTCTATTCCAAATGGAACGAGGGTCGTCTTCAATCATTTTTGGTAGAGATAACTTCTAAAATCTTCATCCAAAAAGATGATTTGAACCTAAGCAAATTAGGACTTTTAGACCAAATTTCGGATAAGGCCAAACAAAAGGGTACGGGAAAATGGACCAGCCAAAACGCTATGGACCTAGGTATTCCCGTTCCTTCTATAGATATCGCGGTCAGTATGCGTGAAATTTCTGCCTTGAAGGACGAAAGAATTAAGGCCGACGACCTTTACGATAAGCCTGAAACCGAAAAAATAGATAAAAACGAACTTGAAAAATTAGCTGAGGAAGCGCTTTATTTTTCATTCATTATCACCTATGCGCAAGGTCTTCATCAATTGGCCGATGCATCTAAAGAATACAAATACAATCTTGATATTGCCACTATTGCGAAGATATGGCGTGAAGGTTGTATCATTCGGGCAGCCTTATTGGCCGATATTACGGAAGCCTTTAACGAAGAGCCTAATCTACCCAACCTATTGTTATCTTCGACATTTGTAGAAAAAATAAAAGGTACGGTGGACTCCGCAAGAAAATTGGTGGCTCATGCGGCCCAAAATGGAATTCCGTTACCAGGCCTCTCCAATTCACTGACCTATTTTGATGCTTACACTTCTACACGTCTTCCGTTGAACCTGATACAGGCGCAGCGAGATTATTTTGGCTCACATACCTACGAAAGGTTGGACCAAGAGGGTATTTTTCATACCGAGTGGGAATAAGCGATCGACTTAGACCTATTTAGGCAAAGAAAACAACTAGTATTATGAAAAGTAAAAGCATCTTATATTTAACAACAATAGTAACGGTGCTTTTACTTTTTCATTCTTGTAAAGAGAATCAAAAGAACGATGCCACCATTGAAATTTTAGATGAGCATGCCTTGAACCGAAAGGTAGACCAAAAGGAAAATCCTTCAAAAATTCATGAAGTCTATGTTCCGATATACTCCGACATCTATAATCAAACCAGAGATTCGCGAACCTTACTTACCGCAACGCTGAGCATTCGTAACACCAGTAGTAAAGACAGTCTTTTCATCAATAAAATAGATTACTTCAATACCCAAGGTGATTTGGTGCGCAGTTATATAGACCAAACCATTTATTTGCGCCCCATGGAAACTATTGATTATGTAATCGAACAGCAAGACGATTCTGGGGGTAGCGGCGCGAATTTTATTATTCATTGGTACGGCAAGAAAAAACTAAATCCGTTGTTTCAAGCGGTGATGGTAGGCGGTTTAGGCTCGCAGGCATTCTCGTTCACCACCGAAGGCGTGAATGTAGAAGACTAAGTCGGTAGAGCAGCTCGACCCAAACCTCTAAACACGGGTATCTTACTATCCATTTCCATAGCAAATGCTTATATTAGTAGATTAAAAAAAGACCTTCCCCATTCACCTAGGGTCTGCATCACTTATGAAAGTAATACGGCTCCCCACAATCTTTGCTTTTTTTTTATTTGCCAGTGTTGCCATTTCCCAAGAGCAACCTGAATGGCAATTAGATACACTTCAGTCTTACGTTGATCGGTCAAACCAAGCATACGACGTATATCAGTATAAAGATGCTATCAAATACGCCTCTTTGCTTATAGAGAAAGGAAAAGAGTTTGAGAGACCTGTATACGAGTTTCTAGGTTATGATATTTTAGGAGGAATCTACACGGAAACCGATGACAGCATCCAAGGAAAAATTTATTCAGAAAAGGCTTTGGCCCTGGCAAGAACTATCGGTAAAGATAGCCTAATCGCCTGGGGAACACTGAATCTGGGTATTCTTTATTCCGAAAATAAAAACACTTATCACAAGGCGATTCAATATTTTGAAGAGAGTATAGCCATTAATGAAAAGCTGGGTGATTATAATGAAATTTATCTCACCTATGTTAACCTGATTTGGACCCACCTTGACAATAATGCTCCTGAAAAGGCATATCAATTTCTTCAAAAGGCCGAGGCTTTATCGGGCAAACAAATAGATTCGCTAAACAAAATGTATATCGACTTGTTGTACGGTCGGTACTATCTAACACAGAAAAACTATACCCAGGCCCGATTGAAACTAGAGAAAATCGCTTCTCTAGCGGATGAGGATGCTCATATGGATTTGGCCCTGGAAGCCTATGAGAATCTTGCCAAACTATATAGTGCCACCTACAACTACGAAAATGCGTTTAAAAACCTAGATAAATATCACAACTATAAACAAAAGGCGTATACCTTAAAAAAACTGGAAGAAACCGAAAAAGCTCGTGCCAAATTCGAATTGGCCCAAGCACAAAAGAATCTTCAGGTTGCTCTAAAAGAACAGGAATATTCTGATGAGCTCATATCAAAGTCGCGGTCGCTAACCACCGTACTAATTATTGCCATAGCCATTTTGGTTATGTCGTTGATAGGGGTTGTCATTTTTTTCAGAACACGAAAAAAGTACATTACCAACCTACAAATAAAGAATCAAGAGCTTGAAATTGCCCGGGAAAAGGCCGAGAAATTGTCTAAAGTAAAGACCAAATTTCTTTCGACCGTAAGCCATGAGTTGAGAACGCCCCTTTATGGGGTCATTGGTATTTCTTCATTGTTGAAAGAAGATGAGAACCTGAAAGAGTATTCCGAAGACCTAGATGCGCTTAAATTTTCTGCCGACTACCTACTCGCCCTGATCAATGATGTGCTCTTATTAAGTAAAATGGATGCCGATGCCATTACACTTTCAAAAGTGCCTTATGAGATGAATGCGCTTTTAAAAAATATTTTAAGGTCCTTCGAAACAAGTCTACAACAGAACGGAAATCAATTACATTTAGAAATTGACGATAGAATTCCGAATAAGTTAATAGGCGACCCGGTGCGGCTTTCTCAAGTGCTTATCAACCTAGTGGGCAATGCTATTAAGTTTACCGAAAATGGAAATATTTGGCTCGAGTTAAAGCTGGTCAAAAAATCAAAGAAAGACCGATTTATGACCGAATTCGTAGTGAAGGATGATGGCCCTGGAATTCCTCTGGACAAACAAGGAGATATTTTTAAAGAGTTTACTCAAATAGAAAATAAGAACCATAGTTATAAAGGTACCGGGCTGGGCCTAACCATTGTCAAGAAAATTTTGAAACTATACGGCAGTAAAATTTCACTTGAAAGTGCGCCCGGCAAAGGAGCCAAATTTACTTTCAATCTCAACTTGAGGGCTTATGAGCCAACGGCGCCATATATACCCAAAAATTCATCTTCATTAAATGGCAAGGAAAGAGCCAATGAAGCTTCGGTCAAACATGTACTTATTGTTGACGACAACAAAATAAATCAAAAGGTAACCAAGAAAACGTTAGAAAAGCACCAAATCAAATCAACTTTAGCCGATGATGGAGCAGAAGCCTTGGAAATCTGTAAAGAAAGTAAGTTTGATTTGATCTTGATGGACATTCATATGCCCAATATGAATGGTATGGAAGCTACCCGGCATATTAGAAAGTTTGATAAGAATATTCCAATATTGGCATTAACAGCGGTAGAACTTGATGAAAACAAGACAGAAATCATCAATTCGGGCATTAATGATATTATTCATAAGCCCTATAACCTACCTGAGTTTCTTGATACTGTTTTTAAATACCTTTATGTAGAAGAAACTAATTCTGTTTCTTAGGATTAAGATTGACACATAAATCAAAAACCTTTGCCAAAAACGACCTATCATATCTATGTTATAGAACTTTCAAAAAAGGTCTTCACGGAGAACAGAAAATTCAGGGAAGCAAATCCTCAATTTAATGGAGTTTTAGAATGTCTGTATGTGGGTATGACCAGCAAAACCCCCAAAGAACGGTTTGAACAGCATAAAACGGGATACAGAAATAGCAAAGGACACAACCTATCTTCTAATCTGGTAAGAAAATATGGTTCGTATTTAAGACCAAGTCTCTACAATCATATCAACCCGATTTATAGCCGAGAAGAAGCACTTGAGATGGAAAAGACACTAGCTTTAGAGCTACGAAGAAAGAGATACGCTGTCTGGTTCAATTAAATAAAAAAGGCGACGAATAAATTCGTCGCCTCTTCAATTATAAGTTAATCCCTACTTAGATAGGTACATCTTTCTTCTACCGTAAAGATCATAGAACTGATCATCTTTCAGGCTCTCAATGAATAAAATGCTTTCTCCTGTACTCTTCATCTCAGGACCTAGGTTCTTGTTCACATTCGGAAATTTGTTGAAAGAAAAGACCGGTTGCTTGATGGCAAAGCCTTCCAATTGCGGATTGAATTCAAAGTCTTTCACCTTTTTATCTCCTAACATTACTTTGGTAGCGTAGTTAACATAAGGTTCTTTGTAAGCTTTAGCAATAAAAGGTACCGTTCTTGAAGCCCTTGGGTTCGCTTCTATAATGTAAACTTTATCATCTTTAATAGCAAACTGAATATTTATAAGACCTACCGTATTCAAAGCCAAGGCTATTTTTTTGGTGTGGTCCTTGATTTGCTGCAGCACAAACTCTCCTAGGTTAAAGGGAGGCAATGTGGCATTTGAATCTCCAGAGTGAATTCCGCAAGGCTCTATATGCTCCATTATTCCGATGATATAGACATCTTCTCCATCACATATTGCATCCGCTTCGGCTTCAATAGCTCCATCTAAATAATGGTCTAAAAGCAGCTTGTTATTTGGTATTTTTCGAAGTAAGTCAACTACATGCTCTTCAAGCTCCTCTTTGTTGATTACGATTTTCATTCCCTGACCTCCCAATACATACGATGGTCTCACTAGAAGTGGAAAATTTAATTCATCAGCCAATTGTAAAGCTTCATCGGCGGTTTCAGCCACCCCAAATTGAGGATAAGGAATGTCATTGGCCTTTAACAAATCGGAGAAACTACCACGATCTTCTGCCAAGTCAAGTGACTCAAAGCTTGTACCTATAATTTTAATACCGTATTTTGATAACTTTTCAGCTAGTTTTAAAGCAGTTTGACCACCCAACTGAACAATTACACCTTCGGGCTTTTCATGCCTGATAATATCGTAGATATGTTCCCAGAATACTGGTTCGAAATAAAGTTTATCAGCTGTATCAAAATCGGTAGATACCGTTTCAGGGTTGCAATTGATCATGATGGTTTCGTAACCGCATTCGGCAGCCGCCAACACCCCATGAACACAACAATAATCGAATTCGATACCTTGACCGATTCTGTTAGGTCCAGAACCTAGAACCACTATTTTCTTACGGTCGGTAACTTCGCTATCGTTTTCTACATAGCGGGTACCATCCGGTTTCTCAATTTCTTCCTCGAAAGTAGAATAATAGTAGGGAGTCATCGCCTTAAATTCGGCAGCACAAGTATCTACTAATTTATAGACCCTATTGATATTCATTTCTTCGGTACGCTTTTTATGTACCTCACTTTCATAACAATCTAGCATATGGGCTATTTGCCTATCGGCAAAACCACGTTGCTTGGCCTCAAGCATAAGCTCTTTGGTCAAAGTTGCGATGGTATAGGTAGAGATTTCCTTTTCCAATAGGTGCAATTCTTCGTATTGCTTCAAGAACCACATATCTATTTTTGTGATATCGTGAATTCTTCTTAGAGGAATACCCAATTGAATAGCATCATAGATAACAAAAACCCGGTCCCAACTTGGTACGGTAAGTTTTTGTATGATTTGATCGTAATTCTTGTACCCTTTACCATCGGCACCAAGTCCGTTTCTTTTGATCTCCAATGATTGGGTTGCCTTGTGCAGCGCCTCTTGAAAAGAACGACCAATGCCCATCACCTCACCTACCGATTTCATCTGAAGGCCCAAAGTTCTGTCAGAGCCTTCGAATTTATCGAAATTCCATCTTGGTATCTTTACAATCACGTAATCAAGCGTAGGCTCGAAAAGAGCGGAAGTTGATTTGGTAATCTGATTATCCAACTCGTTCAAATGGTAACCAATGGCCAATTTAGAAGCTATTTTTGCAATCGGATAACCGGTAGCTTTCGAAGCAAGAGCTGAAGAACGTGAAACCCTAGGGTTGATTTCGATGGCAATTATTTCTTCCTCATCATCGGGGCTCACCGCGAACTGAACGTTACAACCCCCGGCAAAGTCACCGATACTGCGCATCATATGAATGGCCATATCACGCATTTTTTGGAAGGTTCGATCCGATAAGGTCATGGCCGGTGCCACAGTGATGGAGTCTCCGGTATGAATACCCATTGGATCCATATTTTCTATGGTACAGATGATAACCACGTTATCGTTCTTATCCCTCAAAAGCTCTAGCTCGTATTCCTTCCATCCCATCAAGGCCTTATCAATCATGACCTCGTGTATTGGGGAAATTTCCAACCCCCTACTCAGAAGTTCATCAAAATCTTCAGGTTTGTGAACGATAGAAGCTCCCGCACCACCTAGGGTATAAGAGGCGCGAATAACCAAAGGAAAGCCAAATTCTTGCGCTATCTCTTTACCTTTTAAGAAAGATGTGGCCGTAGCCTGAGGGGCCATACCAATACCGATTTTCAACATAAGCTCACGAAACTTCTCTCTATCTTCGGTAATGTTGATCGCATTGATATCCACCCCAATGATTTCTACATTAAAATCTTCCCAAATACCTTTTTCATCGGCTTCGATACAAAGGTTCAACGCTGTTTGACCACCCATGGTAGGCAGTACTGCATCAATTTGGGGGTGTTTCTTTAATATTTCTATTATCGATTTGGTATTCAACGGCTTCAGATAAACATGATCCGCCATTGTTGGGTCGGTCATAATGGTGGCCGGGTTACTATTGATAAGAATGGTTTCGATACCATCTTCTTTCAAACTTCTTAGGGCCTGTGATCCGGAATAGTCGAATTCACACGCTTGACCTATGATGATGGGGCCGGAGCCAATAATTAAAATCGATTTTAAGTCTTGTCTTTTGGGCATTTTGAGTGTTCTTTTATGCTTGGAAATTTAATTGATTAAGATAGTGGTTTATCTCTTTACAGGCCAAAAAAAAGGTGCTACTTTAAAAAAGTAACACCTAATATTTCATATTCTTGATAGAATCATTTATTTCTTATGTCTCGGCTCAGAAGATACAGATAGTTTTTTTCTTCCTTTAGCCCTTCTTCGGGCCAAAACCTTTCTACCGTTTACAGAGGCCATACGCTCCCTAAAACCGTGTTTATTTCTTCTTTTACGCTTTGATGGCTGATATGTTCTTTTCTGTCCGGGCATTGTCTTATCCTTTTCGTAGTTCTAATGTTGCGTTTCTCTCGCAAAAATCTGGGCGCAAATATACAAAGAGTTTTTTCTTTCCCAAACACATTTAAAAAAATATTTTTCAAGTTTGTCCAAGGCCTAGAAATAGGTTTTTATTACTTTTGCCGAAATCTGATTTTTCTAACAAAATCAACCTATGAGACACTATTTGAGCTTCTTGGCAACCTTGCTTTTCACTTCCGCTTGTGTCGGTCAGACCGTCTTGGAATACAAACTTAAGAAGGATGCCATTTACACTATTAAGCAAGAAGCACAACAAATTATCACCCAAGAATTAGATGGTTCGACCCATGAACTTACCAATAAAATTGATGGAATTTTAGAATTCAAGGTATTGGGGCAACGCGACAGTATCTATGACATCGCCCTAACATTTAAAGACCTTAACCTTGTTATGACCTCTAGCATACAAGGTGAGTTGATGAACGTAAAGGCCAAAGAAGTGGTCGAAGACGACATGCAATCTCAAATATTCAATAGCCTTTTAAATAAACCTGTCAAAATGGTATTGGCCAAAAATGGCGATATTCTAGAAGTTAAGGGTGGTGACAATATTGTGGCTCAAATGGCGGAAGCATCGGGTCTGGAAGATGAGTTCTCATTGAAAATGATGAAAAAATCGTTGGAGAAGGAATTTGGTTCAGAGGCCCTATCCAACAGTTACAAACAGATGACTTTTATTTACCCCAAGAACAAGGTGAAAATTGGGGGTAATTGGAAAAATGAATATGGTGGAAAGCTTCAGGCCAAAAATGTTTGGACATTGAAAAACCTATCTAAAGAAAATGCCACCATAAGCGGATTGGCAGATGTTATCATGAACGTTAGCGAACCGACAACTACTATGAAGCTAACGGGTTCTCAAAAAACCCAGATAACCACTGATTTAAGTTCAGGCTTCATTCAAAAAATGGTTGTAGAAGGAGTTTCAAAAGGTGCATCGACCATGGCGCAGATGGGGGAACAAGAAATACCTACTACCATAAAATCGATTATAACCTACGAACTTATAGGGTCTCAAATACAAACCAATTAATCACTTTTAAAATGTTTCACAAAAACATAAAACTTGTTATTGCCGGTCTGATTATTGCCTATGCGGTATATCAATTCGTTGAGGGTAATATCGGCAACGGCATCTTCTTAATACTACTTTCTCTCATTTTCATTTTCTTGTATTTTAGGAATGAGATGATTCTTTTAGCCTTCTTAAGAATGCGTAAGCAAGATTTAGATGGCACCCAAAAATGGCTTGATAAAATTAAAAATCCTGAAGGTGCCCTGGTTACCAAACAACAAGGTTACTATAACTATTTACACGGTATCATTCATTCCCAGAAAAACCTCACCCAAGCCGAAAAGTATTTTCGCAAAGCACTTAAGCTAGGCCTTAACATGGACTATGATGTGGCCATGGCCAAACTTAGTCTTGCCGGTATTGCGATGCAAAAAAGAAGGAAAAGAGAGGCAACTACATTACTGAACGAAGCAAAGAAATTGGATAAAAACAATATGCTTACCGAACAGATTAAGATGATGCAGCAGCAGATGAAGCGTATCTAAAGCAAAATGCCCCTCACGGGGCTTTTTTTATAGTAGGGGTGCCCAAAGACGGCTAA